>CAKZKQ010000607.1 GCA_937123825.1 uncultured Pseudomonadota bacterium
ACCGGGCGGTCCAGCAAAGCACAGGATGGTCCCACGCGGGTTGCCCGAGATCTTCAGGACCGCCATGTGCTCCAAAATGCGCTTTTTGACGTCTTCGAGACCAAAGTGGTCGCCGTTGAGCTGGTTTTCAATCGCCTCGATGTTGATCTCGCTGGTGACGCGCTCAGACCACGGCAGCTCGGCGATCAACTCCAGATAGTTGCGGATGACGTTGGCCTCAGCCTGCCCCTGACCCATCTGCTCCAGCCGCCGGAACTCGCGCTCCACGACTTTGCGGGCCTCTTCGGACAACTCGGCCTCATCCAGGCGCTTGCGCAGCGCCTCCATCTCATCTTCGCTGTCGGCGCCCTCGCCAAGCTCCTGGCGAATGGCGCGCAGCTGCTCGCGCAGCACGGCCTCGCGCTGGTTCTTGCCAAAACGCTGACGGACCTTGGAGTCGATGCTCTTTTTGACGTCCAACCGCGCCCTGGCCTGGCTGACCATCTCGGCCACCAGCTTCAAGCGGTCCAGCGGATCAAGCTCCGCCAACACGTCGATCTCTTCGGCGATATCCAGACCCAGTCCCGCCGCCACGCGGTCGGCCAGCAGACCCGGCTCCTCATCGGCGCGCAGCGCCCCCGAGACCGATCCGCCCGCCGACTTGGCCAGCGCCTCCAGATCTTCAAGCACCACCTCGGCGATCGCACTCGACACACTCACGTCCACGGCATCGCCACGGACCAACGTCCCTTCGGCCATCCAATGGGGGTGGAGCTGGACCAGATTGTCCAACCGAAAGCGCTCCAAACCCTCCACCAGGAGGCGGTAACGCTGCTCGCCGGTGCGCAGCACACGCTGGACCCTGGCCAACACACCCACCGGGTGCAGATCGGCCACACCCGGATCCTCAAGCTGTGCATCTTTTTGAACGGCAAAACCAATGACTTGGCCCGGCTTGACCTTCTGCACCAACGCCACAGAGCGTGGCCGGCCAATCACCAAAGGGATCGTCGAGCCGGGGAACACCACTTTATGGCGCAGCGGGATCAGCGGGAAGGAAGAGTCGTTGATGTCCGTTACGCTGTATATCCTGTTCATGTTTCGCTCCTGTCTCCAGGTTGGGGTTGCCTTGCGACCCTGATTCATGAACGAAACCTAAACCCATTCACGAGACGGTCAAGCACAGAGCTTCAATTTGACCACCAGCCCCCTTCAATACGAGCTTAAACTTCCTGAACCATGCCACCAGCAGCGGACTTCGGGATAAGAAAAACGCCCCATGACCTCCCAAAAACTCCCCGACTTGCCCTCCCTTCAGGCCCTCAAATGCCTGGAAGCCGCCGTTCGACACGGCAATTTCACCCACGCCGCCCGAGAACTGCACGTCACCCAATCGGCCATCAGTCACCAGATCCGCGCTCTGGAGACGTCCTTGGAGTGCGCGCTCTTTGTTCGGGGGCCTTCGGGGGTCAAACCCACGCCGGGAGCCGTCGCTGTGGCCAAAGCGGTGGCGCACGGTCTGAACCACATCGCCCAGCAAATCCAAAGCCTCCAACAACCTCCCATCACCGCGCCTGCGCCCACGCCCATTCGGCTTGGCGCCCCGCCCTCGCTGGCCAACCGCTGGTTGATCGCGCGCCTATCGGCCTTTCGGCGCCAACACCCGCAGTGGGCCATCGAGCCCGTGGCCGGGCTTCAATACCATGACCTGGAAAACGGCGAGGTGGACGCGACGGTGCGTTATGGGAGGGGGAATTACCCGGGGCATGACTCGATGCTCTTGGCTCAAGAGCGGCTGGTGGCGGTCTGCGCGCCGTTGTGGGGATCGAGCGGCGACCTCCACGCGCAACTGCGCTCATCCACCGTCCTGGAGGCCTTCACGCCCACCTCACCGCGCGGCGCGCCCCCGTCTCGGATGTGGTCCGAGCACACGGGCATCGCGCTTAAAGGGCCTGTGGTCACCTTCAACAGGCAGTCCATGGCGGTTGAAGCTGCCATGGAAGGCCAGGGCGTGGCCATCGTGCCCTGGCAGATCGCACGTGGAGCGCTGGAAAAGGGCACTCTGCGCCAACCCGTCACCGCGTGGTCGCCAGACCCACTCTCCTACCATCTGGTGTGGCACCCCAGCAGCGTTGATGGGCGCAAACTGGAGATCTTGAGGCAATGGCTCGCCGCAGAAATGAAGCCATGAGATGTTCTCATGCCAGCGATGAAAAACAATCGCGTCGCCAGCCTCTCAGCCGTCCTTAACCTCCCTGACAAGCCGCTCAGTGGCCTCCTGGCACAGCGGCGCGAACCATCAGGGAGAAGACATGACACAGAAGATCGAACAACCGACCCGCACACTGGGCCAAAGCTCCAAGGCGCTGCCCGTGGTGGGCCTGGGGTGCATGGGCATGTCCGAATTTTATGGGCAAGCCGACGAATCCCGCAGCATCCAGACACTGCACCACGCCCTGGACATTGGCGTGACGCACTGGGACACCGCGGACATGTACGGCCCCCACCGCAACGAGATCCTTTTGTCCAAGGTGCTCGGCGAGCGCCGCCAGGAGGTCTTCCTGGCGACCAAGTTTGGCATCGTGCGCGGAGACAACGGCTCATTCAAAGGGGTCAGCGGCCACCCGGACTACGTGCGCCAGAGCTGTGAGGGCAGCCTCAAACGTCTGGGAGTCGACCACATCGACCTCTACTACCAACACCGCCCCGACCCCTCGGTCCCCATCGCCGACACCATCGGGGCCATGTCGCGCCTGGTCGAAGAAGGCAAGGTGGGCGCCATTGGACTCTCCGAGTGCAGCGCCGACACCCTGCGCCAAGCCCACAGCGTGCACCCCATCAGCGCCTACCAGGGCGAACTCTCGCTGTGGACCCGGGTCCACGAGGGCGCGGGCAATGTGCAAGAGGCCTGCGCCGAGTTGGGAATCACCTTTGTGGCCTACAGCCCGCTGGGGCGCGGATTTTTGACTGGCAGCTTTGAGAAACCCTCGGATCTCTCCGAAAACGACTGGCGGCGCACCAACCCGCGCTTCAAAGACGAAAACTTCCGCAAAAACCTGGCCCTGGTCGAGGTCGTCAAAGACGTCGCCACACAGCGTGGCATCACCGCCGCACAGGTCGCGCTCGCCTGGACCATCACTCGCCCCGGCAACGTCATCACCATCCCCGGCACCACCAAAGCCCACCGCGTGACCGAAAACGCCAAGGCGGCCAGCATCGCACTGACGGCGCAGGAGCTGGAGCGTTTGAATGCCCTCCCCCAGGCCTCAGGGGCCCGCTACGGTTGAGCACACCAGGGTGCTTTGACGGCGTTCTGCCGCACACGCGCCGCTCTTTTGGACTGACAATCAAGCGGATTTGGATCTGGCCAGGAGACCCCGCGTCAAGATCCCGTGCAGCGTCTCCAAATCGGCCTCCACCGACTGGCGATCGCACTTGAAGACCCAGGGCGGCGAGAAGGTGGCGTAGGCGCGCAGGAGCGCACGGGTGGTGGCGTGGGGATCGAGGGGGGCAAAGTCTCCGCTGGCGCTGTAGAGGCTTAGAAACTCCACCAGGAGGGCCTCTTCGCGCTTTAGAAAGGCGCTGTGAGCGTCGGCCACCCCTGGACAGGCGCAGTGGACCAGCTCGGCACCGTGGAGGCCTTGGCTGGCGTGCTCCAGAAAGCCCAGCGTGCGCGCCTTGAAAAAGTCCCCCAGGCGCTCGGCGGGCATTTTGTCGGTGTTGTCCAGCGCCGCCTCCATCATCTCCAAAATGGTCCCGTGGCGGCTGCCCGAGAGGATCTCCAGGATGGCGTCCTTGGAGGAGAACTCCAGGTAAACCGTGCCCACGCCCACCTTTGCATGACGCGCGATGTCTGCGATGGTCGTCTTGAGGGGTCCGTAGTGCTTGAGGAGCTCTTCGGCGGCGTCCAGAATCCGTTGGCGTCTCTTTGACATGTGCGGTCCCCTGGTGAGATCGTTGGGCATCTATGAACGGATTTAAAAACAGTTCACAGTTCAAGTCAACACCCACCACAAACCCGTGTTGGGGCCAAAAGGCAGGCCGTGAACGCTCCACTGTCACCCGACCCCCGGCGATCAACTCCGTTGCCTGTGGTCTTGTCCCCAAGGAGGATGCGCCGTGAAATTGTCGCTCTGCCAGACCGACGCCTACCAAAAAACCCTGCAAACCCGCGTCATCTCCAGCCAATGCACCGCTGAGGGCGTCTTTGAGACTCGCCTTGAAGAGACCATCTTCTACCCCACAGGTGGAGGACAGCCCCACGACACGGGCACCATTGGCGGCGCCCGCGTGGTGGATGTGCGGCGAGATGAAGATGGGCAGATCGTCCACGTCACCGACACCGAGGTCTCTGGGCAGGTCTCTTTGGAGGTCGATTGGGGCCGCCGCTTTGACCACATGCAGCAGCACACCGCCCAGCACCTGATCACAGCCCTGGCCGACACCCGCTTTGGTTGGAAGACGATGAGCTTTCACCTTGGCGATCACATGTGCTCGATCGACCTGGACAGTCAGGAGATCAGCCAGGAGGCGCTTGGGGAGCTGGAGGCCCAGGTCAACGCCGAGGTCCGCGCCGGACGCCCCGTGAGCCACCAGTTTGCCCTCCCTGAGCAACTTGAGGACCTGGGGGTCAGGACGCGGGGGCTCCCCGAGGGACACCGTGGGGATGTTCGGCTCATTGGCATCAAAGGGCTGGACTTGAACACGTGCGGGGGCACCCACGTGTCGTCCACAGCGCAGCTTCAGACGATCAAGTTCATGGGCACGACGCGGATCCGCGGTGGACAGACCCGACTGAGCTACATGGCGGGCCAAAGACTGCTGCGCTGGGTCGAAACATCGATGGATCGGCAGCAGGCGATGGGCAAATTGCTCAGCGCTGGGGTCAATGAACACGTCGAGTTGGTCGCCAAGACACAAAAGGACGCCAAAAGGCTCTCGCGGCAGGTGGGACAGCTCCAAAATGAGCTCTCGGGGCACCTTGGTAGAGCGTTGGCATCGCAAGAAGGCTCGGTCTTGCACATGCACAGGGTGGGTGTGGACCTGAAGTTCCTGACCAAAGTGGCCAACACCACCGCCGAAGCGCGCCCCGACGCCGTCATTTTGCTCACCACAGGCCAGGAAGAGGACACAGGACCCGGTCTTTTCCTCATGATCGGCCCCAAAGACCGCCTCAAAGAGGCAGGCACCCCGGTGATCTCCATGATGGAGGGTCGCGGCGGGGGTCCTCCCGGGCGTTTGCAGGGCAAAATTGGCCGTTTGGAGCTGCTGGAGGACGCCGTGGGACTCTTAAAGCAGATCGTTCGCTGAAAAGAGCCGCAAGGGACACTTCAGTGGCGCTTTCACGTGGCTTTGGTGAACACAAAGGGGGTTCTAAAGCCCTGAAGCGGACTTTGGAGCAAGCTCAACGCAGCATTTGGGCCCGTATGGGAACGTTGAGCGTCATTTGTCGTGCTGCCACTGGCGGCTGAGCGCCACTTCCTGCCGGTAACGCTCGATGCTGGCCGCTTTGCGCGCCTCATCCCAGCCCAGCAGCGCCGCCATCCGGTCAGCGATCAGGTCGATCGCCCCCAAACCTTGATCAAAATCACGGTAGAAGAGCTGGGTGCGGCGCGTCATGACGTCGGTCACCTCGGCGGCCATCTCTTCGGTCACGCCCCAGACCACCTGAGCCATGACTTCGTGGCGCCCTTCGACCAACGGCTGGCCCAATTCGGGCTCTTCTTTGATCAAGCGGGCAATGTCCAACGCCCGCACGCCGTAGATCCGCGCCAAAGCCATGGCAGACCCTTCTGAAAGGCTCTCTCCGGCAATTTCACGGGCCTGTCCGGCGATGGATTCGGTGCCGCCCTCTTCTGGCCAGCCAACGGCGCCGGGCAAAGGCTCGGTGTCGGTGTCTGCAGGGCGCAGTCGGGGACGATTGCCCTGCACGGCGCGCAGAACTTTGACGGCTGTGTCCACAACCTCGGCCGACATGCGGCGGTAGGTGGTCAATTTGCCGCCCGCAATGGTGATCAAGCCGTCCTGAGAGACGATGATCTGGTGCTCGCGGCTGACGGATGACTCGTCGATGTCGCCTTTGGTGCTCGGCGGAGACATCAGAGGGCGCAAACCGGACCAGGTCGAGATGACATCGTCGGGTGTGAGCGTGTGTTCGGGGAAATGGTGGTTGGTGGCTTCGAGCAGATAGGTAATATCGTCGCCTGTGGCGGCCACTTCAGCCGGATCCCCTTGGTAATCTGTGTCTGTGGTGCCCAGATACGTCCTGTCTCCCCACGGAATGGCAAAGAGAACGCGTCCGTCACTGGGGTGGAAGCACACAACCGCGTGGTTGACCGGCAATTTGTGGTGCTCCACCACCGCGTGGGTCCCTTTGGTGGGCCGCAGCAGGCGTTGCTTGGGGCCATTGCCCATCGCGACCGTGCGATCGGTCCAGGGGCCAGTGGCGTTGATGACCGCCTGGGCCTCCACCACCTTGCGCTCACCGCTCAGCGCGTCTTCCACAACAACCGCTTTGATCCGACCCGTCTCTTCATCGTGCTCAAAACCGGCCGCGCGCGCCCAGGTGACCACCATGGCGCCCTGTTGGGTCGCGTCAATGGCCGACTCCAACGTCAGGCGCGCGTCATCGGTCGAACAATCGTAGTAAAGCGGGGCGCCCTTGAGCCCTTCGACGTTGAGCGCAGGCTCGACCTGCTTGACCTCTTCGGGCTTGAGGGTCTTGTGACGCTTGGGAGAGCGGAAGAGCGAGAGCCCCTCATAGAGCCACATCCCGGCGTTGATCATCGCCAGCGGCTTGCGGGACGACTGGTAGACAGGGAAGACAAAGCCAAGCGGGTGCACCAGGTGCGGGGCGATGTCCAGCAGGATCCGCCGCTCGCTGACGGCCTCAAAGACCAAACTGAACTCAAATTGCTCCAGGTAGCGCAGGCCACCGTGGACGAGTTTGGACGACCGGGAGCTGGTGCCCCAGGCAAGGTCCCGCATTTCAACCATGGCCACCGAGAGGCCACGGCGCGCTGCGTCACGCGCGATCCCTGCCCCGTTGATCCCGCCGCCGATGACCAGCACATCCACCGGCTCACCAAGCCGGTCCCACATCTCTTGTCGCGTTGGCATAACTGCTCCGTAACCTGATGATGCATCGCGTCGTAAGGACGCCACAAGGCACGTTTGTACCCGATGACCTCAGAAGTCAATAGGAGCAGATGCGATGTCTTGGCGCAGGGGTGCACAAGCCACCGGTTTGCCCCTTTCAGGCCATCCGATGGCGTCTTGATGTGGATCTGGAGGGTGAAACGTCAGACCGCGATGGGGTCGTAGGTCTCTTCGGCCGAAGGGAAGGTCCCACCGCGCACCGCCTGACCGTAGTCACGCACGGCATCGACCACGGCATCACCAAGCTGGGCAAAGCGGCGCACAAAGCGAGGGTTGAAGTCCCCTCCCAGGCCCAACAGGTCCTGAATCACCAGGATCTGGCCATCACAGCCCTCCCCGGCCCCGATCCCAATGGTGGGGATGCGGATGCTCTGGGAGATCTCCAGGGCCAACGCCGCCGGGACACACTCAAGGACGATGGCGTAGGCCCCGGCCTCCTGGAGGATCTGGGCGTCTTCCAGGATCCGCTGATGCGCGTTCTGGCCACGGCCCTGGACCCGGTGTCCGCCAAGCTGATGGATGGACTGGGGCGTCAAGCCCAGGTGCCCCATCACAGGGATCCCGGCAGCGGTCAGACGACGGATCACCTCGGCTTGCTCGCGGCCGCCCTCAAGCTTGACCGAGTGCACGTGGCCCTCTTGCATCAAGCGCATGGCGTTCTTGAGGGCCTGCTCAGTGCTGACCTGGTAGCTCATAAAGGGCATGTCACCAACAAGGTGGGCCCTCTTGAGCCCGCGCCGCACTGCGCGAGAGTGATAGATGATGTCATCGACGGTCACAGGGATGGTCGTGTCCTGACCCTGGATCACGTTCCCAAGACTGTCGCCCACCAACACCACGTCCACCTCGCCGGACTGCTCGACGAGCCGGGCAAAGGTGTAGTCGTAGGCCGTCAACGCCACGATCTTGCGACCGTCGCGTTTGAACTTTTGCAAAGAGCGGATGGTGAGCGGACGAATGGACTGGATCTGCGTGCTCATGGATTTCCTCCTCTACTCCGGGTAGGAATCTCTGGCAAATCAAAGATGCTTCAACACTTTTTAAACCCGGCATTGATGACCGGGCCTTGGCAACACGGGTGACAACCGTCTTCGACCTGCACCCTGAACACCACAGCGTGGTTGCCCGGGCGACTTACGAGCCGTGTCATGGCCGTCAAATTGGACTCTAATCAAGAGATGGGGGGGTGGCAACAGAGATATGACAAAATGATGTCGCCCAGTGTCGTTTTTTAGTGCTGGTATACCCTCAGCGGCGCTTTTATGCGGCCAAATGACGGCTTTATGCCAACTGACACGGTCTGGGTGGGCTCAGAGAACCGCGCGGGCCATCATATGGCGACGCAGTGATGGGGCGTGGCCATGGCCGCAAGCCAGGTTGTCGATGACCAGCAGATCGTGGTCTTTCCAGGCCAGGTGCACCGTGTGCTTGGCGATGGCCTGGGCGATGTGCTCCAGATCGGTCTGCGGGACGGGGGAGCCGTCTCCAAAGGTCACCTCAAGGCTGGCCTCGGCCGAGATGCGCCGCTCGATGGCGCCAATGGCGGTGCTGGCCAGCCCGTGGAGGAAGGTGTGGGGGTTGGAGAGGCGATCGGAGCGCTCTTTGGCGGACTCGGCAGCCAGTCGCCCGGCGACTTCCTGGGTGACGTTGAACCAGACGGGGGTGCCGTTGCGCTCATGGACCCGGGTGGCTTCTTCGTTGCGGGTCATCCGGGCGCGGGTGGCGTCTTCCCAGACCACCTCAAAGCCCAGTTGGCGCGCTTTGGACTCGATGCGCCCCTGATCGGATTCACCCCAGACCCCATCGACAATGTCGTAGCGTCGCACGACGCGCAGGCCCTTGCGCTCAAAGCGCTCGACCACGTTGGCATCCAAGGCCTGGTAAACCTCGCGGAAGTCCACCAGCGTGGCCTCTTGTGGGGGACCAGCAGGGACGGAGAGCGCGCCAAGGTGGATCTGGCGAGGGGGGTTGAGGAGATCGTCCATCAACGAGCACGCCGGGGCACCATGGAGCGTGCTTCCATCCCTCCAAACGCGCGTGGAAGCAGAGTCATCGGCGCTGATGGCCTTGCAGACCGCGTCGAGTTGCGGAAAGTGGTCAAGCGCAAACCCCCTAAAGAGCAGAGCGCCGTGGGTGGAGAGCTTTTCTCCCAGCCACCAGCGCCGTTCGGTCACCCATTGGACCAGACGTTCGTGATCATTCCAGCGTTTGGGCATGATCACCAGCGGCAAGCGGCGTTTGTGGTGGTCCAACGCCTCCAACCGGACCTCATCTTCGAGGTGCGGGTAGCGCGGCGCCTTCTCTTTGCGTGTTTTGCTGCCCTTGGTGGGGCCATTTCCCTGAGCGTTCATGGCGTTCGTCGCTCCAGAATGTAGGAAGTGAAGGCGTGGGCGTGTTTGGCGTCCTGAGGATGGTGTTGTTCCCAGGTGACCTGCCACCGCTCCATGTCCAGGGTTGGAAAAAAGGTGTCTCCTGCCACTTTGGCGTGCACGCGCGTCATGTAAATCCGCGTGGCGGAGGGCAAAAATGCGGCGTAGACCCCTGCGCCGCCGCCGATGATGGCCTCCTGGGCGCCCGAAGCCGCCTTGAGCGCATCATCGAGCGAATGGACGACCTCGCATCCAGGGGCCTGGTAGCCTTCCTGGCCTGTGACGACGATCATCTGGCGCCCGGGCAGCGGTCTGCCGATGGATTCGTAGGTCTTTCGACCCATGATGAGGGGCTTTCCCATGGTCGTGGCCTTGAACCAGCGCAAGTCTGCGGGCAATCGCCAGGGCAAATCGCCGTCCAGGCCAATCGTTTGCGCCTCATCCATGGCCACAAAGAGTGAAATCTCCATGTCTACCCTCGTTTTCGCGCCACCATCAGGCGCTCGTGCAGCTCGATCCGTGGTGCGTCGTCCGGCGGCAGGAAGTTTTGCGCCCATTGCTGGGTCCCGCTGTCTTCAAAGCGCTCAAAATCGTGGCGTTCAAGGAGTCTCTGGAGCGCTTCGGTGGTCATGACGCCCCGCAGGGGCTCTCCAAGCCATGAAAAAGCGCGGTAGGTGCCCTGGCGCAGCCCTGGGGCCAGGTTGGAGAGCGTGGGTCTGGCGTAGGTGACGGCCATTTCGCTCTCTTTGGCCGACAACCGGGCCATGGATCCGAGCGAATCGCGGATGGCTTCGGGGGTCAGGTACTCCGTGACCCCCTCCCAGATCCAGAATGTGGGGCGCTCGGGGTCAAAACCAGCCTTTTGGAGCAGGTCGGGGAAGCTCTGGCGTTCAAAATCAACGGCCACATGCACCACATGGGCGTTCGGGGAAGGCCTTTGGTCCAACCTGGAGAGCTTGAAGCGCTGTGTGTCGGGGTGATCGACCTCAAAGACGGTCGTTTGGGACAATTCGTTCATCCTCCAGGCCCGCGCGTCGAGCCCTGCCCCCAGGATGACCACCTGTCCGGAGGGCTGGCGCACCATGAAGTCCTTCAAACGAGCGTCGATGGCGCACGTGCGCAACGTCACATGGTCCAAAAGTCCCACCGAGACCGTCCGCAACACATCCAGCCCTGCCTTGGAGCGGGCCAACTGGTGGCACAGCCGCGTCACCTGCCCCACCGCTGGGGGCAAGAGGTGCTGGGCGAATGGATCATCGACTGGGGCGGGCGCCCCCACGCCTCTGCCCCAGGCCACAAACATGGCCGTCAGGCTTGGCCAACCCTCACGCATGGCTCATCTCCTGTGTTGGTCCCACAGCCGCGTCACACCGCGATGGGCGCCTTGATCCGGGGGTGGCTCTTGTAACCTTCCACGCGGATGTCGTCGTAGGTGAAATCGTCGATGGATTGGATCTGGGGGTTGAGCCAGAGGGTCGGCAACGCCATCGGCTCGCGCGAGAGTTGCTCTTCGACCTGCTCAAGGTGGTTGAGGTAGAGGTGGGTGTCGCCAAAGCTGTGCACAAAGGTGCCGGGCTTAAGACCTGTGACCTGGGCCACCATGTGGGTCAGGATCGCGTAGGAGGCGATGTTGAAGGGCACACCCAGGAAGACATCGGCGCTGCGCTGGTAAAGCTGGCAGGAGAGCTTCCCGTCGGCCACATAGAATTGAAAGAGGCAGTGGCACGGCGAGAGCGCCATTTGGGGCAAGTCGCCCACGTTCCAGGCGTTGACCAGCAGGCGGCGCGAGTTGGGGTTGGTTTTGATCTGATCGATGACCCCCGCGATTTGATCGATGGGTTTGCCGTCGATGCCCTGCCAGGCGCGCCACTGTTTGCCATAAACGGGGCCAAGATCGCCGTTCTCGTCGGCCCACTCATTCCAGATCCTGACCTTGTTCTCCTGGAGGTAGGCCACGTTGGTGTCGCCTTTGAGGAACCAGAGCAGCTCATGGATGATGGAGCGGAAATGAAGCTTCTTGGTGGTCACGGCCGGAAACCCATCGGCCAGATCAAAGCGCATCTGGTGTCCAAAGATGCTCAGCGTCCCGGTGCCGGTTCGGTCGCCTTTGCGCACGCCCTGGTCGCGCACAAGCCGCATCAGATCGAGGTATTGCTGCATGGGTCTGCCCGTTGGGTGATGTGGATATAAAAAGTCACCGTTTCGCCGCCAGACGTTGCCAGCCAGCGCCCTTCGGGTCAAGGCAGCCCCACTCCAAGACGTGTTCTTTGACATCGCTCAATGCTCGCCCACCAAAGCATCCATCACCATGCAATGGAATGGCGGCCAAAGCTCAAAGGCGCTTGGATGCGTCGGACGCGATTTTGGCCAAAAAAGTTAAAACCTTTCCGACCCGGCTGCGTGTAAGAGAGCAAGCCGGCGGAACTGAAGGTTCTGCCAACGCAGACGCCCCCAAGGCGATGCGCGTTCGGGAGGTTCTGAGCACAGAACCCATCCCCCGCGCCGAAACTTCAGGGTGCTGCGGGCTGCCACGGCGAAGGTCGTAGGGATTTGAGCGCCAAAGGGCACGATTTCACGCCCGTACCAGCCTCAACCCCAGGGCAATCAGCGCTCAAAAGGCATCAAAGGGTCACCACAGACACCCACCGCCGCTTTGACTCACCCGTTGCCCCTTTGCTCATCTGGTCTTGAGCCCTTTTCAAGCCAGAACCAGCGCCAGAAGCCTCTAAAACCCCACATCAGGCCAGGAAAACGGGCCCGAATGCGGTAAAAGAAGGCCACAGCTCTGCCTTTTGTCTCGGTTGGGCCGTCAAAAGCCCCCAAGTTCCCGGATTGCACCCTGTGCAAGCCGTTCACAGGCATCCAATGCGCCGCTTCTTAAGTCAGCGCGCTGGTTGCCGCGATACAACTGCGCCAAAATGGCCTCAATCGGCCCTGCGGCGCAGCCCAAACGCCAAGGAGAACGACTCAATGAACGCCACCCACACCCTCTTCGCCCTGATTTTTGTGGTCGTGACCGCCGCTGCGTGCGGAACCCAGGCTTCATCGCCCTCTCTTTCGCCCGCAGACCGGTCCGCAGACGCTGGAAACGCTGCCCAAGCGGCCGCAAAGCACGCCGATGAGCCAATGGACAAGTCCGATGGCGCCTCAAAGGCCCCCGCGACGGTTCAAAATGGGTCGTGTGTGCAGCGGACCATCCCCAAATGCGCTGCAGGGATGAAGACACAGCCCTTTACGGTGGGCTTGAACAAACGAAACCCCATCAAGAGCGGCACCCAGGTGCACTTGATGGGGCCACTGGTGGCTCAAGTGGGCTGCACAGAGATGGGTTGCCCTCCCGGCGTGGCGTGCAACGACTGCAGCGGCAACATTACGTTGGGTCCAAAGTGGTCTTTCACCGCTCCCGACCCTTCGGAGTACACCAAACTGGTTCTTTTCGACGACCAGGGCAGCAAAAACTTCTCGTGCAACGGCAATGAGCGCGATGTCTGCTGTGCCTACGAGGCCAAAGGCCAGCAGGTGGTGGTCAGCGGGGAGTTTGGCGTCTTCAACGGTGAGTACGGCATCAAAAACCCGACCATCTGCGCGCCTTGAGCGTCACCTGGGGATGGCTGAGAGGGAGCTTTGCGGTAAACCGCAGACCCTGGCGGCGCTTAAAGGGGGATTTGGGGCGCGGCCAAGACCCTGGGTCACCCCCCAGGCGCTTGACACCCTCGCACGGGGGCGCGATACCAGCGGGCAGACCTTGATGTTGCACGACGCGGAGGATGCAGTGATCCGCAACAGACTTAAAAAGATGGCCAAGAAGCTCCTGGGACGCTCCGACCAAGCGCAGCGCTCCCCCATTGGCGCCGCGCGGCCTGTGGCACCCACACCCAAACCCTCGGCGCCCCCAGCCCCGCAGCGCGAACTGGACCTTGACCTCGATGATGACCACGAAGAGGTCGATCTGGAGGTGGACAGCGCCGTCATTCGGGACTGGACCTCGGAAGGACGCCCCTGGCTCTTTGTCGACATCCGAGAGATCCCCGAGATGCGCGCCGGACACGTGGTGGACGCCCACCTGATGCCCATGGGCGATGTCGCTCAGCGTCAGGGAGAACTTCCGAAGGATCGGGCGGTGGTGGTCTACTGCGCCTCGGGTGGGCGCAGCTTCCAGATCGCCCACTACCTGCGCGAGCAGGGCTTTGAAGACGCCTGGTCCTTTGTGGGCGGCATGGGCTCGTGGTTGGCCTCGGGCGGCGAGCAGCTTATTGCGCCGTCTGATGCCGCGTTTGGGCCGGGCGCTGACGC
Source organism: uncultured Pseudomonadota bacterium (assembly GCA_937123825.1). Classification (GTDB taxonomy): domain Bacteria; phylum Myxococcota_A; class Bradymonadia; order Bradymonadales; genus CAKZKQ01. The sequence continues at coordinate 13,800 of CAKZKQ010000607.1, forward strand.
AGCCCTCAGCCCCGAGGCGATCGAACGGCTTGGCCGCCAGGACCAAACCAACACAGGGACCATCCAAGAGGTGCGCGACACCCCTGAAGGCCACCGATACGTGCTTGGTCTGGCCAAAGAGGGCAGTCTGGAGCGCCTGGCGGACCTCGCCGCTGACGATCTGGTCAAGCCCTGACCCAACCCCCCTCTTCCCCACACAATCTGTGTTCTTCGCACAGCCGCAGGCACCGCCTGCGGGCGTTTGGCGCCGCTGTGCGCGTGGCCGGAGGGCCGCCTTGCGGCACCCGGTTCAATGGGAATGTGTGCTGCACATGACCTTTGATCGCCGCGCCTCAACCCATCCCGCCAATTGATCCCCAGCCTGCAGCGCCTTACCCTTTGGGCTCGCCGTGCAGCGCATGGAGGCAGCGATGGATAAGGAACATCCCCCACAAGAGGGCGAGCAAGCCGACCAGGGCACGCCCCTGCCCAAGCACCCGGGCCAGTGGCCGGTCCCCGACCAGGTCCCGCGCACCGTGCTCACCACGGGCTACTGGAAGGTGACCACGGGCTACAGCCGCTGGCTGCCTGCGGTGGCGGTCTTGTCGGCGTTGGCGGGCGCGGTGATGGTGGCGGTGCCTTTGGAAACGGGCAACTGGGTGGGTTTGCTCTGCCCGTTGATGACCACGCTGCCCTTTGGCGGTCTCTTTTTGATGGAACTCTTGGAGATCCACAAGGCTCGCCAGCTGCTCAAATACGGAAAAGTGGTTCCAGGGCAGGTCTTGCAGCCTGCCTACAGAGCCTTCAACGATGCGCCGGTGCAGTGGGCGGTGACCTACGAGTATGACCACCCGATGGGGCGCCAGCGGCGTCGCGTGCTGGTGGCTCAGGCCGGCTGTCCAAAGCTCTATGAGTTGAACCGCGAAGATCCTCTGACCGTCATTGTGGATCCCAGGGAGGCAGACCGCGCGGTGGCCCCTGGCCTGCACGGGATTGAATTTGAAGCGGTCGAGGATCACAGACCGACCCACCTGGAGCGCCTCTCCACACAAGACCCCGGAGCGTTGCACCTGGATGTGTTGTTGGATGATGGGACGCGTGTGAAGTCCAACGGTGAGGGACTTTGGCAGGAGGGACGCCAGGGCGCGCAGTTGGCCAGGGTGTCGTGGGACAAGCCGTTGGTGGTGCAGTCGAGCGCGTGGTTGTTGGACGGCAAGCGGGCCCAACTCAACGTCTCTGTGCGTCAGCAAGGCGATCATTTGTCGGGGGCGGTGAATTTTGGGGCGATTTTGCCTCAAGCTCAGGTTAGCGCCGGGGTGCCGCTCAAGCAGGAGACTTACGGACAATGGCCTCAGGACGCGCCGTCTCGCGGGGCGTTGGGGCAGCTGCACCGCACGCTCGATTGGCACGGGCGGCTCTGTGACGGCTCGCCGTTGGGCTTTGATCCGCTTTTGGAGACGGCGCAGCGGGTCTCCAAGGTCAAACCTTCACAGGATCGCTTCAAGCCTGGCGGCGCGCTCTGGGTGGCCTTGGCGTTGGTGCAGTGCGCGTTGGCGCTGGGCAGTTGGTACTTGCTGGACTGGACCGATCCGATGCGCCGCGGTGAGCGTTTGTGTGCGCAAGGCGAGGGCCAGGGTTGTGAGGAGTTGGCGACGCTCTATGAGGAGGGAGACGGTGTGGCGCGCAACCAGGAGGCGTCCATCGACTACCGCAAGCAGGGTTGCGAGTTGGGTTATGGGCCAAGCTGCCTGGGTCTTGGCGAGCTTTACCATAAGGGTGAGCGCGTGGCTCAGAATGACCGTCTGGCGCTGCGTTTTTATCGTCAGGCCTGCGCTCAGGACAGCTCGCACGGGTGTTTCTTTGTGGGTTGGCTCTCGGAGAAGGGTCGGGGCGCGGTGCGGGATTACCTGCGCGCGGTCAGGGCTTACGAGCGCGCTTGTGCGTTGGGGAGCGTGTCTGGCTGTTACAACCAGGCGGTGATCGTGTCTGTGGGCAAGGGTCGCGTGACGCAGGATTTGGAGGCGGGCGCGGCGATTTACGACAAGGCCTGCCATGAGGGCAAGCACCTGGGGTCGTGTCGAAACCTGGGCGTGGCCTACCTTGAGGGTTGGGGTGTGGTCCGTGAGAGCGCCAAAGCGCGGGAGTTGTTTGAGTACGCCTGTTTGCGCGGCGATCAGATGGCGTGCGTGGACCTGTCGGGCCTCAACGCGCGCGGCGTCGGCGGGTCTCAGGACACGACTCGGGCGCTGAAGCTGGCGCGTGAGGCGTGTCATCAGAGCTTGGCGTCGGGGTGTTCGAAGCTGGGCGACTTCTACTTTGAGGGCTTGGGCGTGGAAGCCAACGAGGCGCGCGCTTTGGAGTTTTACACGCGCGCTTGTGAGTTGGGCGAGCCGTTTGGGTGTGTGCGCGAGGGTTGGATGCACGAGCATGCCAGGGGGACCGAGCGCGACGTTCATCGCGCAGCGGCGCTCTACCGGTTGAACTGCCAGGACAAGGGCGATGCGCAGGCCTGTGGTTATCTGGGCGCCATGCACCACTTTGGTCGCGGCATGACGCGCAACACGACGCAGGCCGCCGAGCATTACCAGCGTGCCTGTGAGGGGTCCATTGCCTTTGCGTGCCGCAACCTCGGCGTGCTCTACGGTGCAGGAGATGGTGTGCCGCAGGACAAGGGTCAGGCGCTGCGCTTGTTGGAGAAGGCCTGTGGTCTGGGTCAGCAAGATGGGTGCGCGGATCTGGCGTTGATCTACGAGTTGGGCCAGTCGGTGCCGGTGGATCTGACCAGAGCGCACAAGCTCTACGAGGAGGGTTGCGATGCGGGCCACTGGCGAGCCTGCAATCGACTGGGTCGGCTCCATGAGATGGGCAAAGGGGTGGATGTCAGCGGCGCCAAAGCCGCCGATCACTACCGCAGGGCATGCGAGAACGAGCACTGGTCGGGGTGTGTGTCCCTGGGAAGGCTTTACGAGGCGGGCAACGGGGTCAAAAAGAGCCTTGGAGAGGCGTTGGTGCTCTACCGGACGGCCTGTGAGGGCGATGACGCGCCGGGTTGTCTGTCATTGGGGCAGACATTGTCGTCGCAGGGGCAGGCAGACGCCGCGCAGTGGGCCTATGAGCGCGCCTGCGAGCTGGATTTGCACGCCGGATGCCTGGCGGCGCAGCGCGAAACGCCGCAGTGACCGCCTGTGTGGACTCCCCCCGAGGGTTTTCAAAGCGCCCAGACGATCAAGATCGCCATCCATGGACCAGGTTGGCCTGCTGGGCCGCGCCAAGGCGCTATGAGCGGTCCTTTTAGCGCTCAATGAGTGCGTCCATGTCCTCAAGGCAGAGGTCCCCAAAGACCACAGTGTCACCGCTGGCGATGAATTCGGTGACAAAGTCGCGCAGATCGGCGACGCCTTCGTTGGCAAAGAACATGACACAGTCGCGGTTGGTGCAATGGGCGCCGTTTTCTTCGTCGTGGTGCTCGGATTGTAGGGGTACGCCGCGGTTGACGAGGCCAGCGGCGTGCCCAAACTCGTGGATGAGGGTGGTTTGCTCGACAAAGCGCGCGATGCCGGGCAGCGCCGGTGATCCAGCGCCGTCGATGACGGGTTTGAACATGGCGATGACGCCGGTATCCCCGATGGAGACGCCCAAAACGTCTTGCCGGGTCTGCCCGTCCTGGGATTGGAAGAATCCATCGAGCCAGACGACATAAAAAGTCGCTCTGGAGTCGGTATTCTGAGCGTCTCGGTGGCGCTGGGCGATGTCGAGGATGGCGCTGGACGAGAAAGAGTCGCCTTGGACGTCATCGAGCGCCTGCATCTGGCTCAGTTCGTTGGGGAAGGTGATGGTTTTGGCAGGTTCAGCGGCGGCGAACATGCGCCGAGCGTTGTCACCAAAGAGTTGCCAGACGTCGTTGATGGCCCCGGCGCTGCCCACAAAGGGTTCGGCCTGGGGCATGTAGTCCACTTCGATCTGGATTTGGGTGATTTGCGGCCCAAAGAGGGTCTGCGGGCTGGGTTGGACACCACCTGTGGCGTCGCTGGGGGCCGGTTCGTCGTCGCCGCAGGAGCCAAGCGCCCCGCCGAGCGCCAAAAGCGCGGCCAAAGCGGCCGTGTGAGAGCAAATATGGGTCTTCATCGCCAAAATCCCTGGTTCCATGGGGTGGTTTCACGTGCAACAGGGAGTATGCACCCTGAGCGATGTGTTTGTCAGTGGTCTTGATCGGTGATCTGCGCCCAATTGGGCGTGACCTGGGTGCAACCATCGACCAGACGAAGCAAAAACGTGTGTTTTGGTCCCGACGTCTGCGCTGCGGCGGCGATTGTCGGGCGTTGTATCCCGTCACCCCATGGACGTTTAGCGCTTTGGGGGGTTGTGGGTTATCTTCGTAGGCGGCCAGCGCGCCGACAGCTCTACAATCCCGACAGGCAAGGTAAGATGATGCACCCGACGATGTGCTCGGCACCCTTTTCGTTGAAGGCGCTCCTTGGCGTGACCCTTATGGCGGCGCTCTTGTGGCCTCAGATGGCCGCCGCACAGGATCAACCCCAGGGCAAGACCCACGCGCTGCTGCTCAACGGCGGCGGCAACGCCAGGATCAACTTCCTGAGCCACCTCCACCATCTTGAAGACATGATGGAGGTCCTGGTTGAGCGCGGCGTGCCCAAGTCACACATTGCGGTCTTCTCTTCCGACGGGGAAGACAAAAAGCCCGATCTGGCCACCCGCGAGGTCATCAAACGCCCCCAATACACCTGGCTGCTCAGCGGCACCCAGAACGGCAGCATGCTCAGCGTGGGTAAAAAGACCGAGAACACCGTCTGGCAAGGGGTAAAGCTGCGTCCGGCCCGCTACGACGCCCTGCGCAAGTGGTTTGCCAAAAAGCGCAAGGCCCTCCAGCCCGGTGACACCCTGATGGTCTTTGTCACCGACCACGGGCGCCGGGGCAAGACCGACCTCGACAACGGCTCCATCGTGCTGTGGAACGAGGAGATGTCGGTGGTGGAGTTTCGCGCGCTGCTGAGCACCCTCAAACCTGGGGTCCGCGTGGTCACCGTCATGAGCCAGTGCTTCTCGGGCACCTTCTCCAAGGCGATCTATCCCCTGGGCCAGTCGCAGCCCGACGGGGACCACTGCGGGTTCTACGCGACGCGCAATGACCGCTTTGCTTACGGCTGCTATCCAGAAGGCCGGGGGCGAGATCAGATCGGACATGCTTTTGGATTCATTGATGCGATGCGGCGCAACGATACCCTGCTTCAGTCCCATGAAGAGATCGCCGTCACCGACGACGCGCCCGATGTGCCGCTGCGCTCGTCGGACTTTTACCTGCTCGACCGCCTGGAGGCCGAAGCCAGCGCCCGAAACATGGGCACCATGGAGTTGGCCGATGAGCTGCTCCAGAGGGCTCTGGAGAACCCCGTCAACTACGCCCAGGATCTGATGGCGCTGGACGCGCTGGCGGCCAGCTACGACATGCACAGCCCGCGCAGCGTCGCCACCGTCCAGGCAGAGAACGACCGCCTGGAGAAGATGCTCGACAGCGCCAAGTCCACCCAGGACCTGTGGGACAACGCCTATGGCGATCTGCTCGACGCCAACCTCTGGCGCTTTCTGGATGATTCTTCAAATCAGCAGTGGGTCTCAAAGCTGACCCCCAGGCACCTGCGCGGGCTGGACGATGACGCCAAGCTGGCGCTGCTGGAAGAGGTGGTCCCGAAGCTGGCCTCTTTTACGCGCGCGGACAAAGACACCTGGAAGCGGCTGCTGGCCATGCGGTCGCGCCGCGCGGCGACCTACAAGCTCCACTACCGCCTGGAGACGCGCCAGGCGATCCTGCTGCGCATGCAGCACCGATTGGTGCGGATCGCCGGGGAAGAGCTGCTGACCCAACCAACCCAGAACATGCCCCCGGCCATGCAAGAGGCCAGCACCAACGCCCTGGAGCGGCTCAACGCCTGCGAGGAGGCCACCATTGGCCCCATCACCCCCGGAAAAGGCTCGCCGCGCACCCCCAAGGTGCTGGCCGAGCTGGACGCCGAGCGCCAACTGCTGCTGGAAAACCTGCCGTCTTATCTGGGTGTGGGCTACGAGGCCATCAAAAAGGGCCGCATGCAGCAGTTGGACCTCAAGCCCGGGGCCGTGGTCATCAACCGCGTCGTGTCTGGCTCACCGGCCGACAACGCGGGGCTCAAGGTCGGCGACATCATCGCGGGCGCCAAAGGCAAGCCCTTTGTCTTCAAGAACCACCTGCGCTTCTGGGTCATGACCACCGTGCCCGACCAACCCCAACCCCTCAACGTCATCCGCGGCGCCGAGCGCCTCAAGCTCCCACTGACGCTCAAGCCCTTTGACGCCAAAATCCCCGACGCGCTGCCGAGCGCCAAAGCCGAGCAGCCCGCGCCCGCCATCGACCTGCCCCAGACCCCCGCCATGGCTGGCAAACGCCACCTGCTGGTCTTCTGGACGTCGTGGTCAGGCAAGGGGCGCGCTGGGATGCTTGAGGCCGCGCAGTGGGGCAAGCGCAACAAAGTCCCCGTGATCGCCATCAGCGATGAACCCTCCAAGGTCCTTGAAGACTTCAAACAAGCCGACCCCAGAGAGATGCCCCCGCACCTGCTCTCAGACCCTCAGCGGCGCGCCTTTGAAGCCTTCCACATCCACACCAACCCCACCTTCGTGCTCATCGACGCCAAAGGCACGATCGTCAAACGTGGCCACGATCTCAGCGGCCGCTGGTGAGTGTGGGGGCGGTCAGGGGCACTGGTTGCGCGGGCCAGCGCCGTTTTTGGCGAAGGTGTTGTCCGACACCGTGGTCTTGTCCTTGGACACCGCACAGTCCAGGCGCAAACCGTGGCCTTCGTTGCCCGACACCACGTTGCTCTGGACTTTGGCGCTGGGCACGGCGGTGATCAGGATGCCGTCGCCGCCCACCAGGCCTCCTTTGGCGGTCTGACGCACCTCGTTGCCCGTCAAAACCGCCGGGTGGTTGCTCACGGCGATGCCCGCGCCCTTGCTGCCTGTGACCTTGTTGGACTCGATGCTGGCGGCGCCTCGGTCCGCGCGATCCCCCACGTTGATGCCCGCCGCGCCGCTGCCAGCGATCTGGTTGCCGCTGACCTTGCCCGAGGAGCGCAAGAGGACGATCCCCGAGCGCGCCACCGACTCAACGGTGTTGTTCTCAATGTCCGCGTGGCTGTCCACCGCAGAGATCCCATGGCCCATGTCGCTGATGGTGGCGCTCAGGGCAGTGTCGCGCACTTTGTTGGCGCGGATCTTCACTTCGGTGGATCTCAAGATCCCCACAGCGGCGCCCTTGCATCCTTCAAAGGTGTTGCCCTCAATCCGCACCGCCTCGTCCGTGCTGGCGACGTTGATGCACAGGTCCCCGGCGTTTTTAAAGGTCGAAGCGCTGGCCTGGAGCGATGTGCCGTCGCCGATGACGCTGATGTGACCGCTGGGGCAGTCGTTGAAGGTGCTTTTGTCCACCTCAAGGCCACCACGGTCGCTGATCAACGCCCCGTGGCGCACGCACGGCCCGATTTGACTGTCTTTGAGGACCATCTGGCCCTTGCTGGCGGCAAAAACGCAGGAGGTGGCGCCGCTGATCTTAAGATTCTTGCCCTCGACGTTGGATTCCATGTCCACATAGAGCAGCGAGCGCTTGCCATCGTGCATTTCCACGTCCGACAACATCGCCATGGAGTGCAGTTTGATCGCGATGCCCCTGTCCGCGACGGCTTCAACCCGGCTTTTGTCGAGTTTCACCACGCTGCCGAGCGCCACAATCCCGTCGCCCGTGCCTGGACCAGCCTTTTGGGTCCCCTTGATGGTGACCTCGACCCCGGTCAGGGTCGTCTCGTTCAATTCAACGGCGTTGCCCGAGGTGTTTTCAAAGCGCACCCGGGTCATGTTGGCGCTCCCACAGCCCGTGATCTTCACCCCACGGCTGTCTTTGAAGCCCACATCGACCATTTCAACGCGCACGGCGTCCTCAAGGACCAGCCGCCCGGTCACTTCGGCCCCTTTAAGCTCCAAAGAACCCGCCTTGATCTGCAGCGCGCCGCCCAAAGTGAGCCCTTCGAGCACAATCCCGCCCTCGTTGGACCAGTTTGCGGGCGCGTCACCGGCCAAAACAAGCCGCGTGCGCCCAATGCCCGCTCCAGAGATGTGGCTGCTGTTGCTTAAACGGACGCCGCTGGGGATGGTGTGGTCGCCCGGGGCCAACCAAATGCGCTCATCGCCCCTTTTGCGCTCCAAAGCGGCCTGAAGCGACTGAAAAGGGTTCCCATGGGAGCCGTCGCCCCCAGGTTTGGCCGCCGCATCGACGTAAACCCCCGGCTTGGGCGCGGTTTGAGGGGTCTGACACCCCCCGGCACACGCCGCCAGGGTCACGCTGAGGGCAATCCAGCGCCACGCGCTCACTTCTGCAGGGCGTCGAACTTGCCCTCAACCCGATCGCGGGCGTCTTTGGGCGCGTTGAAGTCGAAAATCGCCCCCTGCCACGACCCATACGTTGGGTTCGGCAGCATGATCCAGCGCTCGCCCCAGTAAGACTTGTTGTCTTCGACGACCTGGTCGCGCGCCGCGCGGGAGGTTTTGTAGTCGTCGGTGAAATCACCCAGGTTGTCGCCAAACATCATCACGACGCGGAACTGCTGGGCCACCACCGTGCGCCGGGTCCCCTTCTTGGAGCCCCAGTTGTCCTCTTCTTTCTTAAGCAGGACCACGTCGATGTCTTCATCGATGGGAAAACCAAGCGCCTTGAGGTTGTTGCGCGTGGCCTCCTCCAAAGAAGCGTCGCGGTTGGAGACGTAGAAGACCTTCACGCCCTTGGAGGCCGCAAACTGGATGAACTCCAGCGCCCCAGGCACCGCCTTGGCGCGCTCTTCCTTGCACCACTCTGCCCAGGTGTCAGGGTTGAAGCTCCCACCCTCGGCCACCAGACGCGCCTGATAGGGCGAGTTGTCCAAAACAGTCTCGTCAATATCGAGGATGACGGCAGGGGGGAGGTTGCTGAACTTCTCGGTCTGTTCCACAGGAGCCGCCGTCCACTTGCGGTCCTTGAGACCGGCCAGCAAGCTGACCTGAGCGGCCGCGTAAGCCTGCCGCGTCAACGCATCGTACTCGGCCGCGGTCTGCACCCAGAGCGTGCTGTGGAGGTTGTTGTGGGCCGGGATGGCGTTTTCAGCGGCCGTTTTGGCCTTCTCCATCTCCGCCTTGGCCTTTTCCTCTTCGGCCTTGGCCTTCTCTGCGGCCATCTTGCGCAGCTGGCGCTTGTCGGGCTCCGTGTTGATGTCACGCATCGAGCACGCCATCGTCAGCGCCCCAATCAAAATCAACACCACCGACAGCCTCGGGTAGACATGCTCGAAAGTCTTCATCCTATCCGCCTCTCATCACTCAAGTTCGATGCCCCAACCAATACTACGACTCACTGCGTGAGTCGAGCCCTTTGGGGCTCTCTCTCTCGCTTCCTGCGCTCCCTGCGTTCCCTTCGCTGCGCTCGGTCACTTGGTCGCTTGGTCGCTTGAGAGAGAGCCCCAAAGGGCGGTTCGCGGCGTCTGCGCTTCGCTGGACTTGCTTTTGGTTCGCTTGCTGCGCTGCGCTTTTGGTTCGGTCGCCGCGCTTCGCTTGGCTCCCTTGTGGTTCGTTCGCTGCGCTCACTTATGGCATTTGCGATGAGTGGATCGTGCTTCGCTCCGCCGGTACGAGTTGGGCATTTCGTCGAAATTGGTTCGTTTGGGGTGGTGGGGTCGTACGGCTGACAGGGTTTATGGGCTTGGTGCCTGCGCCCACGCGTACATGCCCGGCATGTGGGGGCAGGATAGGCGGCGAAGCCCGCCTTCCTGCCGGCCTTTGTGGGTGACAACGGCGTTGGTTCTCAACTCCGAGGGCCGCTCCGGCAAGGCGGGCTATCGCCGCCTGCCTTCGCACCAAAACCGGTCCCCAAAGCACCAGAACGCCCAAAAGTTCCCATCAGAAAAGCCGCCCACCCCCTTGGAAAGCCCCCAAACCTCCACCACCGACCACAAACCCCCTTGGAAAGCTTTGCAAGTCGCCACCACCGCTCATCCGACCTCCAAAAGTGAAAGCACTTTCGACGAGATGACGACACGCAAGGCCTGGCGATGAGACAGACCTTGGTCAGGCTGGCGAGGGCATCGGCGTCATGACGAGGCGACAAGCGCAGGCGAACTGGAAGTTCGTTGAGCATTGGCAACGAAGTCATGGCGCTGATGAACCGCCAGGATGACCGAGGGATGGCTTATTGCCTGGCCAAAGGCGAAGCGAAGCACGATCCACTCATCACAATCGCTATAAGTGAGCGAAGCGAACGAACCAAAAGGGAGCCAAGCGCAGCGCCGGCGACCGAACCAAAAGCAAGCGCAGCGCCGCGAACCAAAAGCGAAGCGAACTGCGACCTCGCCACGCGAGGTCGCAAAAATTTGTGTCTTTGCGGGGGTGTGGTGGGATGGGAGGGGAGAAAGAGTGTGCATGTGTGCTGTCTGAGCACCTGGGCAGTGGATGTGCGTGCGTTGTGTGATTGGGCAGACGCCAGATTGGTTTTTGGAAGGTTGTCGGGATACCAGGGAGGGTTTGAAGATGCCAAAGCGGGTTCTGTGGGGGATCGGGCGATGGTGTGGTGTGGGCGTGCTGGCGCTGGGTTTGTTGGCGTCGGGGTGCGATGAGTTTGGCTTTGAGTCGGCGCCGGAGGTGCCGCTGTCAGATTCGGCGCGTCCGGGCAAGAAGCAGGCGCAGCGCGGTGGCAAGCGAGGCGGTGCGGAGCGTCGTCGGGCAGCCCCGGAGGTTGAGGAGCAGGAGCCGGAGGATCGGGGTGGTTCTGCGGAGCGCGCGGCGCCGGAGGAGGATTTGGAGCCTGGGCGTTCGCCGGCTGCGAAGGATCGCAAGCAGAAGGAGCCGCGCGAGCAGAAGCAGGCCCGTCGGGCGGCGCCCAAGAAGCTGCCGCCGGGGGTGAAGACGCGCAAGTTGAAGCGGATGAGCGAGTCTGGCGGCGGGGCGATGTCTGTGCGCAAGGCGGCGATCGCGACCAGCATTGAGGATCGCAAGCCGGTGGGTTCGGGCAAGACGTTTTCGGCCGACGTGGAGAAGCTCTGGGCGTATGTGGGCGTGAAGAACGACGAGGCGCCGAGCCATATTACGATGGTGTGGAAGCGCAACGGCAAGGAGCGCTCGCGGGTGAAGCTCAAAGTGGGCACGAGCCCGTATTGGCGCACGTGGTCGTCGAAGGTGATTGATCGCAAGAAGGATCCGGGCAAGTGGACCGTGGAGGTTCAGGACGCGGCGGGTCAGGTGATCAAGACGATGTCGTTTGAGTTGCGGGCTTCGAGCTGAGGGCGACCTGGGGCTGTCTCTGGTGGAGGCGGCGTTTGGGGCCGGACGCAGTCTGGCAGTTGTCCCATCACTCGGCGGTCTCATTTGGCAGACAGAGTCCAGGCGCTGTCTGCTCTTGGGGTTGTTGAAGGCACAAGAGGCTGTGTTTGTGTGGGCGTTGTGGGGGCTGCGGGGGCTTTGGTGTGGCCCTGGGGAGCGCCTTTGCGATCTTGGGTGCGCTGTGTTTTTGCTTTGCGGATCAAAGATGCATATACAATAAAAATTCTGTAAGACACCTTCATTTGAGGCATTGTGAGTGTGATGCGGAAGCCAAAACCAGCCCAGAACATCTCGGCAAAGGACATTGCTTCGGAGTGCCTGGGGTTTCAGATTCGGCTGCTGAACCGGGTGGTCACGTCCATGTTCACCGAGGCGCTACGGCCCCATGGGATCCACGCGTCGCAGTTTGATTTGTTGGTGGCAATCTCGGTGGCGGGTAGCGTGCGGGCGGCGGATTTGGCAGGGCCGATGCAGATGAGTCGGTCGACGTTGAGTCGGAACCTGGATCGGATGAAGGCGGCCGGTTGGGTGGCGTATTTGCCGGACCCTGACGATGCACGCGCGCGAAAGGTCGCCATCACGGTGGACGGTCAGGCGGTGCTTAAAGCGGCGCGTTCGGCCTGGCGCCAGGTTCAGGTCGACGTCCAGGAGCTGCTGGGCCAGGAGGTGGCCGATGCGCTTGAGGACGGCGCGCAGCGCGCCAAATCCGCAGGCCGTCACCAATGAGCCATCACCTCAGACAACGTTTTGGAATGTTTGTCTGAGCTGCGTGGTGTGCCTGAAGGCAGCGTCTGGATAGAGTCCACGTTTCCAAGACGGTGTTGCTTGCCCTCCGTGGTCGACCTGAGCGGTTGTCAGGTCTCCTTTGTCGCCATCCATCGACATCCATCGACATCCATCGGCATCAGACAAGCGCAGTTGCCCGATGGGCTGGTGTGTCTTGGCGCAGCCCTAAAAGATTGCATATACACAAAAACAAATCACATTGGTTGCATATACAACCTTGTTTTAGCGATCCAGATCCATCAATAAGGCCACTGCCCCGCCCCCCATCTTGAGCGGCAACACCACGGCCCAAAAAATGTCGCTTGAACACGGCGAGGCTCTATTTTTTGAGCCTCAGGCGACCCTGCGCACGCCCACAATCCCACCGCCTTGAACGGGGCAAGGGATTCAACTGGCCACACCCGCAGGTTTCAAAGGGCCTCAAAACACGCCAATGAAGTCGGATTTCAGCTCGATGCTTTGGCCCACGAAGAAAAGGAGAGGCCAAGCCAAAGCGCCAAAAGAGGCTGAAAAGGCCAAAGAGGCTAAAAATTGAGGAAGGAAAAGAGTGAGAAGGCGCCACCTGCCTCGCACAGAGCAGCGAAGCCCAGCTGTGCACCCTGCATGGGCAGGTGGCCAATGACACATTAACCAGCCTCCCCCTGCCCCACAGCTTAAACATCACGCTTAAGCCCTTAAACCGTGTATAGTCGTCTTCCAGACCTTTCATGGCCCGTAACAACGCACGCCGATGTCGCACACCATCACCCCATTGCCCTCACAACAGGCGCTGAGCCGGGAAGTCACCCGCGTCCTGACCAAACCAGGCCTCCAATGGGCCGCGCTCCTGGGGCCGCCGGGCTGCGGCAAAACCACCGTCGCCAACCTCTTTGCCAGGGACTGGACCGCCGCGCCACCAAACGCCGCCCCATCCCCGTCCAAAGACACCATCCACTGGCTCGATCTGACCGACACGCACCGACCAGACGACGCGCAGGGCGCCCTGGCGCTGCTGACCGATGGCCTCACCATCGCCCCAGACGCCTCGCCGGTGCTGATCGTCGACGGCGCTGAGGGCTGCGGTGAAGGGCTGGCGCCTGTCTTGGAGTCTTGGATGGGCTTCCACACCGGTTGGAAGGTTTTGGTGACCTCCAGGCGCACGCTGGCGATTCCCAACGGGGCCTCGATCCTGGTGCCGCCGCTGAGCCCCCAGGAAAGCCAAACCCTCTTCACCGCCCAGGCCAGGCTGGCCTCGGCCACATGGACCGTCACTGCCCAACAAGCCCCCCTCTTCCAAACCCTGCTGGACAACCTGGACGGCTTGCCCCAGGCGATCGCGTTGGCGGCCTCGCGCGTGCGGCACCTGTCTTTGAACCAACTCATCGAGCGCCACCACCCAGAGCGCGGCAAGACCCCCTTGCGGCGCGCGGCCAAGGACGCCTGGGAGGGGCTGGACCCAGGCGCGCAGCGTTTGCTGGCCCACATGACCGTGTTTCGCGGCACCACCACGCTCGAAGCGCTCGAGGAGACCGCTTGCGAAGCCCTTGACGGCATGGACCCGGACCGGGTGTGGGAGGCGGCCTCCACGCTGATGGACCACTCGATGGTGGTGCGACGAGGTGAGCGGCTGAGGCTGCTGCGCTGCATCAGAGCGGTGGCCGATGACCACCTTGACCAGACACAGCGGCTGCGCTCCTGGAGAGCCCACGCGGAGCATCACCTGGGGTTGGCGCTGGACAGATTGGGTGTGGAACGCCTGCAACTGGAGATGGACAACCTGCTGGCGATCCACGAGCGCTTTCACCGCACCGACCCTGCACTGATCGAGCGCCTTGGAGATGTGCTGGCCCCGGCGTTGATGCCAGGGCGCGCCCAACCAAGCGTCGCCTCAATGTTTGACTTCTCAGTGCGCCAGATGGCCGCCGAGCGCCGTCACGAGCGCTCGCGCCGCCTCCAAGAGCGCGCCGAGCGGCTCATCTCCCAGGGCCAACCCGAGCTGGCGCGCCAGGATCTGCAACAAGCGCTGGGTCTGCTCGAAGCCCACAGCCCACAAAAGCTGCGCTGGTCCCTGCAGCGCGCGTTGGCCCGCGTCCTGGCTCGCCAGGGCATGACCGAACAAGCCACAACCCTCTACAACGAGGCCCTCCAAAGCGCCCACCAGACCGGGCGCGCGTCCCACGTCGCCTCGACGCTGGGCAGCCTGGGCCGGCTGCAATTGCGCCAGCACCGCCACGACGCCGCGCTGCAAACCTTCCAAAACATGCGCGCGGTGGCTTCAGAGGCCGACGCCCCCGACTTGCTGCAAAGGGCGCTGATCAACCTGGGCAACGCACACCGGGACGCCGGGCGCCTGCACGAGGCCGAGGGCTGCTTTACCGAAGCCCTGATGCTGGCCCAGGACGCGCTGGACGGGGCCCACCTGCCGCTGCTGCACACCAACCTGGGGCTGATCGCGATGGAGGCCAGCCACCCCTTGGATGCGGCCTACCATTTTGAGCGCTCTTTGGCGCTGGGATCGCCCGCCGACCATCGCCTGGGAGCGCTGCTGCACACGCACCTGGCGGCGCTGGCACTCACGGACCGCAAGCTCAAACAAGCCAACACCCACCTGCCCAAAGCGATCAACGCCCACAAGCTCGCCCGGCAGCCTCAAGGTCTGGCCAGGGCTTACCTGCTCCAGGGCATCGCCCACCTTGAGGCGAGCAACCCCGATCAGGCCGCCGAGTCCTTCACGCAAGCCCAAGACCACGCCAGACAACCGCGCGCGAGGCTCGACCACGATGCTCGCCAGCACCTGACCACATTGGCCTTGATGGGCGTCGCAGCCAGCGCCCACGGCAATAAAGCGCCCCTCGACACCATCAAACACACCCTGGCCACCGCCGCACGCTGCGCCCACAGTTGCCGCGCCCCTGGACTCCAGGCGTTGCTCCGCATGGCCATCAACCACACCACGGACGCCAACGCCGAGCCCCCCAAATTGGACGCCCTGCCCCAACCCATCGCAGATTGGCTCACCGAGCGCGCCCAGAACCCCTCGGCGCCCATGCCTCCGGTCTACCCATGCGTGGTCAGCCAGCACCCCGGCGCGATCCTCTGCGCGTGGCTGCTCCACAAAGGCGCCGCGCAGACTGAAGTGCCCAGCCCAGGGGTCCCAGACACCAAGGGCGGCTACCGATTTGCCCCCGACGCGTCGAACTTCTGGACCCCAGAAGGCCAGCAAGTCCACCTGCGCAGGCCTTTGCTCCAACAACTGCTCAAGGCACTGCTTGAAGCGCGATTGAATGCACCCGGCCAGGGTTTAAGCCGCTCTCAAATGCTCCAGGCGGGCTGGCCCGACGAAAAAATGAGCGACGCCTCGGCCCGAAGCCGCCTCTACGTCGCCATCCACACCCTGCGGCGCTCAGGGCTGGGCGATTTGCTCGAAACACACCCCGATGGCTACACCCTCTCGGCCCAAATCCCCGTCTCCACCCTCCAAACAAGCCACACGCTGCCAAACTCGCCAGATGACGGTTTGAAAAGCACTTGATGACCTTTGTGTGACAGGTGGTCAGGGCCGTGGCCATCGGCCTGGCCACCCAAGTGACCGCTTGTGGGG
>CAKZKQ010000608.1 GCA_937123825.1 uncultured Pseudomonadota bacterium
GGGGGGGGGGGGGGGGGGGGGGCGGGGGGGGGGGGCGGGGGGGGGGGGGGGGGGGGGGGTGGAGGGCCGGGCAGAGCGCCGCTGCCAGGGGGGCCGATGTGGTGACGACGGTCAGCACCCGCTCTTTGGAGCAGGCCAGTCGGCTTGGGGCCAAGCAGTTGGTCGACTACCGCAAAGAGCGCTTTGAGGATGTTGTGGGACCTGTGGACGCTGTTTTTGACACGGTGGGAGGGGATACGCTCAAGCGTTCAATGAAGGTCGTCAAGGCTGGTGGCAGTGTTGGGTCTGTTCACGCGTTGCCCAGCGCCGAGGTGCTGCGTCAGGCGGGTTTGAAGATCCCGTCGTTGATGTCTCCGCTTTTGTGGGCGATGGGCGTCGGGCCTCGGCGCAGCGCCGCCAAAGCGGGGGCGAGTCTGGAGTGTGTGGTGACGGTGCCTGATGGTGAAGGGATGGGGCAGGTTGCGGCGCTGATGGGTCGCGGGCAGCTCAAGGTGCTCATCGATCGCACCTTTGAGTTGGAGCAGGCCAGGGAGGCGGTGTTGTAACTGGCCAGTGGGGACAAGAAGCGCCCAGGGAAGGTGGTGGTGGTGATGCCATGATTTTATTGGCATGGTGTGCCATAAACCCTATTGGCACGTTGCGCCAATAGGGTTTTCCACGTTATTGTGCTTGCGGTAGCTGCCTTGGAATTGCCCGTTTGGGATGCCGTGGAGGTGGGATATGTCCGCGAGGGTTGGTGTGGCGCTGTGGTGTGTGGTGTTGGTGGGATGCAGCAATGTGTTGGACGTGGAGACGTTGGTGGCCTCTGACCAGGACCCTGCGGTGAATGTGCCCGATGTCATGGAGGGTGACGTTGACGAGGGCGACGTTGACGGGGGCGAGCCTGATTTTGATGTTTTGGTGGTGGACTCAGGGGCTGTCGACGGGGGGGCGCAGGAGGGGGTTGATGCGGTCGATGAGCCCGACATGGTTTTGGACGCGGATGAGCCCGAGCAGGATGTTGAAGAGCCAGATATGGAAGTGCTGCCGTGTCGCACGGTCTATCCGGACCTGGACGGAGACGGTTTTGGCGTCAATTTGAGCACCATGGACCACTGCGGCGCGTTGCCCGAAGGGTTTGCCGAGCACGAGGGCGACTGCAACCCTCAAAACCCTTCGATTTATCCCATGGCGCCCGAAGCTTGCGACGGTCTCGACAACAATTGTGATGGCCGCATTGATGAAGCGGGTTGTCCGTGTGTGTGGACGGACCAACACGATGGCAGCGCCCATACGTACTGCCAGGGCGAGTTCAATTGGATCGACGCCAGGCGCGCGTGCAGGGCGCAGGGGGCGCAGTTGGTGGTGGTCGACAGTCAGCAAGAAGACGAGCAACTGATCCAGTGGGTCGAATTTTTGGAGTTGGGACGCGTCTGGCTGGGGCTGGATGATCTTGATGGTGAGGGGGTGCTGCGCTGGGGCGATGGTCGGGTGCAAAACGACGCAGAGGATCACCACAATTGGAAGTCGGGTGAGCCCAACGACTTTGAGGGCGAAGACTGTGTGGAGTTGGTGGACGGGGAGTGGAACGACCGCGGTTGTGAGCTGCGCGCCTCTTATGTGTGCGAGCGCCCGTTGGTGGGGCAGGCGCAGGATTGTGCTCTGATGCGGCCAGTGTATCGGGATTTTGACGGTGACGGCGCAGGCGATCCGACCCACTCGGCGATGGCCTGCGGCGCTGGGGATGGATATGTCACCGTCGCTGGAGATTGCGACGACACAGATGCTCGCCGTGCTCCCTGGATGAACGAAGTCTGCGATGGTGTGGATCGCAACTGTGATGGCGCCCCGCGTTTGGGGTGTGATTGTCAAAGCGTGTCCGCCGAGGGTGTGGACTACATCATCTGCACCCAGCCGCGCTCCTGGGCGCAGGCCAGGGAAGCCTGTCTTGGTTATGGGTATCAAATGGCGTCTGTGACCGATCTGGTGCAAGGAGAGCGGCTCAAACGCCAGGTGCGCAGCGCTTTGATCGCCGACGACGTGGAGGATCAGGTCGAAGGATTCTGGCTGGGGTTGAAGCTCCCGCACAATCCCAACCTGGCACCGCGCTGGAGCGACGGGTTGCCGGTTGAAGTGCTTGCCTGGGGTGAGCAAGAACCTTCACCGGGTCAGTGTGCGTTGGTGGACAATGATTCAAACCAGCAGGCTCAGTGGTCACCGCGCGATTGTGAGCAAACCCACCCCTATGTCTGTCAGCTTACGTCCAACGCTCCGCCGTGGCTGCCGTAAGTGGGTTCGTGTAATAGATTGATGGTGCTGAGTGTTTTTTACTGGTGTTGTTGTTTTTTGATGACCTACGTCTGTCTTTTGGATGGTGAGTGCCGGGTTGAAGCATTTAAGTGAAGCGTGGAGCACCTGAAAGTCGGTTTTATGGCTGTAAATGGTGCCATTATTTCCAGTGTTGCTGTCTTTTTTTAGCAAATATTTATTCTCCATGGCTGCTTTCATTGCAGTTCAGGTGAAGTTTGTCCTATGTTCCGCTTGTGATAAGCCAGACGAAATTGGCCTTTGTCGACGAAGGTTTGATCTCATCAGGGGTGTCCCAGGAGCGGTGTTTTGGAACGAACTGACGAGTTGTGGTGGGTGAGTTTGTTGTGTGCGGTCTTTTTGGCGGCGTGCAGCAATGGGTTTGAGCTTGAACGGGTCCCGGGGGCTGTCGCCTTGGATGAGGAGCGCTCAGATGATCCTCTGGACATGAACGGGAGTGACCGACCGGACGCTGGTCAAGAGGACATCATGGTCTTGGACGATGTCATGACGCCGCCTCCCGACGTTCAAACGCCCCAGGACACTGTCGAAGACCTGTTTGTGCCCGACGATTTGGATGAGCCTGAGGACGAGGGGCAAGTGCCCGACGATGTGGATGTGCCTGAAGAAGACATCGACGAACCGGACGATGTTGCCGATGTTGACGATGTTGTTGAGGATGCCGATGGGCCCGATGACGTCGTTGAAGACGTGGACGAGCCTGACCTGATTGAAGACGTCGATGAACCGCAGGATGTGGAAGACATCCAAGAGCCCGATGTGCCTGATGTGCCCGACGAGCCCGATGTTGTCGATGAACCCGATGCGGAAGATGTGATGGAGGACGAAGAGGTCGAGGAACCTTGTCCGCTGGCGTACATCGATGCAGACGGCGACGGTTTTGGAGACGCCAATGTGGGTGAGGAGCGTTGTGAGCCGCTGGACGATGGTTGGGTGCGCAACAGCGATGACTGCAACGACGACGATTTCTACAGCCATCCCGGCGCCATCGACATCTGCGATGGTCGTGACAATGACTGTGACGGGGACATCGACCAATATGGTTGCCAGTGCGACCCTTTCCGCATTGGCGATGTGGCCTACACGCTGTGCACCGACAAACCCATGAACTGGATTGACGCCCGGCGTTTTTGCCAGGCCCAGGGCGGCGATCTGGCCATCATCCGCGATGAACCCACCGATCTGGCCCTTTGGCAGCGCGTTGTAGACACCGAAAACTTCAACGCGGGTGACGCCACGGTGTGGATTGGCATGAGTGACCTTGAAGAAGAGGGCGTCATGCGCTGGGTGGATGGCACGCCTGTCCCTGGGGGCGGCGATCCCATAGAGGGCTATTCTCGCTGGAACAGCGATGAGCCCAATGACCACATTGACGGCGAGGACTGTGGGGAGCTTTACGGGGGCGCGTGGAACGATCGTCACTGCACCAGGCAGGGCGTGTTCATCTGTGAGGTGGACCTGGGACAGTTGCCCCGTTCTTCGTGTGACCTTCCTGCCACGTTCTACCGCGATGTGGACGGCGATGGTTTTGGGGATGAAGACAAGGCGGTGATGGCTTGTCTGGCCCCGCCCGGCTTTGTGCCTGAAGCCAATGAAGGCGACGGTTTCGATTGTGACGATGGTCGCCCGCTGGCATACCCTGGCCGCGTTGAAATCTGCGATGGGGATGATGACAACTGCAATGGCATGATCGATGAAGACTGCCGTTGCGGGTACTACCGGCGAGATGAGCGCGAGTATTTGATTTGCGCCGATGACAACGCCAATTGGTCGCAGGCCGATGAGCGGTGCATGCAGCAGGGTTATCGTCTGGCGTTTATTGAAGGCAATTCGGAGAACAACGCGGTGTTTGGTCGTATGTATGATGCTCTTCAGGCGCTCGGTGGCGGCAATCGCAGCAAAGATCCCTGGATTGGTTGGGATAGAAGTGATGGCGATCGTTGGGCGTATGGTTTTGAGGTGCGCTATACCCGTTGGCAGGACAACCGGCCCAATAAGCGTGATGAATGTGTCATCATTGAGAACAACGATGATGATGATGACAAGCATGGACTGTGGAGCCATAAGTCGTGTGGAGCTCCCCGTCCTTATATCTGCAAGCGCGCCCATGGGTCGCCGCCCTGGCACTCTGATGGCAATTGAACCCCCCATTGCCAGGTGCGGCAGTCTGCTGTGATGGTGGCTTGTGGCGCACGGGTTGCGGCTCCGTTGGGTGCAGACACTCAATTGTAGCCGCTTTGTTGTTTTTAAATGTGGTTTGAATTTTTAGCCGTGGCGTTGCGGTCGGTTCACACATCCTTCTATAGTGGTGATGCGGAGACATCCGATTGAAAACCCACTGGTGATTGGTTCATCCCATGTGTCGAACGACTCAAACTGGTCTTTGTGGCGGCAGCGCTGCTGTGGCGCCTGTCAGGTGGCTGTGGGTGTTGCTTTGCTCTGCGGCGTTGTTGACATCGTGCAGCAACATTCTCGAGGTCGAAGTGTTGCTGACAGACGCGTCGGCCGATGATGAGATGCCACCTGATGAAGGAGACGGTCAGGGTGGGGGAGACGTGGATGTGCCTGAAGAAGACATCGACGAACCGGGCGATGTTGACGATGTTGTTGAGGACGCCGATGGGCCCGATGACGTCGTTGAAGACGCGGACGAGCCTGACCTGATTGAAGACGTCGATGAACCGCAGGATGTGGAAGACATCCAAGAGCCCGATGTGCCTGATGTGCCCGACGAGCCCGATGTTGTCGATGAACCCGATGCGGAAGATGTGATGGAGGACGAAGAGGTCGAGGAACCTTGTCCGCTGGCGTACATCGATGCAGACGGCGACGGTTTTGGAGACGCCAATGTGGGTGAGGAGCG
Source organism: uncultured Pseudomonadota bacterium (assembly GCA_937123825.1). GTDB lineage: Bacteria > Myxococcota_A > Bradymonadia > Bradymonadales > CAKZKQ01. Next base: position 5,171 of record CAKZKQ010000608.1, read on the forward strand.
TTGTGAGCCGCTGGACGATGGTTGGGTGCGCAACAGCGATGACTGCAACGACGACGATTTCTACAGCCATCCCGGCGCCATCGACATCTGCGATGGTCGTGACAATGACTGTGACGGGGACATCGACCAATATGGTTGCCAGTGCGACCCTTTCCGCATTGGCGATGTGGCCTACACGCTGTGCACCGACAAACCCATGAACTGGATTGACGCCCGGCGTTTTTGCCAGGCCCAGGGCGGCGATCTGGCCATCATCCGCGATGAACCCACCGATCTGGCCCTTTGGCAGCGCGTTGTAGACACCGAAAACTTCAACGCGGGTGACGCCACGGTGTGGATTGGCATGAGTGACCTTGAAGAAGAGGGCGTCATGCGCTGGGTGGATGGCACGCCTGTCCCTGGGGGCGGCGATCCCATAGAGGGCTATTCTCGCTGGAACAGCGATGAGCCCAATGACCACATTGACGGCGAGGACTGTGGGGAGCTTTACGGGGGCGCGTGGAACGATCGTCACTGCACCAGGCAGGGCGTGTTCATCTGTGAGGTGGACCTGGGACAGTTGCCCCGTTCTTCGTGTGACCTTCCTGCCACGTTCTACCGCGATGTGGACGGCGATGGTTTTGGGGATGAAGACAAGGCGGTGATGGCTTGTCTGGCCCCGCCCGGCTTTGTGCCTGAAGCCAATGAAGGCGACGGTTTCGATTGTGACGATGGTCGCCCGCTGGCATACCCTGGCCGCGTTGAAATCTGCGATGGAGATGATGACAACTGCAATGGTGTGATCGATGAAGATTGCCGTTGCAGTTACATGAACAGAGGTCGCAACGAGTACCTGATTTGTGCGGTGGACAGAGCGTCCTGGACAGAAGCAGAGCAAAGGTGTCAGGAGCATGGCTATCGGTTGGCTTACATTGAGGATCAGGCCGAAAATGATGAGCTTTTCGATATGATGTACGATGCTCTGCAGATGCAGGATGATGGCGAGCAAGGCAAAGACATCTGGATTGGCTGGAATATGGGCAACGGTGACCGTTGGACGTATGGTTTTGAGGTTCGCTACACGAACTGGCATACCAACCAACCAGACCGCGACAATGAGTGCGTTTTTATGGAAAATAAAGACGACGACCTCAACAAGCATAAGCAGTGGGCAGACAAGGGTTGTGGTGGTGGACGGCCTTACATCTGCAAGCACGCCAACGGTGCTCCCCCCTGGCGCTCCAACGGCAACTGAGCCCTCTTTGGCGACGGTGTCACCCTGATGCCGTTGGGTTGTGAAGCACGCTGATGGCGGTCGCTGGATAAAAATCCCATTTTAAATGGTTGGATTCTCAGGCACGCTGCGCTCACCCGGCAGTCATCGATGGGTGGGGTGTGTGTTGGGTGTATTTTTATGTCTTTGTTGAAGTGTTATGGTGGGCTTGGGAATCCTTTTCAGGGTTCTGTGGATCAACTCCGATGCAAGACTTGTGCGGTGTTTGTGGAGTGATGGGGCGCGTCAGAATGGGTTTGTGTGACGGGAGTAGGATTGTGGTGTGGTCTGGCAAGGTGTGGTGGGCGCTGGTGTGTTGTGCGTCGGTGCTGATGTCGTGCAGCAACACCATTGAGGTGGGTGTGGTGTCGGAAGATCCCTCAATCCCGGACGCGATGGAATCGGACGACGATGAGCCTGAGGACGTCGACGAGTCTGAAGACGTCGATGGGCCTGAAGATGCCGATGAGGAGATCGTTGACGACGCAGTGACACCCGACGACGTGGCTGAAGGCGACGACGTTGATGGGGTTGAAGACGAGGATGCGTCCGAACCTTGCGTGACTGCGTACGTGGATGAAGACGGCGACGGTTTTGGCTTGTCTGATGCGGCGCAGGAGGTTTGCGGGGAGTTGGAGCCCGGTTGGTCGCTCGAAGGGGGCGATTGCGACGACGAAGATCCCTACAGTCATCCCGGCGCCATCGACATTTGCGACGGTCGTGACAATGACTGCGTGGGCGGGCCAGACCAATATGGTTGTCAGTGCGAGCCTTTTCGGGTTGGAAACACCGCTTCAGCCTACACGCTGTGCACCGACAGGCCCATGAACTGGATCGATGCTCGGCGTTTTTGCCAAGCCCAGGGTGGCGATCTGGCGGTGGTGAAGTCCGCTGAGGTCAATGGTGGCCTTTGGCAAAAGATTGAGGGAGCTGAAGGCTTTAACGATCGCCTGACTCAGACCTGGCTCGGCATGGAGGACTTTGAAGAAGAAGGGCTGATGCGCTGGGTGGATGGCACAGAGGTGGCCGAGCGCGGCGATCCTGAAGCTTTCAACATTTGGAACGGCGACAGCGAACCCAACGACGCTGGACCTGGTGAAGATTGCGGTGAGATTTACCAAGCGGGTTGGAATGACCGCCGGTGTTCCAGTCTGAGCGATTTCATTTGTGAGGTGCGCTTGGATCAACTGCCGCTCAGAGAGGCATGTGCCGATGGCGAGCCGCCCGGCGAATTCCACCGCGATTTGGACGGCGATGGTTTTGGAGACCGCACACAGGCCGTTGTGGCTTGCCAGGCCCCCCCTGGTTTTGTGGCCGCAAGCGATGTGTTGGACTGCGCGGTGGATGATCCGCTGGTTTATCCCACGCGCCTGGAGACCTGCAATGGACGCGATGACAACTGCAATGATGCCGTTGACGAGGACTGTCGTTGTGAGGTCCGCCCTGGGCCAGATGGGCATCAGGAGTACCTGCTGTGCACGGAAACTCAGATTCGGGAGAGGTGGTTTGCTGCGGCTCAGAAGTGTGTGCAGCGTGGTTACCAGTTGGCGCACATTGAGGGGGATAGGGAGACCTTCTTTGTGATGCAAGAATTGCAGCCGCTCTTGGATGAGGCCGATATCCCCAACCGCAGCCCATGGTTGGGGCTGAAGTTTGAGGCCGAGCACGGGGCAGAGCCGCGGTGGCTTTATGGGTTGCCCGTGCGTGTGCCGCGCTGGAGAGATCCGACCGCTTTTGATGCGCCTTCAGACTGCGCGATCTTGATCAACAGCGTGGGGAATGAAGATCATCTGCTCTGGGGGGTCAAGCCGTGTATTGGCGAAGAGGAAGAGCAGGTCAGGCCGTTTATTTGTAAGAAGGGTGTGGGTGCTCCGCCATGGAAGCCATCCAATCAATGAGCGCCCGGGTGCTCCATCAACCCGTTCCTGCAGCGGTTCAAGGGGCCTGCTGACCGATGGGTTGGAGGTCAAAGGCGTAGGTCTGGGTGCTGGTGGACAGCCCCGGGGCCAGTTTGTAGGTGTCGCCTTCGGGGGTTTGGACCAGGAGCACCAGCGGGCCTGACTCTCCGCGCTCTCGCACGACCTCAAGCTCGGTCTGTCCTTGTTCAAAGAAGGCGTTTTGCACGTCCTGGGCGTCGACGAGTTCGAAGAACGCCGGGGCAAGGCGAGCAACCCGCGCGCCGCCGAAGGTCACCAGGGAGATGGGGCCGTTGTTTTGATCGGCCTGGAGGGTGAAGTCGGGGGATTGGCCTTCGCCGTTGAGGGTTTCGAGGTCAAAGGGGCTGCCGAGGGTGATTTCAAAGGTGGGCAGGTCCACCAGCAGCGGTGCAAAATCAAATCCCAGCAGTGCGTTGCCGCCCAACGACCAGATGCGAATGTTGGAGAGCTTGAAGAAGCGGTCGTTGGCAGTGCGGACCAGCAGCGCCACGTTTGAGAGGTCGTTGTTGAAGGGGGTCAGGTCGAGGAAGAACTCGACAAACTCTCCCTGGGCGAGCGCCTCGGGGCCAAGCGCATCGAAGAAAGGCGTTTCGAGGGTCGCGCCTTGCACGCCAGGGGCCAGTTCAACGCTGACGTTGCCCTCTTCGTTGAAGTCGAAGCGCAGATCGGCGCCCTGATCAAAGCCGCGCTCGACGCCGCCAACGTCCAGGTCCAGCGGCGGGCCGTTGGCGATCAGCACATCGGGCAGGGCGACGTCGAGCCGTTCTGCGTGGATGGCCAGCTGCGGTTCTTCCAGCAGGATCCCTGAGCCGAGCTTGAAGAAGTTGCCTTCGGCAGTCTGGACCACGATGACGATGGGGCCTTCTTGTGGGTCAAAGGGGTAGAGCGGCGCGTTGTTTTGTCCCTCTTCAAAGGCAGCCAGGTTGACGTCCCCTGGGCCAAAGGCCTCAAACGTCGTGCCAGCCAGCCGCATCAGGCGAGCATTGGGATGGACGATTTCGACGGAGATGAGGCCTTGTTCGGCGTCGTCGATGGCAAATCGCACATCGGCCACATCGGGGTTGGGGTTCTGGCTGCGTTGCGTCTCGAGGTCGACGTACACAAAGGCTGGCATTTGGAGCGAGGGGAGCTCAAAGCCCAGCGCTTCAAAGTCAAAGCCGACGGTCTGGTCGTTGAGCCGTTGGACGTTGCCCAGCTTGAAGAGGCGCCCGTTTGAGCTTTCAAAGACAAAGGCGACGCTGCCTTGCTCCTGGTCGGTGGGTTGGGCAAGCTGGGCCTGATCGTTTTCAAAGCGCGCGCCGGTCAGGTCTGCCAGAGCGATGGTGTCGTAGGTGACGGGGATGAGTCTGGCGGAGGTGGCCGGTTCGATGGCTTGGATGCCGATGCCCTGCGGGCCCAGGTCGATGAAGGTCAGATCGGGCGCGGGCCCTTGTGCCTGGCCGCTGTCGAGATCAAAGGGCTGGCCAACATCGAGGGTGAAGGCGGGTTGGGGCGTTGGGACGTTGGGGTTTTCGCCGTCAAAGAGGACCACAGGTTCGGCGTCAGGGCAGGTGATGGTGGTGGTGCCGGCCTCGTCGTCGCGCTCTACCGTGCACGGCTGGCCGTTTTGGCCGTCTTGTCCATCCTGGCCATCTTGTCCATCTTGAATGACCACAGGAGCGGAGCCTGGGCAGGTGACGGTGGTGGTGCCTGCTTCGTCATTGCGTTCCACGGTGCAGGCCTCTGCGTCCTGGCCGTCTTGTCCATCCTGGCCATCTTGTCCGTTTTGCCCGTCTGCGATGGTGATGGGGTCGGCGCCGGGGCAGGTGACGGTGGTGGTGGCGGCCTCATCGTCGCGCTCCACGGTGCATGAGCGGCCATCTTCGCCGGGCTCTCCGTCCTGGCCATCTTGTCCGTCGCGCAGGACCACGGGATCGGAGCCCGGGCAGGTGATGGTGGTGGTGGCGGCCTCATCATCGCGTTCCACAACACAGGCCTCTGAGCCTTCACCGGGTTGGCCATCGGCGCCGTTGCAGACGTGGCGGTTTTGTTGGACTTCGCTGTCGTCCAGTTGGCCGTTGGCGTTGGTGTCATTGCCGACGCGGATCAGCACGCCGCCATTGGGGCAGATGTCGCTGGGCTCTTGTGTGGTGGTTTCGATAAGGGCGGCGGCGGCATTTGTGCCGTCATCGCCGTCGTCTCCGCCGCAACCCTGGGTCCATAGGGCCAGCGCCGCGCCAATCAAGAGTGCTGTGGTGTGTCTGGAGATTTTCTTCATGATCGTTGTGTTGGTCTGGCTCCACGCGGCCGCAAAAATGCCTGTGGTTTCCAGGTGTGTTGTGGGGCGGTCATGGTGCCGGACGCCAAATCCATCGTGTGTGGTCTGGTGTTGGACCGCCAATGCTGTGTTTGATGAGCACAGATAAGCCGGTTGTGGGCGGTCTGCCTCGACGTCGCGAATTCTTGATTGAGATTGTGTCAAGAACCGGATTTTTGGACAGAGTCCGCCGTTGTTTTCATCCCCAAGGCCTGTGTTGCATACATGCACCCTTGCTCGTGTGGCCGTCAAGGAGAGCACGGTCTGGCGGTGGCGCTCAGAGGGTTTCGAGGTAGAGGCGCAGAGCGGTGCGCTCTTGGGCGGTCAGCGTGCTGGTGCGGCCGTGCTGGTCCTGGGGGTTGTGTTCCTGATGGATGGATTCAAGGGTCTGGGCGCGGCCATCGTGGAGGAAGGGGGCGCGGGCTCGAACGCCGCGCAGTGGCCGTGTAATGACCGCGGGCATGACGGCGTCGGGATCGCTGGAGGGCGGCAAGACGCTCAGCGCGCGGTTGTCGCTCAGGTGCGGTCCATTGTGGCAATCGGCGCAGCCTGTCTGCGGGGATTCAAAGAGCTGGCGACCCTGCTGCGCCAGCGAGAACTCCTCGGGTGACATTGGCCTTGGGATGGGCGCTGGGACCTGGTCCATGTACGCGGCGATGGCGTAGAAGTCCACCACCAGCCCATCCCCCTCCATCAACTCCAAGGTCGTGTCCCTGGACAGCGAGGCCCCATCCAAAAACTCGCCGTCCCAGTGAAAAGGGGCGGCGCCAGCGCGCGCGTTCCAGGCGGGGGCGGTGCGGCGGACTTTGCGTGTGATGCCCTCGGTATGGATGAACCAGTTGAGCCCGTCATCTCCCCCGTTTGGGTGACAGGTGGCGCAGGTGACGACGCCGCTGGGGGTCAGGTGCGTGTTTGTGGCGTCGTGGAAGAGGGCGCGGCCGCGCAGCGCCTCCACGGTCCAGCGTTGTTGGGGCTGGGCAAGGCGGCGTTTCTCCAGCGTTGGGGCTTGGGTGGGGGTGTTGGCCAGTGGTGTGGCGTCGAGGCGCGCGATGACTTGATCAAAGCCCACATCGATGTAGGCCACCGTGCCTGTGGGGTCCAAGGCGATGCCTCGGGCGCCTGCGCCAACTCTGAAATGGGCCAAAAGCTCCAGGGTCGGCGCTGGGTCCTGGAGTGTCAGTCCGGCGGTGGTCGGTAAGCCGCGCGGGGGGCAGGCCAACAGGGCGACGTTTTGGGTGAACATGTTGACGACCCACAGGGTCTGGTTTGTGGGGCTGTAGGCCAGGGCGCTGGGGCCGCTGAAGACGCGGTTGGTGCCATCAAAGCGGGCGTATTGTCCCTGGCACAGGCCTGCCAGGCGCGGTTCAATCCTGGGCTGGCCGTCGATGACCGAGCCGTAGCCGCCCTGTGATGGGGGGCGTTGTCGGTCGCCGTCGTTGTCGACCAGTTGGAGTGTGCCGATGGGTTGCCCGGTTGCTGGGTCGATGTCGAGGGCGTCAAAAGTCGACGCAGAGCGGGGCTGGCGCTGGTCGTCAAGGAGGGTCAGGTCCTGGTGTGGGAGGTCAATGGGTTGCCATGGGTCGGCTTTGAGCGCGGCGATGTCTGCGACGGTCCATTGCCGGGCGACGGCGCCGTGGGATGAGGTGGCGGTGACCAGTCCTGCGCCTGTGACCAGCGCTGTGGGCCGCGCTGGGGCCTGGATTGTGGCGCGCGCTTGTTGGGCGTCGAGGTCAAGGACGACGATTCGATGGTCGTGGGGGCAAGAGACCAGCGCCAGATTGGGTCCCTGGGGAAGGTTGAGGGCGTTGACGGCGCGGGTGCCGCCGCAAGGAACGGCGATGTCGGCGATGTGTTGTCCCTGAGGGTCCACCAGCGCGACGTGGTGGTCGAGGCTGCGGGTGATGACCCAGCCCGCGGCGCTGTGGGTCAGGTGTTGCGGCGCGCCGCCGAGGTGGAGCCTGTCGATCGGATCAAGCGTGTGTGGGTCAATGCGGATCAGCGCGTCATCGTCGGGTGAGGTGACCCAAAGCGCGTCGTTGTTTGGGGCCAGCGCGATGGTGGAGGAGCGGCTATGGAGGGCGTTGAGTGTGCTGTCGTTGGGAGGTTGAGTGTCCTGGGCGTCGGCGCAAGAGAGCACAACAAGCGTGGCCAGCAAGGGCAGCAGAGGGCGTTGTGGGGTGGGGGAGGCCATGATGCAAGGGGGCGTTGACGGCGATGGTTGGGGCGGTCAGGGGCGCAGGATGGCAAACTCGACGGTGATGGGCTGCTGGGCGCATTCAAGCGGATAGGAGCCGATGGGGACTGTGACGGGATCGCCGCGGTCGGGGTCTGGATCATCGGGGTCGGCGTTGGCGTCGATGTCGATGAAGCCCAGCAGTTGGTACTGGCCAGCGGGCAAGGTGGCGTCCAGCAGGTAGGTCTGGAGGTTGTCGGGGTCGGTCAGGTCAACGTCTTCAAAGGCAAAGCTGGCCACGGACTGTGCGCCGTCGCGCGGCCCCAGGCCGCCGACATCTTCGGCCTTGAAGACCGAACCGCGGACATTGCCGCGCAGCGGCGCCTTGAGGTTGCGCGAGTTGGCGACGGTGGGGGCAGCGGCGAAGGTGATGAGGAACTGACCTTCAAGGGCGGCCTGGCTGCCGAGGTCTTCGCAGGTCTCTTCGATGGGTTCGAGGGCGTCTGGGAGGTCGATCTGACCCTGGTAGGGGACAAAGTCGGTGTCGCGCAGGAAGTTGACGGGGGACTCGACGGCGTAGGCGATGGAGAAGTCGCCGTTGTCGCCTCGGGCGATGACCTGGACCACGCCGCCGCCAGAAGGATCGTCATAATAGAAGGGCACTTCAAAGCGCGGCGCGGTGCCGCTGCGCTCCATGGCGGTGGTCATGTTGTTGTGCATGCGGATGACGTTTTGCCGAAACTGATCTCCGGCCAGCACGGACGCAGGGGCACGGGCCAGCGCCAACCGCCGCCCATCGGTGGTGACGACCTCAAAGCCGACGTTGACCAGCTTGTTCTCCAACTCGGGTTCGACGGTCAGGCGCAGCCAATTGTGTGGGTTGAGTTCAAAGTCGCGGAAATTCTGCGCGGCGCCCGCGGTGATGCCATACGCGCGCGTCGAAAAGAACTCAAACTGGTCTAGCGAGAGGTGAAAATTGACCTCGCCGGCCAAGGACTCAAAAGGCTCGCCGTTGAAGGCCTTTTGGTTGACCTGTCCGGGCAAAAGAGAGGTTTGGGGGGTGTGGGTTTGGACTTCGAGCCAGGTCAGCCCGTCTTGGTAACGCACGCGCAGGTCGAGGTTTCCGCCGTTGACCGAGCGCAGGCGGTGTTCGAGGTAGAACGGTTCGGCGTCCTGGGGGCTGCGCTGATAGACCTCTTGAGCGCGTGCGATGGCGGCGTTGACGGTGTCGATGAAGATGGCACCGTAGCTGTAGCTGACCGGCAATCTGGCGATGGTGCGCCGTGTGACGGGGTTGTCTGTCGAGGAGACCTCCATGTCCAACTCGATGATGACCTGGTCTGCGCTGGTGGGGTCTTCGCGCACCGAGAGCAAGAGGCCGTCTTGGAGCGGGTAATCCTGGTGGAAGCGCTTTTCTCGGGCGTCCTGGCCGTAGATCGGGCCGATGAAGCTCTGAAAGTCTTCGGGGGTGATGAGCCAGCTTGTGGTCAGGCCGACAAATTCGACCGGGTTGGCTCTGGGGCGGATGAGCTCCGAGCACATGTCGGGGTCAAAGGGGGGTGGGTCATCGCTGGCGTTGTTGGACGGCTCCTGGGATGGGGGGCATTGGGCGTCGTCTTGCTGGGCGTTGTTGTTTTGCGGTGTGTTGGAGGTGGTGCTGTTGCACGCTGCGCAGAGCATCGCCAGGGCGATGGCGCTCAATATGTGGATCGCCTTGTTCATGGGGTTGCCTTTGGGGGAGCAGGCGCATGGGGTCGTTGGGCCCTTTGCGTGTGCACGGCAGAGGACGCGCTGGGGGCGTTGGCGGCAAGCGGACAAAGAAGGTCTCGTCAAGCCGATAAAGCGCCAGTGCATTTACGACGATGTACTCAATGGGTGTAGAGTTGCGCGCTCAAGATGAACGGTGTTGGCAAAGATGGAGCGTGTCCAGGATCGCATTGTCTCGCAAAGGTGACGCGTGTGCAATGGGTCTTCGGCGATGATTATGGGAATCAAGAAGGGCGTATTTGGAGGATTTTTCCAGAAATCAACGTTATTGTTCGATATTAAATGATATTGTTGAACGATTTTTAGTTGATTCTGGCTGAAATGCGAGATATTGGGTGAAAAGGGTGAACGAGCGTTCGGGAAGGCGTTGCACTGTGTGAGCAATTGATGTAAGTGTCGTGGGCAGATGTAAGTCTATGTGGGAATCTTCCCACGACGGTGATATTCCTGCGGAGATGTTATGACGCGCGATAGACGTACGGTTGATCCAGAGGTGTTGGAAAAGGTCCGGCAGGTTATGACGGAGCATTTTGCGGCTCAGACCTTCCACAATGTTGGCATCCGCGACATTTGTAAGGCGGCCCGTGTCAGCCCCAAGACCCTCTACAAATACTTTGGTTCCAAGGAAGATCTCTTGCTTGCTTGTGTGGAGCGAGATCTGGCCGAGTTGACCGAAATCACGCGCCAGGCGGTGGGGGAGTACCCCGAAGACCCCATGGCGCAGCTTTTGGCGGTGGGGCGCACGTTCTTCAACTTCTACATCACTCGCCAGGACGTGGCGCGGATTGTCTTCTTGAACGTCCCGGCCATCTACTGGGTCAATCAGGCCTCTCAGGCCCAGACCGACTTCATGGGGTTGATCCACTCGGCGTTGGTCCAGGGCCAGCGCGATGGCACCATGACCTCTGAGCTGGATCCGGTGGTGTTGACCAACGTCCTGGCAGGAGCCGCCAACCGCTTGTTGGCCGCCTGGCTCATCAGCGGCACGGGTTCTGAAGAGATGTTGGCCCACTTTGAGGCCACCTACCGGTCCTTCTTTGAAGGCAGCCTGCGCAACTGAACGCTCGGCTTGCGTTCAAACGCTCACCAAACGCCTTGGCGTCGTGTCTGCAAGTTGTTGAGTCGTAACGGTCAACATCCTTCATTTTGTGTCAGGGGCCTGACACAAGGCCATTGGTTTGCCCTTGAAAGACCCCTCTATGACTGCGCTGCGTGTGTTTTAGTGCCTGTGCGTTTGTGTTTGGGGTGTTTGAGGTCGTCTGGTGACTCCATGGACTTGTCATCCGGGCTTTTGGTGAGGCAAAACCCCCCTCAAAGACAAACAGGCAACAGTTGCCCACACCGACATACGCTCTCCCACACCGTTCTTGAAGTCACCCAAACGTGTCTTTGTTGGCCGCGGGCGGTTATGGTGCGCCTTGCGTGCTTTGGCTCACATGTTGGCCACTGCGCGGTCCTGGTTCAACGTCACCGCGCCATGGCCCTGCACACCACGGCGAGCTTTGAAATGCGGCCGCGTCCCCGGGCGTTGGCTTGATTGCTTGCAGCGCAGATCACACACTTGCTGTCTCCTTGCCCCACATTGATGGAGGGCCCTGTCGATGACCATCGCTTTGGAAGCCGCCCGCTACGCCGCTGTGCGCCAGCGCACCGTGCTCTTGTGTGAGCCGTTGACGATCGAAGACCACATGGTGCAGTCCATGCCTGACGCCAGCCCGCTGCGCTGGCACCTGGCCCACACCACCTGGTTTTTTGAAACCTTCGTGCTCGTCCCCCACGCTCCCGGCTACGTCCCCGTCAATCCGCGCTACGCCTACCTCTTCAACTCCTACTACAACGGCGTCGGAGACCAGTTTCCGCGCACGCGCCGTGGGACTCAGTCCAGGCCCACCGTGGCCCAGATCCACACATGGCGTCGCCACGTCGATGCAGCCATGATGGCGCTGCTGGGTGGCTCACCCAGCGATGAGGTCTTGCGGACCACCGTCATCGGGATCCATCACGAGGAGCAGCATCAGGAGTTGATGGTGACCGACATCAAGCACGGCCTGATGACCAACCCCATGTGGCCGGTCTACCGTCAGGATGCCGCCCAGGTTCCTCAAAGCAGACCCCCACAACCGGCCACAGGCATGCAGCTCGACGCGGGCTTTGCCTCCTTTGGTCACGCCAAGGACACCTTCTGTTTTGACAACGAGACGCCCGCCCACAAAGCCTGGACCCCCCCGTTTGGTCTCGACGGAGAACTGGTCACCAACCGCCAGTGGCTGGAGTTTATGGGTGACGGTGGATACACCCAGCACGCCCTGTGGCTCTCTGATGGCTGGACCGTGGTTCAGGAGCGAGGCTGGCAGGCGCCGCTCTACTGGGTCAGCCAGCCGCAAGACGGCTGCCAGCGGTGGCTCGAACTGACGCTCGCGGGGGCTCGCCCCGTTGATTTGGACGCGCCCGTGGCCCACATCAGTTTTTTTGAGGCCGATGCCTTTGCCCGCTGGGCTGGCGCGCGGCTGCCCACGGAGTTTGAGTGGGAGCGGGCCGCGGCGGCCGCTGGCGCCAAGCCCAACGGGACCATGCTCGACGACGGCGTCCTGCACCCGGTGGGGGCCAGCGTGGATGACTTTTCTGGTCTCAGACACATGTTCGGAGAAGTTTGGGAGTGGACGTCGAGCGCCTATCGGCCTTACCCTGGGTATTGTCCTTTGCCGGGAGCGTTGGGAGAATACAACGGGAAGTTTATGAACGGTCAGTACGTCCTTAAGGGCGGCTCCTGCGCAACAGGCCGAGACCATATTCGAGCGACTTACCGCAACTTCTTTGCGCCCGACAAGCGCTGGCAGTTCACCGGCATGCGGCTGGCCCGCGATCGGTAGGTTGCCTGTGTTTGTGCGGACCGGCGACGGGAACACAACCTGATTCATCGATCCAGAGCTTGTCCTGGGCGCGCAAACCAAGGTGGATACCCCGACCATGTCAGAGCAACCCCTCTACAGTGTGCTTCGTCAAGGACAAGGGGCCAGCGCCCCGCAAGATCTGGCCGTCGATGTTCTTGTGGGCCTGTCCGAAAAACCCAAGCGCTTGCCCTCGCGCCTTTTTTACGACGCCCAGGGCAGCGAACTCTTTGAGGCCATCACCGACCTCGACGAGTACTATCTGACCCGCAAAGAGTTTGAAATCTTCCACAACCACGGCGATGAACTCCTGGCGCCGGTCCTCAACCGACCCTTCAACCTGGTGGATCTGGGGGCGGGCGATGGGCGCAAGACCGCGGTGCTGCTGGAGCGTCTGGTGGCCATGGGCGCCGATGTGCGCTACACCCCGCTCGACATCTCCGAGTCGGCCATGGACAACCTCGTCCACAAAATGAACAAGCGCTTTCCCTCATTGGAAATCCGAGGACTGGTCAGCGAATATTTTGATGGCATCCGGTGGCTGAGCACCAACTCTGACCGCCGCAACCTCGTGCTCTTCCTTGGCTCCAACATCGGCAACTTCAACAAAGCCCAGGCCCGCGGCTTCCTGCGCCGCCTGTGGAATGCGCTGGGGCAGGGCGATCTGGCGCTGATTGGTTTTGACCTCAAAAAAGACATCGACACCCTTCTTGCCGCCTACAACGACTCCAAAGGGGTCACGCGTCAGTTCAACCTCAACCTCCTCCAGCGCCTCAACGATGAACTCGGCGCCAACTTCAACCTCGACAACTTTCGCCACTACGGCACCTACAACGCCGACGCTGGCGCCATGGAGAGCCACCTGGTCAGCCTCACCCACCAGGAGGTCCACATCCAGGCCCTGAGCGCCACCTTCACCTTTGAGCCCTGGGAACCCATCCACACCGAGTACAGCTATAAATACCTGGAGTCAGACATCGACTCCTTGGCCCGCTTTACCGGTTATGATGTTCTCATGCGCCGTTTTGACAGCCAGCGCTGGTTCTGCGACGCTCTTTGGCAGGTCCAAAAGGGCGGGGCCATCGGCTAAGTGACCCTGCTCGCCCCCATCGGTCCTGCTCCTTCAAGGACCGTCCCACCAAATTCCCCGCTCCAAGAGCACCTCTAAAGGTGGGATGGGCATCGGATACTTCAGGTTCGAAACACAGGTTTGCTGGCACCTGCTCAATGAATACGCTCTTTCAAGAGGCAACTCGACGAGAACAACGCAAGTTTGGGGATGAAACGACGCCAACACGGTGACGCCAAAGCGCCAGGCGCGCCTGGCACACGTGTCCACGTCTTGTATTAGCACCCCAATCCCATGTCTCTCAGGCACTGGTTTTGTCGTAAGAGCCCGTGCCCACCCTCGTTGCCCTTTTGATGGATTGCGTTTGTCCTTGAGGCTCAGCGCAAGACTTGCAACCTCCCGTTCTGGTCGAAATCCTTGTGCGCCGTGGGTGTGCCCAACTCCAACCCACGCAGGCCATGGTGCGCCGCGTGCTGGAGATCTCGCCGGTCAATGTGGAGCTCTCCCTTGTCGAGCTTCATCAAGACGCCGACGCTCAGATGCTCGGCATGCCCGGTTCGCCCACCATTCTGGTCAACGGCGTCGACATCGAGCCCGTTGGGGATGGCCGAACATCGCTCGAGCCCAGAACCTACCATGACCCTCTGCCCGGGCCGTTGCCGGCGGCCTGGATGTTTCAGGTGGCGCTGATTCGCGCGGCCTATCCTGGCATTGAACGCTGGGTCTTTGTGGAGTCTGGCCCGGCGCGTTGGGCGCCGCTGGCCGCTGCGCTGGCCCGGACCTGGTGCGACGCGGCGGCGTTGGCCGACGCGCCGCTCAAAGACCCCCACATCATCGCCGCCAGCCGGGACATCGGTCTGCCTGTGGAGGGCCTCAAGGTGGGCTCTCCCGAGGCGTTGACCCGCGACGCAATGAAGGATTGGGGGGTGGTGAGCGTGGGTTTTGTGGACGAGGCGTTCGAAGGGGTGCTGGCGCAACACGGGGCAGTGCTGCGATGGGACGTGGATCAGGTCATGGTCCAGCATGCAGACCCCGAGCAGGCGGTGGTCAAGGGCAGGGCGCTCTTGCACAGGCGCCTGCGCGCGCTGGTGGGCAGAGAGCCTGTGTCTTCAAAGGGTCCCTTGGCCGGACAAGCGGCTCGAACCGCGCCGTTGCTTCACCCCAAGCTGGGCACCTCCAAATGGCGGCGCGCTGCGCGGCAGTACACCCAGGCCAGGTTGGACATGATTGGGCTTGCGGTGGCAGCCGGACCCAAAACGGCCGCGCGGCGTCTGGAGATGGCGCGTCTGGAGCGCGTCTGTCAGGCGCTGGCGGACAAGGCTAAGGGGACGCCGCTGCCAATGGCCATGTTGGCGGCCCGTTGTGGGTTGGGTCCGTTGGAGCAGGAGGTGTTGTGGTTGGCGTTGGCGCTGGGGTGGGACCGCGAGCTGTGGTTTTTGGCCGGTGGCCCGCTGATGACGCCTCAAGAACACACGCTGACGGGGTTGGTTCTGGGGCGCTTTTTGGGGCTGTCACCGTTGGAGTTGATGCCCGTGCTCTCGGCCCACAGCCCGCTGAGGCGTCATGGGCTCCTGGTTGAGGCCAGCGCCGCCGATGGCAGGCCGGTGGCGGTGGACGCGCTCAACGTGCCCTTGGTGGTGGCAGGTCATGTGTCGGCGCTTTTGATGGGCCAACGCTCCATCAGCGGTGAGCTGTCGGGCGTGGCCCATGTGCGCTGGCCGGGGCGCGAGGGGGCGCAGGCGCTGGACGGACCGTATGCGGAGCAGGTTTTGCCGATGCTGGCAGGGTTCTGGGGCCGCGATGGGGGAGAGTTTGAGTCCCATCTGGCCGACGGCGCCGGGGTGCCGCAGGGCTGTGCGGTGGTGCTCAGAGGTCCGGCAGGTTCTGGCAGGGTTTTTTCGCTCTGTGGGATCGCGCGGCGGTTTAAGCGCCGGATGTTGGTGCTCCAGGGGGCGCTCTTGTCGGGGATGCCTCAGCAGGAGCGCCGCTGGAGGCTGTGGAGGGCCTTTGAGGAGGCTGCCCTGCACGGGGAGCTGTTGGTGGTGCGGCAGGCCGACGGGTTGTTGGAGGACCGGGCGGACGCGGCGTGGCTGAGCCGTTCGGTTGTGGCGCATCGCGCGGCGGTGGCCTTGTGCGTTGAGCCCGGGGTCAAGATCAGCGCGCGGTCACAGCACGTCTTGAGCCTGGATTTGGCTGTAGAGCCCCCGCTGGTCGGTGTTGGGGCGGATGTGTGGATGGTCAACCTGTCGGAAGACGCCAGCATGCTGGAGCCCGAGCAGATCGAAGAACTCAGTCAGGTGGCTGCGCTCAAGCCGGTCCAGGTGCGCAACGCCCTGCAACTTGGGGGATGGTTTTACGAAGGGCGCGCGGCGCACGAGCGCGGCGCAGTGCTGGAGGATTATCGCCGCGCGATTGGGGCGCAGGTTCGGCGCGGTCAGTTGGCCCAGCTCAGCGTGGACCCCACCCAGGCCCAACTCGATGATCTGGTCCTGCCGCCCGAGACAATGTCCAAGGTTGAGCAGATTCTGGCGGCGGTGAAGGACAGGCGGCAGGTGCTCGATCAGTGGCGCCTGCGCGAGCGCCTCAAGAAGGGGCTGTCCATCACCTGTCTCTTTGATGGCGAGCCGGGCACGGGCAAGACCCTGACGGCCGAAGTGCTGGCCAATCAGTTGGGGCTGGAGTTGATGCGGGTGAACATCTCCTCGGTGGTCGATAAGTACATTGGGGAGACCGAAAAGAACCTTGAGAGCATCTTTCGTTATGTGCGCTCAGATGTGCACCTGCTGCTCTTTGATGAGGCCGACAGCCTCTTTGCGCGGCGCAGTCAGAAGATGGAGCGGTCCACCGACCGCTACTCCAACATGGACATCAACGTCCTCTTGCAGTTGATCGAGCGTTTTGAAGGCATTGCGGTGCTGACGACCAACCTCAAAAAGAGCATCGATCCTGCCTTTGAGCGACGGATATCCTTCAAAATTCACTTTCCCAGGCCCGGTGAAGGCGAGCGCGAGCGCTTGTGGCGGCGGTTGTTGCCCGAAGAGCACATCCCGACCAGCGAGCCCATCGATTATGCCTTCCTGGCGACCATGGAGTTGTCCGGCGGCGAGATTAAGAACGCGGTGCTTCAGTCCGCGTACCGCGCCGCGCGGCTGGGGAAGGCTTTTGACACCGATTTGATCATGGAGTCCGCTTTGGCCGAGGCGCGCGCCTCGGGAAGGCTGGTCCGTAGCCACCGAACGTGATGGAACACGTCCCAACGACGACGGGGGGTTGAGCATGTCAGAGAACGCCAGCGAGCAGAAGGTCAGCGCCAAGACGCAGAGCAGCAGTGTCCCGATGCCCAAGCCTCAGGCCACGCCCGTCCAGCAGGACGAGACGGTCTTGATGGCCATGAACCTCTACGCCGAAGCGCGTGGAGAGAGCACGTTGGGGCGCTATGCGGTGGCCAACGTGGTGCGCAACCGCGTCAACAGTTCGGCTTTTCCGGGGTCGTTCAAGGACGTCATCACCCAGCGTCTGCAGTTTTCGTGGACTCGGACCTCGGATCCCAACTATGAGGAGGCCCGCAACCCCTCCAACAAGGACATTTGGGCCGAGTGCGTCAAGATCGCCAAGGAGGTGATGGCGGGCTCGGGGCGCAACCCGGTCGCGGGCGCTGACCATTACCATACCTCGGGTGTGGCGCCGGGGTGGTCCAAGGGCAAGTCTCCGGTGGCACGCGTGGGTGTTCACCTCTTTTTTGACCTGCACAGCGACGACAACGCTGCGGCGCTGGCCTCCAGCGCCAGGGGGCAGTTGTCGGACTCGGTGGGGAACATCGCCTTTGAGCGGCCCGCCCGCTACACCAAGGCGCCAGCGCTGGCCGACATCGAAAAGCAGGGCTCCAAGGCCGTTTTGCACCTGGGGCACCAGGGACCGGCGGTCGAAGCTCTCCAGGAGATGCTGGAGCTTGACCCAGATGGCTACTTTGGTGTGGGAACGGCCCAGGCCGTGGTGCGTTTTAAGCAAGAGCATCACCTGGGGCAGGCCGAGCGAGTGGGTTACTACACGCTCCTGGCGCTGCGGCGCTCCAAGCAGGAGTCGGTGGCGCCTGATACGTCGCCGAGGCCAGTGGCCAGACCGGATCGGGCTGTGGCGCTGGATGGCTCGCTGGCAGAGCTTGTCGATGGCGGCGGTGTCTTGAAAATCGGCTCAAGGGGTGAGGTGGTGCGAGCGCTCCAGCGCCAACTCAACACCATCGGGTTTGAGACCATGGTCGATGGCGACTATGGTCCGGGGACGCGCAACAGCGTGGAGTTGTTGCAGCGAGAGTCGGGTCTGGGGGCCGACGGCGTTTTTGGCAAAGGCACCGCTGAGGCGTTGACCGAGCGGCTCAAGAAGGGCTCTCACATCGACACGACGATCGATCAAGCCGCCACCAGCGATGATGGTTTTGCGGACATGGAGGCCTCCAAGGAGAAAGAGGACGACAATGAGGCTGGCGCCAACAACAAGACCAACGCCGACACGACCAACGACAGTGTGACCATCGACGACAACTTCATTGGGCCGTTGAGGCCAGAGGACAAGCCCACCGAGATTTTGGCCGTCAACGAGATTGAGCCTTCGGTGGAGTGGAAGCAGGTGATGGCCGGTGAGCTTGCGCTGCGTCAGGGCATGCGCGGCAATGTCGTCAAAGAGCTGCAACACCGCCTGATTGACGCAGGCCAGGAGGTTGGCACCGATGGGGTCTTTGGCAACGGCACCAAGACGGCGGTCATGAACGTGCAGATGGCCCATGGGTCCACGCCCGACGGGGTGGTGGGCAAGTCCACGGCGGCGGCGCTGAGTCAGGCCACGGCCTGGAAGAACGTGTTGGACGCCTGCATGGTGCTGCGCCGGGGCATGAAGGGGCCGGTCGTCAAGCACATGCAAGCGCTGCTGACGCGCGCGGGCTTTGGGGTGGCCTCGACCGGAGAGTTTGGGGCGTTTACCCAGCGGCAGGTGCTGGCCTTTCAGGAGGCCAACCTGATCGAAAAGACTGGAAAGATGGGCGCCACGACCGCAGCCATGCTTGAAGAGAAGGCTAAGGGTTCGGCCTCGGACTCCTTCATCTGGCCCGTGCGCGGCGGCGCCTACTTCACCTCTCCCTACGGCCCCCGCAATGTCCGCGGCGGCTCCAAGTACCACAAGGGCATCGACATTCAGTCGGCCAGCAAGGCGGGCCAAATCATCGCCGCCGCCAGCGGTGTTGTCACCACCGCGGCCTACGGTCCCAACGGCGGTTACGGCAACTACATCGACATCAAGCACGAGATTGCAGGCCGGACCTTCTACACCCGCTACGCCCACCTGTCGTCCATCAACGTCGTCAACAACCAGAACGTCACCCAGGCTCAGCACATCGGCCAAGAGGGCGGCTCTGGCAACAAAGGCGCCCGGAGCTACCCCGTTCACCTTCACTTTGAGGTCCACGAAGACAGCCTCAACAACAAGGTTGACCCCCTCAAGCACGTCAAAGTTCCCGGCGACGTCTCCATCCAGTTTGGCAACTCCAGTGCTCGCCTTGCTAAATATGGCAACTTTGAGCGCGACGATGATGTCAGCATGTGGAGCTTCTAAACCCTGCCCATCCCTTCGGCAGCGTGTCTTCTGATGAATGCCTTGGTTGCGCACTGCGACCGAGGCGGCATTCTCCTGCACATCCAACTCCCCCCAGCACGCCCTCCATCTTTGTGTGGGTGTGCACTGGTGCGTCCATCGCGGGCGTTGCCATTGCTTTGATCGTCATGTGGTGTGTCCTTTGTCTATGGTGGTTGCCACAATTGGCGATGTGGCCTGTGTTGGGGGGTTGGTTGAGTGTGTGTTTATGAGTTTTGGATGGGGTCTTGAATTTGATGTTGCCATTTTTGGCTATTTTGGGTTGACGTTGATGTGGTGTGGGGTTAATTAAGGGGTGTGGGGCAGTTCATGTATGCCAAAAATGGCGCTATGGAGGTTTTGAGGGATGATGAGAGATGGGAGCCGCTTGGCGGTGTGTGTGTTGTTGGGTGTGTTGGGTGTGGCGGTGGGTTGTGAGGATGACCAGCAGTATGCGGGGCAGGAGGTGGAGTGTGCGCCGGGTGAGGTGTTTGAGTTTGAGGGGGAGTCGTTTTGCATTGTGATTGAGGACGGTTTTCTGGCGGCCGATTGCCCTGAGGATTTTCCTGAAGGTCAGGACGTGGAAGAGATTGTGGTCTGCGCCCAGGACGAGGGGGAGTTGCCCGAGGGGTTTGAGGAGGCGTTGGCGGACGAGGGTTATATTGATGATGGCGGGGAGGGTCACGAGGATGGCGAGGGTGATACCACGCGGCCTGGCCGGACTGAGCTTGTGATTTCGGCGGTTGTGGATGGGGTGTCGTTGATGACGCCGTGCAATGGGGATCCGAACAACTTTGTGTCGCTTGGCGTCAATGGGTTGGTGGTCAAGCCCTTTGTGAATGTGTGCTTGGACTGCGAGTGCAATCCGGAGTGCGAGCGGGCGCCGACGTGTGATTTGGACAGCCCCGATGTGTGCAATGATCTCATCAATTTGGAGGTCGGGACCGAGTATCGGTGGGGTTGGGACAATGTGGGGGTGTTGTCAGTGCGGCCCGATCCACAGGAGGATGTGTTCTGCACGGAGTTTTTGGATGTGACGGCGCAGGACGACGTGGTGGCGACGATTTGTCGTGCCAATGATGGGCCAGAGTGCGAAGAGTTTTCCATTGAGATTGGTCAGGTCAACGGCATCGAGCTTCAGTGAGTGGGGTTATGGCAGCAGTACAGGAAGGGTTTGTCGAGGAAGAGGAGTTGAGCGAGGAGGAGCTTAAACGGCGAGTGTTGTATTCGTTGTTGGCTCCGGCGGTGGGTCTGGCGAGGCTTTTTGGGGTGTCGCTTAAGGAGCTTAATGACCAGGTGTCGATGGCGTACTTTGAGTCGCTGCGTTCGCGTGGTTTGACGCTCAAGGAGGCGGCAGACGCTCTTGGGGTCAGCCATCGCAGCGCGTCGCGCTTGTCCAAGCAGCAGCGTCAGAGTTTCTTTCGCCCGGAGTTGGATCACGACTTGCCGCGTTTGGTGGAGTTCAAGCTGGGCAATCGGCCCATGAGCCGCCAGCAGTTGATGGAGGCGCTGGCGCCGCGCGATGAGGCCGAGATTGAGCAGACGTTGGAGGTCTTGATGGCCCAGGAACGGGTGCGTCAGATCCCCAGCGTGCCGCCGATTTTTGAGGCGACCAGCGAGATCCGGCGTTTGTCGCGCAACACGTGGATGAACCGGATTGGCGGGTTGAACTCGTTGACGGAGACGGTGGCGGCGGCGACCTTCGGGCGGTTCTTTGCGACCGAGCCCAGGGCCTTTGCACGGACGCTGAGTTTTCGGGCGTTGGACGTGGATGTGGCGCGGCTGGAGCGGCTTTACAGTGAGATCTTGCGTCCGGTGATTGAGGACATTGACCGCAAGGCGGATGAGGCGGACGAAGAGCGCTCGGTGCAGCTGTCGATTTGTTGGGCGCCGTTTAAGTTCCTGCAAGAGCAGGACCCATGACGGCGAGGTGTTGAGTTTGTGGGTCACAAATCTCCAGCGTTCCATCTATTGAGTGGGAGGTTGGTGTGAGGTGCTTCGGGATTCCCCAAATGCCTGTGTGGTGTTTGGGGCTTTGTTTTTGAGTTGCCTTATTTGGCGTGTGTTGTGGTTTTGGTGGTGTTTTTTTAGATGTTAAGGATGGGTGGGTGGCCATTTTTGGCGTTTTGTCTTGATTTTTGAATGGTGTGTGGGCACTTTGGTTGGGCGAGGCAGTTTAATTGTGCCAAAAGTGGCAGAAGATATTGAGAGGAGAGGGAGAGGATGGATTGGGTAAAGGTCTGCCTGGCGATGTTGTTGTGTGCGGGGTTATGGGGCTGCGATGAGGGGGGGCAGGTTGAGCCGCCGCTTCAGTGCCCTGACGGTGATGTGGTGGCGTTTGAGGGGGAGCCATTTTGCATTGTGATTGAGGATGGGTTTTTGGAGTCGGGGTGCCCTGAGGATTTTCCCAACGCCAACGAGTTTCGAGGCGCCGTGGTCTGTTCTGTGGGCGAGGTGCCTGAGGGGCTTTTGGTGGAGTTGAAGGCGCAAGGGGTGATTGATTTTCCAGAGCCGGAGTTGACGGTGGTGGTCTTTGAGTCTGCGGAGCCTGTAAACGTGGATGTGCCATGCACTGGTTCGGTCGATAATTTTGTGTCGATTGTGGTCAACGGTCAGTCTATGAGGGGCTTTCGAGGGTGCAACTTGTGCAGTTGTCGCATTGAGGGGCGCTCCATTGACGATGGTTGCAGTGGGTGTGTCGATGACGCGATATGCACCAACAACCCCATCAACATCTCGGAAGGGTCTTCGTACCGTTGGCAGTGGGACAACATCGGCTTGCGTTTTGACGATGGTGGTCAACCGAGTTCGTGCCCTGAGGGCATCTTTGTGGATGCCGAAGATGAGGTCTCGGTGGTGGTCTGCTTGCCAGACTGCCAGGAGTTTCCTGTGAACGTTGGTGAGGAGAACGTGGTGACGTTGGGGCTTTGAGCGGCGCTGCGTTGTGAGTGATGGCGTGCCGTTTTGTGGGGGCGCGACAGGCAGAGGGCGACGGTCGGGCGCGGTTTGGGTCGCTGGAGGTTGTTGGTGGGTGCGGCGCGCCGGATGGATCGGGGTTGATACCAAAATGCAGACGTCCGATTTCATTTGTGACGGTCCTGATGGCCCCAAAGCAAGCCTTTCGTCTGCATTTTGGTATGGGCCGTGGTGGTGGGTTATTCGACCATGTCGAAGTCGACCCAGGCCTCGTCGCCGTTGAGGGCGCGGACTTTGGCTTTGTTGCCTTTGCGCTCGACGACTTTGACGCGGGAGCCTTTTTTGATGGTGCCTTTGTCGCCGTCCTCGCTAAAGTCGGCGTCGTCGTTGATGGATTTGTCGTACATGCCGTCGACGCGGGCCTGATCCTTTTTGCGTTCCACGACAATGTTGGTGGTGAACTGCTGGTTGGCGTAGGCGCTGTTGATGTCGCCAGCGCTGGCCTTTTTGACGGATTCATCGTCGGCCAACTCATCGGCCACGGCGGCGGGCAGGTTGGCCTGGTTCTTGAGGTAGCTGTCGCCGCTTTGCTGCTCGGCCAGGGTGCGCTTGTCGTTTTGCTGCAGGTAGAAGTGGCTGACGATGTGCAGGACCTGGCCGTCGCCGTAGTTGAAGAGCACGGCGACGGGGGCTTCGCCGTATTTTTGTTTCATCTCTTTGCTGGAGATAAGAACCTTGACCTTGGACTTGTCGAGGACCTTGACGGGGTAGCTCGATCCTTCGAGCCACCACTTGGGGCTGGTCTTGGAGAGGTTGACGTGTTGGAGAAAGACGTTGTCGGTGTCGGTGACCTGGACTTCGACGACGTCGTTCTGGGTGGGTCGATCGTTGTAGGCGATGATGCCAGGGAAGGCCTTCTGGATGACGTTGGTCAGGGCCCAGTCGGTGGTGTAGAGGAAGCCGCCGGCGCGGACAAACTTCTGAATCTTCTTGATGCCTTTTTCCGACAAGGTGCCCGGGCAGTTGATCATGACCAGTTGGCGCGCGTCGAGTTCAATCTGGTCAAGCTGCGCCGGTGAAATCAGCGTGTGGGGCACGCCCACAGCACCCAGCACATCCTGAACACGGTCCATCGAGCCATGGATGACGATGATTTCGGCGCTTTTAACGTCCTGAAGGGCCGCAAAGTCATCGGGGCGCTCGGTCTCCATCCGTTTGCGCACCACTTTGGAGGCCGCATCGTTGGCCACCGCCATCTCGGCGTCGCCCAGGTGCTGCTGGTTGCCCGCGTTGTTGCTGATGTTGCCAATGTCGCCATAATTCTGCTGCGGCATGGGCTCGTCGGCGTCGACCACGGTGGGGTTGGAGGTCAGCGCCAGGGCCACCAGCGCAACCAGCCCCAGGGCGGCCATCAGGGCGTGGACGATCGGGTAACGTTTTCTTTTGGACATCATGGCTGGGACTCCTTGGCTGACTTTGGGCGCCTTCGGCGACGCCGACACATCTTGCTTGCCCAGTCCAAACGGAGCCTTGCCCCAAAACGATCTGTTTTTCCAAAAACAGCCGCCCCCCACACCGCCAACTCGCCCTACCTCTCTACTGCGAACCCCACACGCCGCCTCTTTTTACCATTGCCCATTGCCCCACCCATCCCTAACTCTTGCTCACCTGTTGGACTGTAACTCGCCTGTGGGTTTCTGGTTCTAAGGCGCCGCGGTTGAGACCTGGCGCCTTGTAGCGTTCGGTGGCCATTTGCACGCAACGTGCTCAGGCCCAAACGCTCAAAAAGGTCGGAAAAACAGGCATGATGAAATTTTTGAGGGTGTTGCTCCTGTCGCTGACGTTTGCGGTGGCATGGGCTGGTGCGTGGGATTTCAACAACACAGCAGATGCCAGAGCCGGAGGCGGCCACAGCTACTCGGGTGGCTCGTCGAGCCGTTCGTCGAGCAGCTCTTCGCGCAGCTTTGGGAGTTCTTCGAGCGGTTCTAGAAGCTATTCGAGCTCATCGGGTGGCTCGGGCGATTTCTTTGACTCCCTTACACAGTTCTTCACCGCTACAGGGTGCGTTTTTTGGTCTCTCTTTGGCATATTTGTGATCATCAAGATCGACTTCAAACAAGCTGCATTCAGTTCTTCACCACAAAGCTCGAGCGATTCCAGCGCTCGTTCTTGCGACGCTCCGCGCTTGGATGCTGCGGCTCCGGAGTTGTGGCCTGGGTTGACGCTTGAAGACGCCCCGCATTTTTCGCAGATCCTCCTAAAAGACTTTCTGGTGGGGCTCTACAGCCACGCGCATCGTTGTCGAGGCGACGATGCGGACAACGAGGGGCTTCTTGGACCTTATTTTGAGGCAGAGGCTCGCCGTAAGCTGCTGGAGCGGCGCGAAAAGACCCCTGCGGCCGTCGATGGGGTGATTGTGGGGTC
>CAKZKQ010000609.1 GCA_937123825.1 uncultured Pseudomonadota bacterium
ACCCCTTGTGAGCGCTATAATCGCCTGACCCGAACTGCCTGCGCCTTCCAACAAAGCCACCTGTCACAAATCAAGCGCGTTCTCACTGCAAAGCCTTGTACCCCAGGCCGTTGACCTCACCAGTGAGCGCTACGATCGCCTGACTCTAACTGCCTGGGTCACCCAACAAAGCCGCCTGTCACAAATCAAGCGCCACCCATCCAGCAACGTCACTCGCGGGTTTGATTACACTCACCCAACGAAGCCACCTACCCAAATCAAGCGCCATTCATACAACAAAGCCCCTGGTCATGGAGACAAGGGGCTTGATTGGGTGTGCCAAAGGGCAAAAGGAGGTTTGGGGGCTGTGTCAGGAGGTCAGTCGGCCTGGGTCAGCCCTCTTTGGAGTCTTTGGGAGCGGCCTTTTTAACGCCAAAGAGGAGCATCATGAGGCTGGGCATGAAGGAGAAGACGGCGATGAGGGTGGAGGCGATGCCGACGACGGCCAGGTCTCCGATGGATTTGACGCCCAGGTGCTGGACAAAGAGCAGACCGGCGAAGCCCGCCAGCGTGGTCGAAGAGGAGGCCACGACGCTGGTGCCAGTGGTGCGCAGGACCTCGACAATGCGGGTGGGGTCAACCTCGGTGAAACGGTGGTAGAGGTGTATGGAGCCGTCTATGCCTGTGCCCAGGACCATGGGTAGGACGATCATGTTGTAGAGGCCAAGGCGGATGTCGAAAATGATCATGCCAGCGATGGTCCACAGCAGCGCCACGCCCATGGAAACCAGGCAGATGAAGGTGCCGCGCAGGTTGCGCAGGTCGAGCAGGAGGATGACCAGCAGGACGCCAAAGACGACCGGCATCAGGCGCAGGGCGTCGTCTTTGACGGTCTTGACGACGTCGGCCACGATGAAGCTTGAAGAGGCGATGTTGACCGAGCCGCCTTTGATGGGGATGATACCGTATTCATCTTGGAAGGTTTTGACGTCCATCGCGTCCCACTTGTGGACGCGGCTGTAGAGGTAGCCAATGTGGCCGACGGTGCCGTCCTTTTCGGTGATGGAGCGCTGGGCCCACTCGGGGATGTCCTTGATGGTGAAGGTGGACACCGAGCTGAGGTCGCGCATGCGCTTGATGAAGGTCTTGGCCTTGCCTTTGGAGCGGTTGAGCTTCTTGTCGGCGACCAGATCGTTGATCTCTTTGATGATCTTGATGCGCTCGGCCTGGTTGGGCGGCACATAGGTCTGCACGGTGACAAAGCTCTTGAGGTAGCCCTTGTCTTCGGGGTCGTCGAGCATCTTCTGGGCCAGGAACTCGTGGACCTGACGCATCTCTTCGTCGGATTTGCCAAGGAGCATGGCCGGCGAGGTGCTCTTTTTGCGGCCAACGGCGCCGCCGTACTTGATCTTGGCGGTGGCTTTGGGGCCGCGCAGGTTACGGAAGTCGTGCTCGAATTGGGCTTTGTCCCAGTTGAGCACAGCGAAGGCGCCGCCGCCGAGGCCGATGATGATGGCGACCACGCTGATGATGCGCGCGGTGCGCAGGCCTGCGGCGTCCAGGACCTTGAAGCTGACCTGAGCGTCGGTCTTGCGGGGGGTGGGCGCGAACCGCTCCAGGGCAAAGATGACGGCAGGCATGACCAGCAGCGCGGCCAGCAGGCACAGGGCGATGCCGTAGGAGGCGATGACGCCGAACTCGACAAAACCGCGGAAGTGGGCCGTGACCAGGGTCAGCAGCGCGGCGATGGTGGTCAACGCTGCCGAGAGCATGGCGCGGCCGGTGTGGACGGTGGCCATGGCCACGGCTTTGTCCATGTCGAAGCCGCTTCGGTACTCTTCAAGTATGCGCGCGTAGTAGTGGATGCCAAAGTCGATCCCCATGCCTATGAGCATGGAGAAGACAAAGAGCGTTGAGATGTTCAGGCGACCGTAGGTGATGGCCGTCATGCCGACCGACCAGGTCACGCCCATGCCCAGCGGCACAATCAGCAGCACGACCGAGCGGCCGTTGCGGAAGAAGGCCAGCAGAACCAGGAGCACCAGCACGATGCTGGCCACGGTGGCGATGGTCGAGTCGTTGGAGATCGACTTGACCTCCTCGAAGTTGCGGTAGGCCCCGGCGACCTTGGCCTCCATCTCAGGATGGAATTTTGTGGGGTCGATCTGCGCAATGAGCGCCTCACCGCGCTCCATCAACTCCTTGCTCTTGACGACGTCGGTGGCGGGCTGGGTCAGCTCGGCCAAGAGGACCGCGACGGTGCCGTCGGGGTTGAGCAGGAACTTCTTAAGGTGCGGCGGGACCTTGTTTTCGGGTTCTTTGGCCGCGGCGGCTTTGTCGCCTTCGGCCTTTTTGTCACCGCCAGCGGCCTTGTCGGCGGCCTCTTTGTTGCCTGCGGCGGCCTTGTCGCCGGGCTTTTCATCCGAGAGGCCCATTTTTTCGGGGGCCACGATGCTGTCAAAGAGTTCCTGGTCGATGCCCAGGCGGCGCGGCAGATTGGGGTCGAGCCAGCGGTCCATCCGCCAGCGCTCCTGGTTCTCGGCGCGGATCTCTTCTTTGGTCCGCACGTCGACAAAGAAGGGGTTGTTGCGCTCTTTCTCCAGTTGGACTTCATCGCGCAGTTGGTCGCGCAATTTGGTCAGGTCATCCTGGGGCAGGTAAAGCAGCGCGTGGTCTCCAAAGAAGGACGCGTCGCGGTCGACCTGCACAAAGCGCGCTTCGGGCCACTTGCGGATTTCGGTGGCCAGCGCCTGCACCATCTTGACGTTGGCCTCGGGATCGGGCGAGGTGACGGCGATGGTGTAGGAGTCGGTGGAGCCTTTGCGCTGACGAGACTCTTCAAGGGCGGCCACCGAGGCGGTGCCCTGGGGCAGCAGCGACTCAAGGTCGGTGCGGATGTCCATCAGGAACTTGGCGGCCACGCCAGAGGCTATCGAGATGGCCAGAAAAATCAGCAGCAGCAACCAGGGCCGCTCTTTGGACAGGCGCGCGTAGCGCAACGCCAGGCCGTAGGCTTTGGAATCGGTGGTCGAGTCGCTCACTGGCACTCCCCTTCGCAGGTTTTTGGCGCGCCACAACGCGCGCCAGCACGCATCAAACTGCCAGAGAGGGCAAAGGTCGTTCAAGCGCTGGCGTTGATTTTGCTAAGCAGAGTCTGCCAAATCGGGGTGAACGCTGTGTTGCAACCGGCAACCTGCTGCGCTCACCAAAGCTCCTCAAGGGACAAACAACCCCCTGCTCAGCCCCCTCGGACACCGGCCAGCAGGGAGGACAGCCCGCGATGCCGCAACCTCGCCGAAAACCGGGCGGTGCGCTGTCGCCATCAAAGAAGGAAAAAGCATCATGAACAATATGGTTTGGGTCGCGGTAGTGGTCGCAGTGGTGGCCGTGGCAGCGCTCTTTGCCCTCAAGCAAGGACTCTTCTCAAGCCCCGGCAAGGTCGGCCCCGATGGCAAACCGCTGCCGGGACAACGCATCGACGGTGCCCAGGCCAAAGCCCTGGTGGCTGAAGGCGCCGCGCTCATCGACGTGCGCACCCCCGGAGAGTTTGCGGGCGGCGCCATCGACGGCGCCCGAAACATCCCCGTCCAGGTCCTTGACCAACGCATGGACGAAATCGGCGACAAAGCCGCCCCCGTGGTCGTCTACTGCGCCAGCGGCATGCGCAGCAACTCCGCCATGCGCTCACTCCAGGCCGCCGGCTTCCAAAAGGTCTATGATCTTGGGCCCAAAGGCGCTTGGCACTAGTTTTGGGCGGCCCTGATGGCGTCAGACACCACGGTGGTCACTCGCAATAGCGCTGCTATGGCTTCGCTCCCACCGAGGCGTCTGACATCCATTATTGCTCGCCCCAAACCCGTGGTTTCTTCTCTTTTTCTTTTGAATTGGTTGGGTTTGTGCGGGTGGACGGCGGTGGTTCAGCCTCGGTGAGTCAACAACGTCACCTGCGGGGAAAATTACGTTCCCCAACAAAGCCTCCTGCAGGAATCAACCGCCACCCACCCAACAAAGCCACCTGCTTGAATCAACCGCCAGCCTTGCAACAACGTCACCTCCTTGAATCGACCGCGTTCACTCAACAAAGCCCACAAGCGAACAAGGGGCTTGGAGTCGCGCAGCGACTCTCCGTGGCTGGGGCAGGGGCCCCAGCGACGTGACCC
>CAKZKQ010000610.1 GCA_937123825.1 uncultured Pseudomonadota bacterium
GTTTCTTATTGCCCTGATCGTTCGACATGCGAATCCCTGCGTCAGATCCATCCAATAGTGTGTGTCGCCGTGGTCACTATAACCCTCCCAGCACAGGTTGCGCAATCGGGTCGATGGGACAGTGTGGCCAGAGGCACAAAAAAACCCTGCGTCCGCCGTTGGGGGAGCACAGGGTGAAGGGGTCATGGACGCCGCGCTGGTCGCGGCGCGCTTAGCACGTTGTGGGGATCACTTGCTGGTCGGAGCGCTCTTGGGTTTGGGCGCGGCGCCTTTTTTGGCGGGGACGACCTTCTTGGGGGTGACCTTGATGGCGCCGGGCTTGGGCGCGGCTTTGCCGGGGGTGCCGGGCTTCTTGATGTCGATCTTTTTGATGCCCGGAGGGGTCTTGATCATGCCGGGGCCGGGGCGAGACGCGGGGGCCGAGGCAGGGATGACGATCTTTTCAAGGACTTCGACTTTGCCGCCGTCTTTGAGGGACTTGATGAATTTCTCGCGGGCTTCACGGAACTTGCGGGCTTCCATGCGCTTCTGGATGTCTTCCTTCACGTCCTCAAATTTCTTCTCGCCGGCTTCCTCCCGCTCGTAGACCTTCAGGACGTGCCAGCCAAACTTGGTCTGGACGGGCTTGGAGACGTCGCCAGCCTTCATCTTAAAGGCGGTCTCTTCAAACTCTTTGACCATGCGGCCACGGGTGAACCAGCCCAGGTCGCCGCCGCGAGGGGCCGAGGGGCCCTGGCTCTTGGCTTTGGCCAGCGCGGCAAAGTCGGTGCCCTTCTTGCTGGCTTCTTTGAAGATGGCGTCGATCTGCTTTTTGGCCTCGGCCTTTTTGGCGTCGTCGTCGTCTTTGCCAATCTTGATCAAGATGTGGGCGGCTTTGACGCGCTCCTGGGTGGTGAAGCGCTTCTTGTTCTCTTCGTAGTAGGTCTTGGCTTCTTCCTCGGTGACCTCAAGGGCTTTGTCCTTGTTGAGGAAGGTGCGCAGGGCCAGGCGTTTCTCGACGTCCTTTTTGAGGTCGTCGATGGTCTTGCCGCTCTTCTTGAGGAATTCCTCAAACTTCTCGGGGCCGCCGGGGGTGCGCTCTTTGTACTTGGTCAGCTCGGCGTCGATGGCCGCAGCGTCCACGGTCACTTTCTCGGCTTTGAGCTTCTGGTCGATGAGCTCGTCCTCGACCATCCGATCCAGGATCCGCTGCTGGAACTTGGCCAGCTGGGCCGGGGGGATGTTGCCGCCAAACATCGCAAAGCGCTTCTTGAGGCCGTCGATCTCTTCGTTGTAACGCTGACGGGAGATCTCGACGCCGTTGACGCGAGCGACCGGGCCGGTGCTCTTGGGCGCCTCGGCGGTCTTGTCACCGTCGGTCTTGGTGGGGTTCTCGGCCTTCTTGTCAGCGCTCTGGCCGGCGTCGGCGGCGCTCTTCTGGTCGGGTTTGACCGGCTCGGCCTTTTTGGTCCCGTTGTCGCAAGCCATCAGGCCGGCGCTGAGCAGCGCGGCGCCAAGGGCCGCTTTCATCCATCCGCTGTTCATCGTTTAAGGATACTCCATGTGGGTTTTGCGTCTTCAGTGCGCGCACTGAAAATTGTTTTCTACCCGGCGCGTGGGCCTTGAGGCTGCCAACATGCATCACTGATGCTGAGGCCGGGATGGGTCGTCTTCATCGGGACAGGGCACTTTGGCAAACCCGTCATTGAAGGACACTGTAATAAGTGAGCCTCTGATGACTGTCAACGCGCTGCACCGACGTGCTGGTTTGTATTGGACGCAAGTTATCGCTGACGGCTGTCTGTCGGGTGTCAAAATCGCTTTGCTCACCGCAGCGCCCAGATCCCCTGGGGCTGCAGCGGCCCTTTTGGGCTCCTGGCGCAGGCCGCCGTGTTCTTTTGGCCTGCTGCGTGGTCATGCGCTGGGCGCTTGGGTCTGTCGAGCACCACGGGCGACACCAGGACCTAACGGGGCGGTCGGGGGTTCTACTTCCCGGCGGCGTCATTTTTACCGGCAAAAGGCCTCTGTTGCCGACCGTTGCGCGCGAGTCTGGTTCCAATCCAGGCCCGCTTTGGGTAATTTACGAGCCAACCTGGACGCTTGGTTGGGTTTCTCTTCTCCCCCTGGAGTGTGTTTGATGCACCGCTTGACTTCCCCGCTTGTCCTCTTGGCCCTTTGCGCGCTCTTACCGGCCACCGCGTCGGCCCAGGAGCCTGACAAAGCCCCCGACTCCGCCCCTGCGTCGGCCCCCGCGTCGGCGCCAGCCTCCGCTCCGGCTTCCGCCCCGGCCTCGGCCCCCGAAGGGCACGGCACCCATCACCACGGTGTCGATCCCCACGCGGCCAACCCGCACGGCGTCAATCCTCATGCGGCCAATCCCCACGCGGCCAACCCGCACGCAGGCAACCCGCACGCGGGCATGGGCGGTGAGATCGAAGGGCTCTCCAGCATCGAGATCGACGCGGCGCTGATGAAGGGTGCCGTCGAAGGGCTCGAAGGCCCCCAGGCCATCACCGCGGTGGATATGCAGGTCGATGTGCGCTACCTGGCCGACGACGCGCGTCAGGGCAGGGGGGTTGGGACCGAAGGGTTGGAGCTGAGCGCCCAGTACATCGCCAAGCGTTTTAAGGACGCCGGATTGGAGCCCGCTGGAGACGACGGCACCTTCTTTCAAAACTTTGACATCACCGTCGGGGCCGAACTCGAAGGCGCCAAAAAGCAAGCGCTGACGCTCGCCGGACGCAAAGCTGCCTTTGCCAAAGCCTGGCGCCCCTTTGCCTTCAGCACCGCTGGACAAGCCCAGGCCGAGGTTGTCTTTGTCGGCTACGGCATCTCCGCCCCCGAACTGGGTTACGACGACTATGAAGGCCTCGACGTCAAAGGCAAGATCGTCCTCATGATGCGCCATGAGCCCGGGCGCACCGACGCCGACTCGCCCTTCAACGGCACCGAGCCGTCGCGCTACTCCGAGCTGCGCTACAAAGCCCACGTCGCCCGCAAAAACGGCGCCGTGGCCATGATTGTCGTCAACGACCCGGCCAGCTACGCCAAGCCCTCACGCAAAGACCCCGACTCCCTCTACGCCTTCAAGGACTCCTCTGACGCCGGCCTGCTGGCCGTGCACATGACCTACAAGGGCGCCTCCAAGCTGATCAAATCGGGTTTGGGGCTGGACCTGCCCACGCTCCAGGGGCGGATCGACAAAGACCACAAGCCCGCCTCCAAGGCCACCGGCAAAGAGGCCGCTCTGACCGTGGGCATCACCCGCGGCACCGCCACCGTGCGCAACGTTGTCGCCGTGCTCAAACCCTCCAGTGGAGATTTTGACACCACCGTGCGCCGCCAGGGCGCGCTGGTCGTCGGGGCCCACTACGATCACCTGGGCAAGGGCGACTCCTCCAGCCGCCGACCCGGCTCTGACGCGGTCCACAACGGCGCCGACGACAACGCCTCGGGCACATCTATGATGATGGAGCTTGCCCAGGCCCTGGCCGCACACCGCGATAAGCTCCAGCGCCCCATCTACTTTGTGGCCTTCACTGCCGAAGAGGTCGGGCTGCGCGGCTCGCAGCACTTTGTCGACAACCCCCCCGTGCCCACCGAAAAAATCGCCGCCATGATCAACTTTGACATGATCGGCCGCCTGCGCGACGACACCATCACCGTCGGCGGCCTGGGCACCGCCCGCGAATTCCCCGCCCTGATCGACACCGCCGCGCAGGGCACCGGGCTGACCATCAGTCCTCGCCGTGACGGCTTTGGACCCAGCGACCACGCCTCGTTCTATGGCCGTCAAATCCCCGTCATGTACTTCTTCACCGGCGTGCACGACCTCTACCACACGCCCGACGACGACATCGACACGCTCAACTTTGATGGTCTGGAGAAGATCGGCGCCCTGGCGCTGCGCGTCGTCTCGCATCTGGCCATGGCGCCCCAGCGCCCCTTCTACACGCTGGCCGACTCTGTGGTGGCCGGTGACAAGGGCGGTACCGGCAGCCGCAGCTACGGCAAGACCTACCTGGGTACCGTGCCGAGCTTTGATGACACCGGCGGTAAAGGGGTTAAACTCCAGGGCGTGCGCCACGGCTCTCCCGCCCAGCGCGCGGGCATCCAGGCCGGTGACATCATCATTGGGATGGGCGACGCCCAGATCAAAGACCTTTACGACTTCACCTACGCCCTGCGCGACCACAAACCCGGCGACGTGGTTAAAATCCGCGTCATGCGCCAAGGCAAGCCGGTCGAGGTGACCGCCACGCTCGAAGGGCGCAAAGAGTAAGCAGCATAAAAGGACCGCATGACCGCCATGTGTGAGCGTTTTGACAACAATTTGGCGCTGCGCTGCGCCCTGGGGGCGGCCATGGCCGTGGTGTTGTGGGGTTGCCAAAGCCCCCAGCCGCCCAAAGCCCCCGCGCCAAGCCCCACCGTCCAGATCTGGAGCCAGCCCGCAGACCTGGAGCTGCCGCCGATCGACGGACAACTGCCCGAGTTGGTGGCCGAAGCCGAACCCCCGGCCTCGCCAGACGGGGTTTTCTTGCCCAGCGCCAGCCAAGCCGACGTCCGCGCCCACTTTCACAAGGCGCTGGGGGTCCTGGTGGTCGAGCTGGAGCTTAAACCCATCGTGCTGGACTTTGATCCCGTCGATGAGGTGCTGGCCATCGCCACCTTTCAGCCCAAAGCCTCCGAGCCCCCCTACAAATGGATGCTCCTGCTGGACAGGCGCGCCGATGGCCGCTACGAGGTCCTGAAGCGCTGGGCGCAGCCCGGCACCGACGCCGCCTACCGGCTTCTGTCCCACAGCAAAGGCGGCCGCCCGCTCCTGATGGTCGAGCGCCAGGGCCCCGAGGTGTCCATGGTGGAGGCCTTTAGCCTGGAGCCCGGCGGCAAATTGACGGATCGCATCCGCCTTGGCGGCGCCCCGAGCCTCTACGGAAAGGTTTCGTTGGCCCAGCCCAAAGGCAAGGGCCTGCGGATCGTGCGTTCACCTGCGGCCAAAGACACCACGGGGCTGCCCACGTCCTGGCGTCTGGTGACGACCGTCAAATCTTTTGCGGCGGTGGAAGACAAAGCCCAGTGATGCTTTTGCGCTTTGGTATGAAGCTGCGTGGCAGTTTCTGGCGCATCTTGTCAATGGGTTGACGCTGAGCGTCATAGGTGGGTGTGGTTAAAGGTGTGACAGCGTGGCTCAGTGGCCACTTTGGTGGTCAGGCCTATCAACGCGCGCACAGAAGGTTTGGCTCGCCTCAAAGCGAGCCGGGCAGCGTTCTCAAGTCATCAACGCGGACAGTTGTGTCAGGGCGCTGCGCAGGGCGGTGTCTTCGTGGGGGTTGGGATCGGTCAAGGCGCAGAGGTAGAAGGTCTCCCTTTGGAGCGAGAAGGGCTGGACTTTGACGCGCCGCCCGGTGGTCTGGGGGGCGTCTTCGCGCAGTGAGGCGACGATGCTGCGCCGGGGGGCGCCGCGCAGGCTCAGCAGCGGGGCGTGGGCGGCCAGCGAGTCGGTCAGGCTGTCATGATGGGCGGCGCCGACGACGTTGCCTCGGGCGTCGGCGACCAGCAGAGCGTGGAGTCCAAAGACCCTGCAGACGCGCTCCAGGCATTGGTCGACCTTGGCCTGCCAACGGCACGCTGACAAAGGGCTCTTCCACATCATATCTGAAAGCATCGCGCTCATGATTCTGACCTCCAGCAACATTGTCCATGGGGCCACCTGGCATTCATCCCCATCTTCGCTGAAGTTGTATCTGCACAACGCGTGCCATGAATTTGTGACGGAGGATTGACGGTCTGAGCTTCAGACCATCATGGGGAAAGGGTGGGGCGCTTTAGGGCGTGTTTGCAAAATCTCCCATCGACATGCGGCCCGACGACACCGATCCCGTCATCGTCGATGCTCGACGAACCTCCAGTTCGTCTGCGCTCGCCTCCTCGGCCTCGATGCCATCGGGCTCGCCTGTCTCGGTCCCATTTTGCAAACACGCCCTGAGCTCAACGCTGGTGGTCTTTGAGTTGGGCGACGATCTGGCGGACTTTCTGGGCCTGGTCGGTGGGGATGACCAGGGTGGCGTCGGGGGTGGTGACGACGGTGACGCCTTCGACGCCGACCAGCGCCAGGACGTGATCGGGGCGGTCATTGAAGGCCACGCTCTGTTGGGTGTCGATGTGGATGACGTCGCCGCGTATGACGTTGCCGTCTTCATCGGTGTCAAGCAGACTTGGCAGCGCGGCCCAGTGGCCGACGTCGCTCCAACCGGCGTCGGTGGGCACGACCTGGACGCTTTGGGCCCCTTCCATGACACCGTAGTCGATGCTGATGCTCTCCATTTTGGGGAAGAGGCGGTCGATGGTGGCCTTGCCGCCGTCGGGGTCGTCGAAGCTCGCGGCGATCTCTTTGAGCAGGGCGGCCATGCGGGGCAGTTGGCGCTCGATTTCGGCCATCATGGTGCTGGCGCGGAAGAAGAAGAGCCCGGCGTTCCAGAGGTAGCCGCCTTCGCTGAGGTAGCGCTCGGCGGTGTCGAGGTCGGGTTTTTCGACAAAGCGCTCCACGCCGTAGGCCCCGGTGGGGGTTTGGTCGGCGTGGCATTTGATGTAGCCGTAGCCGGTTTCGGGGCGAGTGGGGGTGATGCCGAGCGTGACGATGGTTTTTGGGGCGTCGGCGGCGGCGATGGCTTTTTGAATGGCGTCGCGGAAGGCCTGGGGCTTGGCGACGTGGTGATCGGCGGCGAAGACGCCCACGATGGGGTCCTGGCCCGGGGCGGCGCGGTGTTGGATGAGCGCGGTGGCCAGGCCGATGCAAGGGGCGGTGTTGCGCCCGACGGGCTCGGCGATGATGTTGGCCGCCGGGAGCTGGGGCAGGGCGCCTGCGACGCCTTCGACCAGATGGGCGCCGGTGACGACCATGACCCCGTCGTCGCCGGTCAGCGGGCGGATCCGCTCGGCGGTCTGGGTCAGCATGGTCTGGGGGCCAAAGAGCGACAGGAGCTGTTTGGGGCGACTGCGGCGGCTCAGCGGCCAGAAGCGTGTGCCCGAGCCGCCGGCCATGATGATGGCGTTCAGTTTCTTGTCGGTCATCGTCAACGATCTCCCGTGGGGATGGGCGTTGCCCGGTTTTTGGGTGCTTGGAGGTGTTTTGAGGACTTTATTGGCCCAGGAAGCTCCAGCCGATGGCGATGGCGCCCACCAGGAAGCAGTACCAGGCGAAGTGGAAGAAGCGGGCCTGACGCAGGAGCTTGAGCAAAAAGAGCAGGCAGAGGGCGCCGACCACGCAGGCCGACACCGCGCCCATGACGTAGGCGATGACCACGTCGCTCGATGAGCCCATGAAGACCTCGGGGTCAAACTTCAGCACCAGCGCACCCAGGATGGCGGGGATGGAGAGCAGGAAGGAGAAGCGCGCGGCCTGCTCTCGCTCCATGCCCAGCATCAGGCAGGTGGTGATGGTCAGTCCCGAGCGGCTCAGGCCCGGCATGATCGCAAACCCCTGGATGAGCCCGACCACCAGCGCGCCGCCAAGCCCAAGGCGCCACAGCTCGACCGGCCCCCGGACTTTTTTGGCGGGGGCGTTTTCCTGGCCTTCTTGGTCTTCCTGGCTCTGCTGGCCTTCCTGATCCTGCGACGCGGCGCCTTGCTTGTCGCCCGCGCGGCGGCTGAAGAGGAGCACAAAGCCGTTGACGATCAGTGCCGCGCCCACCACCGGCAAAGAGATCAGCGGGCCTTCGAGGTAGTCCTTGACCAGCAGCCCCATCAGCCCGGTGGGGATGGTGGAGGCCACGATCAAGAGCCCCAGGCGCATGCCCGAGGGCTCCAGCGCGGCCTTGAGCCCCTTGCCGCCGAGCAGGTTCAGCGAGCCCTGCCACAGACCCTTCAAGAGGTCGATGATGGCCTGGCGGTAGATCAGGCAGACGGCCACCAGCGAGCCGACGTGCAGGATGATGTCAAAGAGCAGCTTGGGTTCTTCGATGCCCAGCGCCGCGGCGCCCAGCTTCAAGTGTCCGGATGAGCTGACGGGGAGGAACTCCGTGGCGCCTTGGAGGGCGCCCAGGAGGATGGCTTCAAAGAGGTTCATGGGCCGATGTGTGGGCTCCTGTTGCGGCGTCTTGAGAAGTCCCTGGCCAACGCGCCGATGGCGGCTGGCGAGCTTCCGAGCGCTTGGATCAAACCAAGGCCCCAGGCCCCGACGCTCCTGGGTGATGTGGTTGTCTGTGCGCAAGGCTGCGCAAGCAGGCCCAGAAACTACCGCTGTGTTGCTGCGATGGCAACACCGCGGCAGCTTCCTGTGTGGGTTCGGGCGTGCAACTTCTGGCCCCGGTGGGTCATCATCGTAGGTGGGTCAGGGCAAAGAGGGCGGTCTATGGGCCCCCCGAAATGTGCCTTTGTGGCCCGTTGCAGGCATGACAAAGGGCAGCGGCCAGCCCTGGAGCGTTGACATGGCGCGCTTTGGTGGCATAAACGTGGGTCGTTCGGGTCCTTTTGGGGTACAAAAGAGGCTCTGAGCCATTGGATTACGGGTTCTGTGGACACCCGCTCACCGATCCAATGCCCCCTTTAGAGTGTATTCAGAACGCCGCCTGGGTTTCCTTGCCCATTGAGCGGTCCCTTCGAGCGAGGTTCCCCGTGAGACGTGCTGCCGGGTCCATCATCGAACAAACCAACAGTCAAAGCTTCTCTGATACGGTGCGCGCCTACGTCGAGCTGTCCAAGCCCGGCATCCTCAGGCTCCTGCTCATCACCGCCGTGTGCCCCATGCTGGTGGCCCAGCGCGGCATGCCGGACCTGATGCTCATCGTCTGGACGCTGCTGGGTCTGGGACTGGTGTCGGCCAGCGCCAACGCCATGAACATGGCCTACGACCAGGACATCGACCGGGTCATGAAGCGGACCATGGACCGGCCGCTGCCCAGCGGGCGGATCGACGTGCGCGGCGCGCTGATTTTTGCCTCCCTGACCGGCGCCGTTGGGGTCATTGTCCTGCTGACGATGGTCAACCTCACCGCCGCGCTCTCGGCGCTTGGCGGCCATCTCTTCTACGTCTTCATCTACACCATGTGGCTCAAGCGCAGCACGCCCCACAACATCGTCATTGGCGGTGCCGCGGGCGCCGTGCCGCCGCTGGTGGGCTGGGCCGCCGTCCAGGGTTCGCTGGACCTGCCGGCCTGGATCATGTTCTGCATCATCTTCTTTTGGACCCCCCCGCACTTCTGGGCCCTGTCGCTCTACAAGCGCGAAGACTACTCCCGCGCCGGCGTCCCCATGCTGCCGGTTGTCAGCGGCGAAAAGGTCACCAAACGCCAGATGGTCCTCTACACCATCATGCTGGTGCCGATCACGCTGGCGCTGGGTCTGGTCAGCATGGGCTGGCTCTACACCATCTCGGCCCTGGTCCTGGGGCTGATCTTTGGGTACTTTGTCTTCAAGGCCGTCAAGGAACCCCAGGGCTCTTACGTCTGGAGCAAGCGCACCTTTGCCTACTCCATCCTCTACCTGGCGCTGCTCTTCGGTGCCATGTCGGCCGACGCGCTCCTGGTCGAGGCCATGAAGCCCTCGCCCCAGGCGCCGCTGATTGAGTTTGTCCCCGCCAAGTCGGTCACCACCCCGGCGCAATGACGGCACCGGCCTGCACCCCATACGCAGGCCCACCCGGCAGCGCCCACAGGTGATGGCCCACAAGGCCCACTTGTCTGTCGGAGCTCGCCGTCATGTCATCCCCCTCACGGCTCACGCCCAGCCACCTCCAAGACGCCTTTCAAGATCTCTGCGAGACCTTCCCCAAAGGAGTCTTCTACCGCCGGGGCAGCTTCATCGCCTTTGAGCCCCAGGTGCGTCAGCGCTGGCTCACGGCCGTGGCCGAGCGTCAAAACACCAAGCTGGACGTGGCCCTGGGGCACGTCATGGGCCTGATGCAGGCACGCGGCTTTCTGGGCGACGCGCCCGCCTCGGCCTCGGGCCGGGTGGCGGACATCAACTGCTTCAGACAACTTCTGGGCGCGCTCATGTTGGGCATGGAGGCGATGGGGCGCCCCTCGGCGCCGCTCGAAGAGAGCGTGGCGGCCTGGTTCGAGGCGCCCCCTTACTGGCTCCTTGCCAGCTTTGGCGCCGAGCATCTGGCGCGGCTCAACCCTCCTATGGCGCGCCGCGCCGCCAAAGCCGCACCCCCCAAAGGCCAACTGCCGCCCCGCACCGTCGACCAACTGGCCCAGGCCGCCCGCGCCGCCCTCGGCCCGCTGCTGCGCCGCCGCCACGGCCTCTTCTGGTATGACCCAGACACGCGCCAGACCTTCATCGGCAAGCCCCCCGAAGGCGGATACCCGAAGGCCCACGCCCTCAAGGTCACGCACACCGAAGAAGAGACCACCCGCGAGCTGGACGCGCTCAAAGAGGCCCTCCAGGCCCGCGCCCCGCACAACGTCAACGCGCTGGTCTTCCATCTTCTGGCGGCCATCGCCTGGAGCGAGCCGGTCGAACGAAGCCCAGGGCGCCCCAACCCCGGTTTTGAGCCCCTGCGGCACTTCTTCGAGCAGCTCTGCGTCCGCAAGGCCCGCTGGCTGGTCAAGCGCCTGCCGCAGTCTGGCTCGGCGGACGTTCAAGAGTTGACCCTGGAGTTGATGGCCGACCTGATCCTGATGTGTCAGGCGGATCGTTTTCGGCCCGTCATCAACATCAACGCCAGCGTGCGCGCCGCCCTCGATCGCTCGGCCAAAGGCATCCTTGAAGGCGCCCGCAAAGCCCACACCGCCGCCCCCGTGCGCACCGACGCCCCCATGGACTGGTTGGTCGCGCGTCTGGGCGCCGAGCAAGCCCAGCGCCTCCAAGGCACGCTCCAACTGGAGGCCAAGGCCGAGCTGCGTCAGGCGCTCACGGGCCTGTGGACTGATTTGCGTCAAAACCTGGCCCGCTGGCTCGAAGAGAGCAGCCCCGAGCGCATCCACCTCTCTTCCCAACTCCTGGAGACCTACCTCTCCCAGGCGCCCCCCCTCATCGTGGCCCTCAGCCAAGCCCCCCCCGAAGTGGTCGTGCGCTGGTACCTGCTTGACGCGCTCGGTCTGGACGAGGCGGAACTGCAACGCGAACTCAACATGCGCCGCCTATGGCTCGGCGACGCCGACAATCAGGTCTGGCTAGAGCACATGACCCGCGAAGCCACCTCACTCAAAGACCACCGCCAACACCTCGACACCGCCCTGACCCAAATCATCGCTGGCCTTGGTGCCATCTGATTTCTTTGTTCAATGGTCCAGACAGTTTCATGCAGCCAAAGCACCGTAGTCACGTAGCGCATCGAGATGAGGGGTGATTTTTGGGTCATTGGGATCGAGGCCGAGCTTGTCAAAAAGGTGATTCATGAACAATTCGTTATACTTACGTCGCTTGGTGCTGGCTATCGAAACGACCTGTGCACCTCGTTGATGCTCTTGAAGTCGAAGGACGTTGAGCGCCGCCAACGACATTTGGAAGTGGAAGCCCAACCCGTTTTCACCGCGCATCTGACCATCACATAGACCCACGTGTCCCTTGGCGTCTCTGAACAAGAACTCTATCTGGAAGCGCGACCTATACATCTCAAATATCTCCACCCCTCCCAGTTCCAGGTCTGTACTGAGCAGCAACACATAACCGATTTTCTTACCCCGCTTCTTTCGAGCCATCACCACACGGACTTTGCGTTTGAAGCTCTTGTGCCAAGCCACCACTTCAAAGAGCTCGACTCCCGCTGTGACGATGCCAAGCGCCTTCCATCTGCTCAAATCCTCAAAACTCACCTTGCCGTCATACTTCCTGGGTCGCCCTGGGCCTTTGCGCCTGGGACCAGTGAATGGATGTCGCAGGTTCGCGTCCCGCCTGAGTTTGCTCACCAACTCCCACCCGAGTTCGTCACAGACGCCGTTGACAAACTTGGTTTTGGCGTACTGACCGTCGGCCAGCAGATGACGCACTTGTGGAGGAAAATGGGGAGCCTGAGCCCTGAGTTGGTCAAGACACCAGTCGATACGT
This sequence comes from uncultured Pseudomonadota bacterium, assembly GCA_937123825.1. Taxonomy (GTDB): domain Bacteria; phylum Myxococcota_A; class Bradymonadia; order Bradymonadales; genus CAKZKQ01. The sequence continues at coordinate 11,968 of CAKZKQ010000610.1, forward strand.
GTCTTGCCCACAGGCATCTTTGCAGGACTCTGGCGGGCGTCGATGGCCCAGGCGGTGTTGTGGTCTAGGGCAACGAGGGCCAACAGTGAGATTTCGAGGCCGCGCTCACTGCGGCAATGGCATCCGTTGTAGAACTTGCCCAGGCCAAAGGTGTGCTTGCCGTTCTTAGGGATGAAGGAAGCGTCGATGGCGGCAGCCAGACGATGTTCAAAGGCATGGGCCTCATCAACGAGCTTGAGGTTGAAATCAGCAAAGTCGAAGGGGCGGTTGTGCCATCGAGCTTGTGTGCGAGGGTGTGGAGCACCAAATCGATGAAGGTTGGTCATGTTTGCTTTACCGCGAAAAGCGAAGAAAGCGGCGAACATAGCGACCAAGAATTTGAATTGGGGCTTGGCAAGAGCAGGCATCTGAGACAGGATTTGTTCAACGGAAGTCATGGGCGCCGGTGGTCAGGGGTTGGGTTAGGTAACTATCCCTGTACCATCTGTGCCCTGTCTTCCGATACTCCCTCCTCCTCCAAAAACTGTCCGAACCATTGA
>CAKZKQ010000611.1 GCA_937123825.1 uncultured Pseudomonadota bacterium
TCTTCAGGTCCGTTTGGCCGCTCTCGCCGTCAAAGTAGCTGTTGAGCTTGATGGTGCTCTTGTCGTCAAAGTGGGCCTCTTCAAAGACATGCCCGCACCACTCCTGCATGGAGAAGGTGATCTCCAACGGCTTGAAATCGCGCTGGGGCTCGGCAAAGACCGAGGTCATGACCGAGTAGTCGTAGATCCCGGTTTGGAACTTGCGCACATGGTTGAGCTTGAGCGCCATGGCGTGGTCAGGGTTGTTGCGGTCGTAGTAGTCGACCTTGACGTGCCTGGAGCGTGAGTAGGGTTCGGTGACAAAGACCAGCACGGCGCGCCCGGGGCGTTTTTGGCCGTAGCGCGGCTGGATGATGTCGTATCCGTTGAGCTCCGCCTTGCCGTCGCTCCAATATCCCCAGAATCCGCCGTCGAAGTCGCTCTTGACGGCCCCCTGGGAGGAGGCGTTGGAGGGGCTGTCGCTTGTGGGGATGGCCTCGGGGCGGACTTCGCTTTGGCAGGACGCCAGCGCCAGCAGCGCCGTGCACACTGCCAGGAACGTCGCCGCGCGTGTCATGGTTTTCATGGTCGTGTTGTCCTTGCCTGATGGGCATTGTGAGGGAATCTTGGGGACGTTGATGTCGGACGACATCACAGTGCCGCATCTTGCTTAGATGTTACAACAGGGTTGTGGGGTGCGTTTTGGGCTCTTGACTTTGCGCTTTGAGACTTCTTATATCGAGTGGTGTCCCGTCACATGAAGAACAACTGAATTTTCATAGCACCTCGACCATATGAGGGGAGAAAGATCCATGAAACGTTTGACCTCTGTCCTGACCGTCCTGTTGGTGGGCCTGTCCCTGTGCGCGCTGCCCGCTTGCGGCAACAACGCCTCCAACACCAAAGAAGATTCGGCCGCCAGCGCCGACAAAAAGGCCGACAAGAAAGAAGAGACCAAGAAGGACGAGAAGAAAGACGAAGGCGGCGGCGGCTGGTGATCTCAAGCCACGGCGTGGTTGGCCCACTTTGGAGTGTTTCCAAAGAGGGCCGAGTGTTTGTGGTTTGAACCAAGCCCGTCTTGAGCTCTGATGTCTCTTATGAAGCCCTCTCCTTCATGGCGCCTGGCGCTGCTGGCTCTGGCCTTTGGCTGGAGCCTGGCCGCCTGTGACGCTGCTCGCCCCGTCGAGCCCGTGGCCGCGGATCCTGAACCTCCTTCGGTTCAAGACGCGGCCTTTTCTCGTCTTTGGGACTACGAAGCCCAGCAGCACGCCGGGCGCGACTTTACGCATCTCTCCCCCTCACAATCTGGCGCCGATCCCTTTGCGCTGACGGCTTTGCCCGATGCAAAGCACCTTGTGGGTGTTCTGCGCGGCGCGGACCAGGTGGTTTTGCTCGACGCCGACACGCTCCATGTCCTGCACCGGGCTTCAACGCCCGCTGGGCCGGTGGCCGTGGTGACCATGCCCGATGGGTCTGTGGTGGTGGCCGCCGAAGGGGCCGACGCGCTGGTCCGCTTTGAGGTCAACCAGGGGACTTTGGTCCAGTCAGGCACCTGGGCCTTGCCCCAAGGCTCGGTGGTGCGGGACCTGGCAGTGGGGCGCGCTGGGGTGCTCTACAGTGTGGATGAGCGCTCTGGGAAGGTGGTGGCGCGGGCGCTGGGCGATGCCGGGGCGGTGAAGCGCCAGGAGATTTTGGGGCAATGTCGTGGACCGACGCATGTGCGCGCGGCTGGGAGCGTTGTGGCGGTCAACTGCCTGTTGGAACACACCCTGAATGTCTGGGCGGTGGGGGACGATGGTTTTGCGCTCAAACCTCAGGCGCCGCTCTCGGTGACGCTCGACGGGCCGATGTGGTCGCTGGCGGCGCGGGCCGACGCGGATGGCAAGGTGTGGCTTGTGGCTGGCGGGGTGGAGAACAGGCCGCTGGACCGCTCCGATGGGGCCTTTGGGTTTATTGATTCATTTGTTTTTGCCTGGACGCTGGAGTCCGGGGCGCTCAAAGAGGTCGTCGGCGTCAATGTCTCTGAGCACGGCGTGATTACCCCGCGTTGGTTGGGGCTGGAGGCATCGTCTCAGGGGCAGATGTCGGCCTTTGTGACCGGTTATGGCGGTGATAAGGCTGTTCGGTTGCCGCTCGGTGGCGGCGCGCCGACGGTGGTGGAGGCGCTGCCCGGAGTGGTCTCGGCGGTGTCGCGTCCCGGTGGTGGGTGGACGGCGGCCAGCGCGTTGCTCGATGGTTGGGTGACGATGGAGCCGGGCGCCGAGGCAACTTTGGTCGGTGCGGGGCAGGCAGGGCAAGGTGAGGCGCGCGATGTGGCGTGGCGCACAGGTGAACTGCTCTTTTTTACCCATTTGATGGCGCCCTGGAACGCGACCGAGGGGCGGCGCAGCCGGTTTACCTGCGAGACATGTCACTTTGAGGGGTACGTCGATGGTCGCACCCACTTTACGGGGCGCGGGGAGGTCTACGCGACGACCAAGCCCCTGGTGGGGTTGATGGACAACCGGCCGCATTTCACCCGAGCTTTGGACAAGACCATGGTGCAGATGGTCTTCAACGAGTTTCGCGTGGCCAACAAGCACAGCGGCCACGACGCCTGGTTTGAGGTCGACGCACAGGTCTTGCCGTGGTTGAAGGCCGTCGATGGGCTGCCCCAAAAGCTGGAGCCCGAGTTTTTGCGCCGCGCGCTGATGGCCTTTTTGATGGGTTTTGACCACAAGCCCAACCCTGCGGTGCGTGGTCGCAAAGGGTTCAAGCCCTTGGAGCTTCGGGGGGCCAGGCTTTTTGAGCAGCGCTGTGCAGGGTGCCACGCGGCGCGGCTGGTGGCCGATGATCCGGACTCGGCGGTGGACTTTGAGCACTGGGAGGCGGCGATTTTTGCCCACAAAGGGCCGATCGTCTGGGCGCGCGATGGGTATGAGAAGACCGGCGTGGAGCCCTACGTGCACGACGATGGGGCGCGGCCGACGAGCCTGCGCAGGCTTTATAAGAAGTGGCCGTATTTGACCAACGGCTCGGCCCGCTCATTGGAGTCGCTTTTGGAGTCGGTGTCCTGGGATGAAGGGGGGCGCTTTTATCACGCCTCGGCCCCCGAAGGTGCCACTGGCCTTGAGCCGGAGCAGCGTGCGGCGCTGCGCGCCTTTTTAGAGCTGCTTTAGATCACATCCATATTGGCTTTTGCCGCCGCAAGGGTGATGCAAGCCCGTCACTTATGGACTTGAGCCTCTTGCCTTGGCACCGCCAGGGCAGGTTGGTTGTGTGTGATTGCGTGGGTTGGCGGCTGCCTTTTGAATCCAAAAAGTCTGGGTTTTACTCGACGTCGTTGTCGTCGGTGTCTTCTGGGGGGATTCCAAAGGAGTCTTCAAAGAGGATTTGGATGGCGCGCAGGGCGTCGTCGTTGATGTAGCGCGAGCCGGTGCCAGTGAATCGCCGTGAGGTGATTTGTGGGGTGACGTCGAGTTCTTGCCATGAGGCGCTGTCCCAGACAAACCAGCGGCCCTGGTCCTGGCCAAAGAGGTAGAGCTCTTTTTTGAGGTGTTTGGCCAGCTCTGCGGCCCAGCCGGTGCCGCCTTTGACGGTGCCGTCGGGTTTGAGCGTGCCGACGACGAAGACCTGTCCGGCGGTGTTGACCTGGTGCCAGATGGATTGGAGGACCTTTTTAAAGAGCGGTGTGTCGGGGTAGGTCCGCTGCATGTGTTCCTGGAGGTAACGCTCGTTGACGTTGCCTTCCTGGAGCGCTTCATCGCTCAGAATGATCAGTCCACGCTCTCGGGCAACGGGGCGTCCTTCAAAGGAGAAGTTCTCTTCGGCCAGCTTCCAGCGCTCGGCCAGCCGTCCAAAGGCCTCTTCGGAGCCGGTGGCGCCGCCCGACAGGAGCGTGCAGGCGGTGGGCGGCGGTGAGACGGTGGAGCGGCGGTTTTCGGAGGTGAGCAGGCGCGTGGTGTCGCTTTGTAGGACGGCGCTTTGGCGGCCTCGGATGGAGGCGCTGCGGTTTTTGAGCAGGTGGAGTGCGGTGCACTTTTGGCGAGGTTCGAGGTGGAAGACGACGTCGAGCAGGGGCTCGAAGGTGTCGAGCGGTGGTGCGATGCCCAGGTGGTGTGTGGAGGGTTGGTCGCGGTGTGAGTGGGCGCTGAACCAGAGTTGAGCGCCGAGGCGTTTGGCGACGTGCCGCAGGCCACCAAGGCGCGCGGCGGTGATGACCGCAGGGCCGCTCCAGTCGTGGTTGTCGATGATGATGACATCGGGACAGAAGTGGAGGTGTTCGGCGTAGAGTTCGAGGGTGCGCTCGAGGGTGTCTGAGCCCAGGTCGCGTTGGTCGTAGCTCTGGATGAGGCGGTTGGCTTTTAGGGCGGTTTGTTGGTCGGCGCTGAGTTGGACGACGCCGAGGTTGACCAGGTCGGTCAGGAGGATGTCGTACCAGGATTGAACGCGCGCGATGTCCTGTCCGTCGAGGGTGACGTGGAAGACCTTGCGTCCCTGGAGCAGGTGGTCGAGGGCGATTTGGACCAGGAAGGCGGTCTTGCCGGCGCCATGGCGAGCGCTGACGGCGCCGAGCTGTCCGGGTTGTAGGTCGCCGTGGTCTGTGGTCAGCAGGAGCTGGCGAGGGCTGTGTTGATGGGGGCCGTCTGTGGTGGTGGACATAAAGAGAGCGCGCTCTGGTCACCTGGCGCGCCGTGGTGCCAGGGCAAAAGGGGTTCAAGAACAAACAAATGGGGTGATCCGAACCGACATGGGCGTCGTTTCGAACCACCCCATTTGACGTCATCCGGGGTCTAAAAAGCCAGCCGCCCGGTGTTGGGGGCTGGCTTTTGAGTCAGGAGGAAAAGATCACTTCTTTTCTTCCTGGGCAGCCTTGATCAGCTCGGCGGCAATCTGCTCGGGCACGGGCATGTAGCGGGAGAACTCCATGGAGAACTCTGCTTTGCCCTTGGTGCCGGAGCGAAGCGTGGTGGCGTAGCCGAACATTTCGGCCAGCGGCACTTCGGCTTCGATCTTGGCCTGGCTCTCGGTCTCCTCGGAGCCGCTGATCATGCTGCGCCGCTGCATGATGGTGCTGGGCATGGCGCCGGAGACCTCCGAGGGCCCCTCGCCGGGGGCGCGCATGACGGGCT
>CAKZKQ010000612.1 GCA_937123825.1 uncultured Pseudomonadota bacterium
CCACGGCAATGAGGTAGGCGCCGATGACCGGCGGCGCCGCGCTCCAATAGGCGTCGTAGAGGCTGGAGTTTTTAAAGAGGAAGCTGAACGCAAAGATGGCCACGGTGCCGGCAAGATCGGCGGCGCCAATGACCCACCAGGGCTCGTTGGGGCTGACGGCCCAGCCGATGGCAACACTGGCAGCCAGCGCCACCGCGTAGGCCAGCGCACAGACAAGCAGACCCCGGGTCCATTTCGACATTCACACTCCTTATCAACGACAGGACGGATGGACTTGCTCTGAGAAAGGTCCGAGCCCACACTGTGATATACCACGACAAAGCCGGGTTGAAATCTTGCTTGAGATAAAGACAAAAGACACCGCCAGGACTCTGATGAGGCAGGCGGCGCAAGACAACCTGGGCCTCGACCACCCCGACGCGCCCAAAGCTCGCATCAAACACGCCCTCAAAGCGCTCCTGCCAGCCCTCTTTTATGGCTCGCTCACCATGATTGCCCTGGTGTATGCCGCCATCCGACTGACCGGCAACTTGACCTCGTCGATGCCAGAGCTGAATCCCAATGATGTGCGGACCTCTCTTCTTTGGGGTGGCCTGGGGCTGGCGAGCGCGGGGGGTGTGGCGGCGTTGGGGTGGTGGACCAAGGTCATCGTGGATTTGCGCCGCGACCACCAGACGATGTGGTCGGACGTGGTGCACCAAACATTGGCGCGGGTGCCTGAGGGGTTGGAGGTGTCGTTGACCCTCCAACGCTCGGGGCCAGAGCGCTGGGCGTTGGTGATGGTGAGCAGCGGCGGGCGCATGCGCGTGGAGAAGCACGGGCGGCGTCTGAGCGTGGGGACGGCCCAGCTTGAGCACGCGCGCAGTGAAGAACGCCTCGATCAGGCCACAACGGCGTGGCTCACCACCGACGATGAAGGGTGGCAGACCGCATCGGGCGAGCCTGTGGACGATGTGGTGGTGGAGATTGGATCGATTGGGGCGCTGTGGCTGACCCCAGTGGATGCTGCCGGACCCGGTCCAAAGATGCGCTGGCTGCCCCAAAGGCCCAAACCCCCCGTGAAAGGCCCCTTGACGGCGCCTTGGAGCACGGCGCCGGTGGCGCTGATGCCTGTGACACGGCGAGCCTTGCTGGGCGAAAATGTGTTGGTGGGCTGGTTGCTGCGTGTTGGCGGCGCGGCCACGCTCATTGGGTTCTTCTGGGCTGCCTTTCATGGCAACCACAGCACGCTGGAGCCTGCGGCCCCCTACCTCCTGGTGCAGGCGCTGGTCATTGTGGTGTACCTCTTTTATGACGGCACCGTGAAGGACCTGCCATGGTGGCGACGGCTCTATCCCACCCGGCCTGGCGCCGCGCAGCCCGGGGTTCACTTTGACGGGCGACACCTGCACGTCGGGGGGCGACGCCTGCTTGATCTCCAGGCCCCGTTCACCCTCCACCCCATCACGCTGCCCCAAGGCACCCACCATGGGCTTCAGCTCATTCAAAAACGCTCGCATGCATCGCCAAACACCGTCCCCAAACGCGTCACCTTGCTCGTCGCCGCCGACCCCAATCGCCCCAGCCCGCCCCAAGTCGCCCCGTTGAAAGTCGCGGCCCCCGTCATCGACGCCGATTTGATGCACCGCTCTCTGTGGCCCACGCTCCTTGGCCACGCCGCCCTCCACGGCCCGCTGCCCGACGTCGACCTGGTGCTGGACAACGACTGATACCAAAATGCAGATGAAAGGCTTGCTTTGGGGCGAGCAATGATGAGGTCCAGGGGCCTCGGGACGAGCGCAGCTGTAGCAACGCTACCGCAAGCAAGTCACGTGGTTCCTGGGGCCATCAGGGCCGCCACAAAGTAAGTCGGACGTCTGCATTTTGGTATGAAACCCAAGCGCTCTTTCCGCTCCCCCTCTCTTGCGAAAACCCTGGCTCCATGGCCAGAACACAGAATTTTTGCCATAACCGGTGTAAGCCAACCCCATGCGCGCGCGTTGTCTGTCCACATCGATGAAGACAGGCCACAAACCCCTATTCCGAGACACCAAAAGGAGAGGATTCATGAAGCGCTTCCCAACTGCTCGCCCCAACCCAGCAAGCCCCACCAAACCGGGCTTGAAGGCCATCGGCACCGCCGCCGCGCTCGTCTTGGCGGCAATGGCCATCGCCGCCCCACAACAGGCACACGCCTTTTGCGGCTTCTACGTCGGCGGCGCGGGCTCACAGCTCTTCAACAACGCCACCCAGGTCGTCTTGATGCGCGAGGGCAAGCGCACCGTCCTCTCCATGGAGAACAACTACCAGGGACCGCCCGAAAACTTCGCCATGGTCGTGCCTGTCCCCGTCATTCTGGAAGAAGACGAGGTCAAAACCCTCCCCGCCAGCATCTTCGCCGACGTCGACCGCATGGCCTCTCCGCGTTTGGTCGAATACTGGGAGCAAGACCCCTGCAACCCCTACATCTACAATGAAGACATCTCCATGGTCGCCCCCACCTCTGTCGAAGACAGCGGCATGGACGATGAAGAAGAGGACGACGACTACGGCGTCACCATCGAGGCCCAGTTTGAGGTGGGCGAATACGA
>CAKZKQ010000613.1 GCA_937123825.1 uncultured Pseudomonadota bacterium
TGACTCACTCGCAATAGCGCTGCTATGGCTTCGTTCGACCCGAGGCCCCTGGGACTCATCATTGCTCGCCCCAAACCCGTGGCTTCTCTGAGTTTTTCTTTTGGAATGATGTAAGGTTGGTAGCGGATTGGGGGCCTGTGGGTCATCGCTGGGTGATTCAGCGCCTGCCATCCATCATTGCTCGCCCCAAACCAAGCCTTTCGCCTGTCGTTTGGTATGAGGGAGTCGGCAGGTGACTGTGCGGCGTTGTTCCCCTTTGAAGCACACCATCTGCGTGGTGTGCTTTTTGTGCTCTGGCCCCCGAAAGCTTTTCTCGATAGACTGCTTTGCAGGCGAATGCCTCCACTTGGCACTTTCAGGGACCAAAAGACGATGAAACCACTGAGTTTTTCTGCGTGGTGGGCCAGCGCGTTGCTGTGTCTGCCCTTGTTGCTGGCCGCTTGCACCGACGACACCCCCGGCGAGGTCGACGTGCCCTGCGATGGGGACTGTCCGGCGATCCTCTGTGTGGATGACCAGTGTGTCGAGGAGGCCAACAACGAGCCCGACGCCGGCGACATGCCAGACGCCGAGCCCGATGGTGACGACGAGCCTGACGCGGAGACAGGTTGCGCCGGTGACGAGGAGTGTCCAGAAGGGCAGATTTGTGATGACGCGCTGCAAACGCCCCAGTGCCGTGAGGGCTGCCGCCAGGACGGCGACTGTCCCGAGGGGGCCCGTTGTGATCCGCAGCTGTTGGTCTGCCTTGAAGGTTGCGGTGGCGACGAAGACTGCGATGAGGGTCAGGCCTGTCGTGATGGCGCTTGTGTTCAACTCGAATGTCAGAACGACAACGACTGTCTGCCCACGGAGTTTTGTGATTTTAACCAGGGCGAAGACGGTGGCCGCTGTCGGTTGGGGTGTCGTCCCGATGGGTGCGACGCGGGTCAGTACTGCGATTTGGAAGCGCGGGTGTGTTTTGAGGGCTGTCGAGGGTCTGAGGACTGCCCCGAGGGCGAAAGCTGTGACCTGATTGACACCGAAGCGGGGCTGCGTCAGCGCTGCGTGCCGCCGCCCTGTTTGGACGACCAGGAGTGCGCCGACAACGAGTATTGCGGCATCGACCGGGCGACCAATCAGTTGACCTGTTTGGAGGGCTGTCGCACGGAGCCAGACAACTGCGATGAGGGGGAGCGCTGCGACGCCGATGGCAGGACGTGCTTGCCCACAGGATGCTTGGCTGATGAAGACTGCGGCGACGCCAGGGTGTGTGACAACGGTGTGTGTTACTCGGGTTGTCGCAGCGACGACGCCTGTCAGGGCGACAACGCGTGTTTGCCCGGCGACCAGTGCGGCTGCGCCGGTTTTGAAGACTGCGCTGGTGGGGAAGCCTGCTTTCAGGGCCGCTGTGCCCCCTCTTGTCTGGAAGACAACGACTGTGCCCCTGGCTTGATCTGCCATCCTGGCCAGCAGGTTTGTGTGCCGCCTTGCGCGCAAAACGCCGACTGTGAGGTTCCCGGTCAGAATCTGGTCTGTGACCAACTCCAGGGGCTGTGCATTGAGGCGCCGTGCGCCGGAGATGAGGACTGCGCCCCGGGCGAATACTGCGACAGTGACGCGGCGCTGTGTGAGGTGGGCTGCCGCGTTGGCGATTGTCCCCAGGGAGAGCGCTGCGATGTGGATGTGAGGGTTTGCGTGGCCGGTTGCCGCGACGACCTTGACTGCGCCCCCGGGTTTTACTGCGACGGCCAGGGCGATTGCGTTGAAGGGTGCCGCAACGACGACGAGTGCGCCCCTGGTTTGCAGTGTCTGGACCTCGATGGCCGCTTCCAGTGCGCTGCGCCGCCGTGCGCCGACGACAACGAGTGCGGCGGCGACCAGTTCTGCGGCCCTGACCCCAACAGCCCCCGCGATGTGTGTCTTGATGGCTGCCGCGTCGAGCCCGACAACTGCCCCGAAGGCCAGATCTGTGATCCCATGGCGCGCCAATGTGTTCAGGAGCTTTGCCAGGGCGACCAGGACTGCGGCCCAGACCAGTTCTGCGACCTGGACACAGGGCTTTGCGTCGGTGTGGACTGCGTCAACGACCTGGATTGCCCCGCACAGCAGTTCTGCGACACCGACCAGTTCCCGCCCGCGTGTGTGGATGGTTGTCGGTTGGGAGAGTGCCCCCAGGGGCAAGCTTGCTCGCCGTTGAACCGCGTGTGCGTGGAGGTGGGCTGTCTGGACGATGGGGACTGTGACAACGGCGAGTTTTGCGCGGTGGATCCGCAGACGCTGGAGACCTCGTGTCAGGCGGGCTGTCAGGTGGATCCCGACAGTTGCCCTGGTGACCAGATCTGCAACGTCTTGCTGCGTGTCTGTCAGGCCTTTATTTGTCCCGACGACGACGCCTGCGGCCCCGGCAGGATCTGCACCGACCAGGTCTGTGACGCGGGCTGCCGCGACGACGCCGACTGCCCCGACAACCGAAGCTGCGACCAGCAGACCAACACCTGCGGCTGCAACGACAACAACGACTGTGCGCCAGGGCTGATTTGCGACGGTGGCCAGTGCGCCCAACCCTGCGCTGGGTTCATCGACTGCCAGTTTGGGGACATCTGTGACACCAACACGGGCTTGTGTGTCGAAGGGTGCCGCGACGTGGAAGACTGTGGCGGAGAGTTTTCGGGTCTGGAGTGCGACCCGCTCTTGAACCAGTGCGTCGGCCGCGCGTGCAGCAACGACGACCAATGCGAACCGTTCCAGTTCTGCGACACTGGGCTGCTCTCTCCTCGGTGCACCGAAGGTTGCCGCGTGGGTTTGTGTCCCTTTGGTCAAACCTGCAACCTCGACACGCGCCAGTGCTCCGAAGGCTGTCAAAACGATGAGGATTGCGGAGAAGGGGCGTTCTGCGACCGAGAGAACGACGAGTGTGTCCCCGGCTGCCGGGACGACCTCGAGTGCCCCGCCGGTTTGGTCTGTGAAGACATCATCGTGGACGACTTCCCTACCCGTCAGTGCGTGCCCGCGCCCTGTGTGGCCGACGGCGAGTGCCTGCCCGATGAGTTTTGCGGTTTTGACGACCAGCTTGGTCGCCAGGCCTGCACGTTGGGCTGCCGCACCGAGCCCGACAACTGTTTCCAGGGCAGCGTTTGCAACGCCGACACCCGGATTTGTGAGTTCACCAACTGCGCCAACGACCTGGAGTGTGGCCCCAACCAGATCTGCTTCAACGACGGCTTTGTCAGCACCTGCCGTGCCGGTTGCCGCGATGACAACGAGTGCGCCCCTGGAGAGTTCTGCAGCGACTTCAGTCAGCGCTGCACCTGTCTGGACAGCGACCAGTGCGGGGAAGGGCTCTTGTGCCAGTTTGGCGAGTGCGATGCCCCCTGCCGTGTGGCAGAGGATTGTCCGTTTGTGGGGCAGGGATGTCAGCAGGACACCGGCCTGTGTCTTTTCACCTGCCAGAACGACGCCGAGTGTGATGTGGACTTTGGAGAGCGCTGCGACCTTGACGAGGGCTTCTGCGTGGCTGGCTTCTGTGCCGTGGACGGCGATTGTGCGCCGTTCCAATACTGCGACGAAGGCCAATGTGAGCCCGGCTGCCGCGCGGGAGACTGCGGGTTTGAGGCCCACTGCGACCTGCAAACCCGCACGTGCGAGTCGGGCTGCGTGGAGCAAATCGATTGCGGCCCCGGCTTCTCTTGTCAGACCGACACGGGCGCCTGCATCCCGGGCTGCGGCAGCGACGCAGACTGTCCCGAGAACCAGTTCTGTGAAATCCTCGATCTTGAAGGGCAGCTCCAGGCGCTGTGCATCCCGGCCCGCTGCGAGCGCGACAACGACTGTCTGTCGTTTGAGTACTGCGGCGCCGATCCCTTCCTGGGCCTGGACCTGTGCCAGGTTGGCTGTCGCCCCCAGGAAGACAACTGCACCCCCAGGACCTCCTGTGACCCCGACACCCGCGTCTGCGTCCCGCTGCCCTGCAACGTCGATGGCGACTGCGTGGCGGGCGAAATCTGTCAGGAAGGGGCCTTTGGCAACACCTGCGTGGTCGGCTGCCGCAACAACAACCAGTGCGGCAACGGGCAAACGTGCAACAACGGCCTATGCTCCTGCGCGGCGGCCTCCGACTGTCCCGAGGCCAACCAGGGCTGCAACGTCGACGGCCTGTGCGTCATCGGCTGCGCCAACGACCAGGAATGCTTCTTCCCGTTCACCTGCAACCAGGCTCGCCGTGTCTGTGAGGAGTGACCCTTTGGATTTTGTGAAGTACCACGGGCTGGGCAACGACTTTGCCATCGTCGACCTTCGTCAGGGCGGCGCCATGCCCGACGACCAGACCGTGCAGGCCGTCTGTCAGCGGCGCTTTGGGGTGGGCGCCGACGGCATCCTCGCGCTCCTGCCCGCCGACGGCGTCGCCGCCCAGATGGTGGTCATCAACGCCGACGGTTCTCGCCCCGAGATGTGCGGCAACGGGCTGCGTTGCGTGGCCGCCTACCTGACCGAAGACCAACCTGGTCATGTCGACGTCCTGACCGACGCGGGCGTCTATCCCTGCAACGTCGCTTTGCACGACGGGGTCCCGTGGGTCGACGTCGCCATGGGGCACGTCAGCTTTGATCCCGTGCTTGCCGGGGCCCATGGCCCATGCTCCGAGGGCTGGCTGGAGCTTGAGGTCGCTGGTGTCATCACCCGATTGTACGTCGCCTCCACCGGCAACCCTCACGCCATCTGTGTCGTCACCGACCCCGACTTTGACCTGCGCGCCGCCGCCGAGCGGCTGGGGCCAGCGCTGAGCACCCATGAGGCCTTTGCCAATGGCGCCAACGTCACCTGGATTCGGCCCCAGGGGCAGAGCGCTCAGATGGTCGTCCATGAGCGCGGCGCCGGGTTGACGCTGGCTTGCGGCACCGGGGCCTGCGCCGCCGCAGGTGTGCTGGTCAAATTGGGGTTCTTGCAGGCCGACGAGCCCGCCAGGATCGAGCTGCCCGGTGGTCCGTTGGACATCACCGTGGGCAGCGGGGGCGCGGACAAAAGCGGCCCCGTGGTCATGAAAGGCCCAGCCCAGCGCGTCTTTGCTGGACGTTGGGGCTGAGCGTTCTTGCCTTAGGGCAGGTCAGCGCGTACAACGCAGGCAACACAGTGACCCCAGCGGTCATCCGAAAAGCCGACGCCAACCCATCTTTTTCGGACAAGGTTCTGTTGACGTTTGTGGACCGGCGACGGGAGCAAACCTCAACAAAACCTAGACCCCCAAATCCCAACCCGTGAGGCCTCCCATGCTGGACCAGCAGTATGTCACCTGCAGCCACACCCCCAGTGAAATCGAGCACCACTACGGTGACAACGTGCACATCCTCTCCGATCCGCTGGCGTTGTCGCTCCTGGCGCGCTTGTGCTCGCCGCAGGCCGTGCAGCCCGAGATCAACTTTCTGGTTGAGGACCTCTACCGGACCCTGGTCTACGCCGTCATCAACCAGGAGTTTCCGCTGATCCAGCGCAAGGTCACCAGCCGCATGCAGGAGGTGCTCAGCGACACGCAGCAAGCCCAGGAGCGCGGCATCATCGAAGGTCACATGCTTGACCGCTCCACCCCGGTGGTGACGGTGGACATCGCCCGCGCTGGCATCCTGCCCAGCCTGACCTGCTACAACGTCCTCAACCGCATCCTCGACCCCATGGTCGTGCGCCAGGACCACTTGATCATGAGCCGCGCTGTGGGCGCCGATGAGCACGTGGTCGGCGCTCGGATTTCGGGCGAAAAGATCGGCGGTCCGGTCGATGGGCGGATTGTGATTTTCCCGGACCCGATGGGCGCCACTGGCACCAGCCTCTCGACGGCCATCCAGTACTACAAGGACACCTTCGGCGGGAAGCCCAGCAAGCTGCTGACGCTCAACCTGATTGTGACCCCCGAGTTTGTCCGGCGCATCAAGACCGACCACCCCGAAGTCATCATGTACGCTCTGCGTCTGGACCGAGGGATGAGTTCGCCCGAGGTCCTGAAGACCGTCCCTGGCACCCACTGGGACCAGGAGAGCGGCCTCAACGACCACGATTACATCGTGCCGGGTGGCGGCGGTTTTGGCGAAATCATGAACAACGCCTGGGTGTGACGGGCGTTTGGTCTGGCGGCGACGTGTTGTTGGCCGCCAAATGACCGCCCCAACCCTGCTGTGAACCCTTTTTCAGGTGGACGTCGAGCCCGGCGACCCCTTTGTTGACCCACGACGACAATCGGACGAGCAAAACCGAGCACAGGAGAGATCCCAAAATGGCGCAAGATACCCTCGTGACCGAGTACAACGGAAAGCTCGAGTGCATCACCCCCATGATCACCGAGGAGCAGCTTCAGGCCCGCATCAAAGAGCTGGGGGCGCAGATTTCGGCCGATTACGCAGGCAAAGAGGTCGTCGCGGTGGCGGTCCTGAAGGGCTCTGTGCCGTTCTTTGCCGATTTGATCCGCCAGATTGAGCTGCCCGGGCTCTCGTGCGACTGCCTGGGGCTGGCGAGCTACGGCAGCCGCACCGAGTCCAGCGGCGTGGTGCGCCTGACCAGCGACCTGTCGCGCCCCGTGGCCGGCAAGCACCTGCTCATCATCGAGGACATCGTCGACACCGGCCTGACCATCCAGTACCTGCTGCAGAACATGGAAACCCGCCAGCCCGAGTCCATCCGCATCTGCACGCTGCTGCACAAGCCCGCCGGGGAGCGCGTCAAGGTCCCGATGGACTACGTTGGCTTCACCATCGCCAACGAATTTGTCGTGGGCTACGGGCTGGACTACGATGAGCGCTATCGGCAGTTGTCCTACATCGGCACCATGAAGTTCAAAGACCTGCCCGAAGAGTGATTGGCCACTCCAGCGAGTGTGACGCCCATGCGCACCCGCTGAAACGTCCTTGCAGACACCCACTTTGACGGATGTGGAGTGCCCACCATGCTTCAGGACGACCATCCCCTCGAAATCGACCTCTCCGATGACCAGCCTGGCCCCATGCGCTACCTCTACGGCGCGCTGGTGGTCGTGGCACTGGTGGTTGGCTACATCTGGTTGGCCAACGATCACAGCCAATCACTCCAGTTGACCCGCGAAGGGGCCGAGGTCCGCGTTGAAAAGGGCATCTACGCCCCCTTTGGATGGTCCCCCTACGTGCCCACGACCGCTTTTGAGCCCGTTCTGGTGGAAAACGAGGTCACCGCCCGCACTGGACCCTGCGCGGACCTGGCCGACTGCGAAGCGCGGCTCTTTTCTGTGGTCCTGACCCAGGCCAGGCTCGATCTGGCGCGCCCTGAGCGTCTGGAGCGGGCCATGGCCCTTGTCGCCCAGGCGGTCAAGCTCAGCAGCGCCGCCAACCGCGACGCGCTGCGCGGCCTTGAAGACCAACAGGAGCTCGTCAAAGGCACCTTGAAGGTCTCGGCGGCGCGCACGGCGCTTGCCCAGGCCCGCGTTCACTTCAAAGGCGTTCGAGGCCAGGAGCCCGCCGTGCAGGCCAGGGCCGAGGCGTGGGTCAAGGCACTCGACAAACAACTGGCCGACCTGCGCGCCCTTGAGCTTCAGCTTGATCCGCGTCGGGTGCCGCGTCCTGACTCGCCGCAGACCCCAGCGTCTGCATCACCGCAGCCTTCTGCACCCGCGCCTGTTGTGCCGACACCTGCGCCTGCGGCGCCCGCACCCGTTTTGCCAGCGCCTGTGGCGCCTGCTCAACCCGCTGCGGCGCAGCCCCAGCCGCCAGCAATCCCTGTCCCAGCGGCGCCTGCACCCAAAGAGTCTATGCAACCAAAGCCCGCGCCGCCGACCGCCGCACCACAGCCCAAACCCAATCCTCAGCCCGCTGCAGTGCCCGCGCCTGCACCCAAATCGCCTTCTGGTGCAGTCCAAGCGCCCAAAACGGGGGAAGAGCAGGGGGATGATGTGGGGTTGGAGGCGTTTTGAGGGCGGGTTTTGTGTGGGGTTGGGACTATTTTTGTAGCGAAATGGGTCTTCTGGGGACCAGATGGGGGCCTGGGCGTGCTTCGGGCTTAACAGAGTTTGTGTTCACTGGGGGCTGCCGCCCCCTCATGCCCCCGCTTTTGTGCTTGGATGTGCGCCACGGCGGCTTGAACGGTTGAGATGGGGGTTCTACCCCCAAACCCCCGCCAGGACCCGCGGGTCCTGGACCTGCACTTTGATGGAGAGAGGATGAGCGACGATACCTACCAACCCCCCAAGGTCTGGACCTGGGACAAGGCCAGTGGCGGCCAGTTTGCCAACATCAACCGCCCCATCGCTGGGCCGACCCACGAGGCGCCGTTGTCTGTGGGAGAGCACCCCTTTCAGCTCTATTCGCTGGCGACCCCCAACGGGGTCAAGGTCACGATCATGCTTGAGGAGCTGCTGGCGCAAGGCCACGAGGCCGAGTATGACGCCTGGCTTGTCAACATTGGCAAGGGGGACCAGTTCGGCAGCGGCTTTGTGGGCGCCAACCCCAACTCCAAGATCCCGGCGCTGATGGACCACCGCACCGATCCGCCCACGCGCGTCTTTGAGTCTGCCTCGATCCTGCTCTATCTGGCCGAATCGTTTGGGGCCTTCTTGCCCCAGACACCCAGGGCGCGCACCGAGGCCCTCAACTGGCTCTTCTGGCAGATGGGCAGCGCGCCGTACCTGGGCGGCGGCTTTGGGCACTTCTACGCCTACGCCCCCGAAAAGTTTGAGTACCCCATCAACCGCTTTGCGATGGAGACCAAGCGCCAATTGGATGTGTTGGATCGCCATCTGGCCGACAATGAGTATATGGCGGGTCAGGAGTACTCGATCGCCGACATGGCCATCTGGCCCTGGTACGGGGTGCTGACGCAGGGCAAGCTCTACAGCGCCGCCGAGTTCCTCTCGGTCCACGAATACACCCACGTGCTGCGCTGGACGGCCACCATCGCCGAGCGACCCGCCGTGCAGCGCGGGCGCCGCGTCAACCGCGTCTGGGGCTCGCCCGAAGAGCAGCTCCCCGAGCGCCACAGCGCCAGCGACTTCGACCCGAAGTAGACCGCCGCTGCCTCATGCCAAATCAAGCCTCTTGCCTATAGTTTGGTCTCCATCAAAGAGGGTTGAAGCAATAACGGCCCGATGTGATGTCCCTGACTCGGGCCAGCGCCTCATTTGGGGGCACTTCCTGACCGTCTCCCAACCTCCCCAATGTTGGACGACCCTGCTCAAACACAAGCTCGATGGTGTCTTGTCCCGGAGCTTCGATCGCAAGCCGCGTCGACTTTTGAGTGCCCGCCACCATATTGACCAACTCCATGGGTGAGAGCCACTCAAGGCGCCCCTCAAAGAAGGCGTCAAGGTGGAGGTTTGCCTGGATGTTGAAGCGCTGCATCTGCGCGCTCACCTCGGGAGTCCTCACCGAGAAGACAACGTGCCCGACCATCAGGTGGTCATTGAGGCTCAGTGTCCCGCCCTGAGGGTGTCTTTGACCGTTGACGAAGATGCCGCAGGAGCTGTTGAGGTCATTGGCGACGATGTGGAAGGGGTCTGGAGTGAGCACCTCACAGTGCCTCCTGGAGACCGCTGAGTCCGTCAACATGATGTCATTGGTGCGGCCTCGGCCAATGGAGACGCGCGGCGCCAGCGGGAAAGCGGCGCCAAAGTGTTTGCCACCGATGACGCACAAGGTGTGTTGGTCTGCCGGGAGCCAGTGAAGATCCGAGCGGGCTTCCAATGCCTTGGCGCCGTCCTGCCCGATGGGGTTGTTGAGCAGGTGAAGGCGCGTGCCGCTGGAGAGGTTCGCGGCCAGCCACTGCGCGCCCTGGTCAGTGATGTGGTTGTTGGCCAGGTGTACGGTCTTGAATCTCTTAAGGGGGGCGTCGCCAAGGAGTGTGGCGACGGTATGGTCGTCGAGCTTGTGGTTGTTGAGTTCGACGGTGTTGGCCAGCGTCAGCCAGGGGGCGCTGGTCTGGAGCCACCGCAGCGGGGCCCTTCGTGTGGTTTGTGCTGGCCACTTTTGGATGTGAGGTGTGCAGCAGTCGAGCAGGGGCGTTGGGCTGGCGTTTTGGGTGGCGCCAAGGACTTCAATCAGCCGCTGCCAGGCTTTGGGTCCTGGTTCTTCTTCGTAGAAGAGCGCTCTGAGGGCGTTGAGTGTCTGTGTGGTGTCCATGGGTGGCCTCTGGAGCGGTGAGGTTGCGGCGGCACCGGTGTTGAAGTCACCAGGATACCCCGTGCGGTGGGGCTTGGGGAAGGTTGAGAGGTTGTTGGGATGGCGCAGAGGACATCCTGGGCAGCGTGAGGGTTTGTTTTTGTGTGGTTTTTGGTCATAAAGCGTCCTGCGCGGCGGAATAGGGCGAGCGTTGCGTCGTAGGGGTTGGTGACAGCGGGTTGGTTTGGGTTCCGCGTTGTTGCGCTCAGGAGGTGACTTGATGGCGAGCCGCTCCACAGTTCAGTCCATGCTTACGGATGCGCAGAAGAAGGGCTACATGGCCGCTTTGGCGCTCTTGCGGGACACGACCGCCGCTGAGGACGCGCTGCAGGAGGCCAACGTTCGCACGCTCAAGGCCCACGAGCGTTACCGGGAGAGCGAGCCGTTCTATCCCTGGTTTCACCGCATCCTGAAGAACTACTGTTTGGACATTCTGGCGCGCCGCAAGCGCCGTCCACAGGTCAGTGACCCCCAGCCGATCATTGAGCGAGTGCCAACAGCGCCGCGCGGTGAGGCCGAGTTGATTCAGGCGCAGCGCGACGCAATCCTTCATCGCGCATTGGGGCAGTTGTCGTCTTCGCACCGGGAGATTTTGCAGATGAGGCACTGGCAGGATCTGAGCTACGAAGAGATCGCGGCGGTGCTGGAGTGTCCGGTGGGGACTGTGATGAGCCGCTTGTACCGGGCACGCAAGGCGCTGCAGAATGTCCTCAACAGCGACCCTGACTGGAGGGCATGAGCATGGATAAGCATGACGAGACTTATGAAATCCTGATGGTCAAGGCGCTCGACGGGATGCTTCTGCCTGAAGAGGAGGAGGTTTGGGAGGCCCATCTGGCGCGGTGCCCGGAGTGTCGGCAGGAGTTTGAGTCGTTTGCGCGCACACGCGACGTGATGGACGAGTTTCGCGTGAGGATGCTCTCGGAGCGTGAGCAGCGCCTGCAGAGCAAGCCGATGCCGACGAGCAACCGTCTGGCGGTGGTCCTGGTGGTGCTGGGGGTGTTGCTCATGTGGGGGTTCTCGGCCTGGCACGTGATGGTGGCGCCGGAGGTGCCCTGGCCGTTGCGGCTTGGCCATGGCCTTGTGTTGTTGGGGATGACGGTGGGATTGTTGGTGGTCAGCCGCGACCGGTGGCGCACATTGAAGACAGATCCTTATGCGGAGGTTGATCGGTGACACAAGATGCGATGATCCGCACCAGCCAGGGGGCCAAGCTGGGGTATCGCAGCCCCATCCCGGTGGTGACGACGTTGGAGGTGCCGGGGATGCGCGTGGTGCAGGTTCTGGGGGTGGCCCGGGGCAACACCGTGCGGGCGCGCCACGTGGGTTTGGACATGATCGCGGGTTTGAGGTCGCTGGTGGGCGGCGAGATCCCCGAGTACACCAAAATGGTGGCCGAGAGCCGGGAGCAGGCCATTGACCGGATGATCGAGTCGGCCCTGGCGATGGGGGCCACGGGGA
The DNA here is from genome assembly GCA_937123825.1 of uncultured Pseudomonadota bacterium. GTDB lineage: Bacteria > Myxococcota_A > Bradymonadia > Bradymonadales > CAKZKQ01. Next base: position 11,601 of record CAKZKQ010000613.1, read on the forward strand.
TCATCGGGATGCGCTTTGAGACCTGCTCCATCATGCAGAGCGCGGCCGAGCTTTTGGCCTACGGTACCGCCGTGGTCCTGGAGCCGATTGAGCCAGGGTGAGCGCCCATACCGGTGGGGTAGGGGTTGCAGCTTAGGGCCGAGTTCCCTAGTCTATGAAGTCGTTTAAGACGCGCGTGGGCGCGGTGACGGGCCGCCGACAGTCGCAGACCGGGTTGGGCAGCACCACCGCGCCGTGGGTTTGGTCGATACAAAGGACGATTTTATGAATTGGAAGGCCTTGTGGAGGGCGTTGGCCCTGGTGGCAATGGCGACGGCGGCGATGGCGTGCAGCGACGATACCCCGGATGATGGGGCCCCCGACGCCACCGACAATCCCAACAATGCCCCCGACATGGGCGATCCCGATGTGGGTGACCCCGAGGACACTGACGTCCCCGACGAAGACGTCCCCGACGAGGATGAAGAGGTCGTCATGTGCGAGCCCGACGCCATCATCCGGTGCGTCGTGGAGAACACCCCGGCCATTGAGGTCTGCAACTTTCGCGGCGACCAGATCCTCCAGCGCGCTTGCCCAGGCCAATCGGTCTGCCGCACCGAAGACGGGCAACCCGAGTGTGTCGAGGTCGCCTGCATCCCCGGTGACCGGGTCTGCGTCAACGAGGATCTCCCGGCGATTTGCGACGAGGACGGCAGCGAGTATGTCAACCAGGAGGCGTGCGGCGCAGGCTCGATCTGCTCCAACGGTGCTTGCCTCGACCCGTGCTTGATCGCCGAAGAGACCCGCAGCTACATCGGTTGTGAGTACTGGCCCGTGGAGTTGGAGAACAACCTGCTCTACGACGACGACGAAACCTCCACCCCCGATGCGCCCTTTGCGGTCGTGCTGGCCAACCCCCAGGAGGAGCCCGCAAGCATCACCGTCTACACCCCCGAGGGCGACGTCATGGAGTCCGTTCCGGAGGTCTTCATCCCGGTGGGGCTCATCGATCCGCGCTTCACCTCCACCACCGTCTACACCCAGGTCCTCGACCCGGCTGGCAACGCCGTCGGCGGCCCGATTGAGGGTCTTGTCGAGAACATCGAAGTGCCCCCCGGAGGCCAACTCCAGGTCCTCTTCCCGCGCCGCACCCCAGAGCCCTACATCTCCAGTCTGGCCCGCATCGCCTGGCACGTCGTCTCCAGTCGCCCGGTGGTGGCCTACCAGTTCAACCCCATCTGCTGCAACTACAGCTTCACCAACGACGCCTCGATCCTGCTGCCCAAGGGCGCGCTGACCGAGAACTACGTCGCCATGAGCTATCCGACTTGGACGCCTCGGACCGACTTCTCATCGCCCGCCACGCTGACCATTGTGGCTGTGGAGGATGAAACCGAGGTGACCGTGCGTCTGCGCGATCCCCGGATTCGTCCCGGCGAAGGGGTCCCCGAGCCCGACGAAAACGGCGTCATCACGCTGACCATGGACGCCCAGGAGGTCCTCAACCTGGCCACCGCCGAGTCGACCCCCGAGGTCGATGTCACCGGCTCGGTCATTGAGGCCTCCAAGCCCGTGGCCGTCTTCGGCGCCCACTCCTGTACCAACATCCCCTTTACGCTGGCCGCCTGCGACCACGTCGAGCAGCAGCTCTTCCCCTCCGAGACCTGGGGGCGCAACTACGTCACCTCGCCGCTTAAAGTCCGCGGCGAAGGCCCCCCGCGCACCCGTGAGGCGACCTATTGGAAGTTGCTGGCTCAGGACGACAACACCACCATCATCCTCGACCGCCCCTACAGCGAGCTGCGCGCGGCCCGAGGCTCGGCACCTCCGGCGGCGGTGCCCGACTGCGAGGACAAGTTGACCCGCATTGACACCATCGTGCTCAACGCCAACGAGTTCTGCGAGTTTGGCACCAACGAAGGCTTCTCCGCCAGCGCCGACAAACCCATTCTCATTGGCGCCTTTATGAGCGGTCAGTTTGCCACCGGCAACGAGGACTTTGGCAACCAGGCTGGCGACCCGGCCTTCTTCCTGATGCCTCCCCAGGAGCAGTTCCGCAGCGAGTATGACTTCCTGACCCCGGCGACCTACGCGCTGGACTTTGTGACCGTCGTCATCCCCTTTGGTGTGCCGCTGACGCTCGACGGCATGCCCATCGACCCGATGGAGTACGATGCCCACATCATTGAGAGCCAGCGCGCCGTGGTGGCCCACATCCCGCTCGATGATGGTCCCCACCGCATGACCGCCGAGGCTCCCTTTGGGATCGTCGTCTATGCCTACGATGACTTTGTCTCCTACGCCTACACCGGTGGCCTGAATCTGGCCAAAATCAACGAGCGCGAGTAATTCACATGCCCAAAATCGAGGTCGCTCCCGGCGTTGCCCTTCATTGCGATGAGCGCGGCGCCGCAGGCCCCGTGGTGGTGCTGCTCAACGGCATGAGCCAGTCCACCGCCAACTGGCTCACCCAGAGCCGTCATCTCTCTGAACATTTCCGCGTCGTGGCCTACGACGCCCGAGGCCAGGGCCGCAGCGATTTGGGGACCGAGCCCCTTTCGCTCGACGTCCACTGCCGAGACCTGATGGCGCTCTTGAAGGCGCTGGGGGTCGAGCGCGCCCATCTGTGTGGTTTCAGTTACGGCGCTCGCATTGCGCTGGCCATGGCCGCGCGGCACCCTGAAGTGGTCGACCGGCTTGTTTTGACCAGTCTGGGGGCAGGGCAGGACGCACTGCGCCGCACCATCGTGCGCTCCTGGCTGGAGACGCTCAACCGGGGCGGCTTGGAGGCCATGGCGTGGTGTTCGCTGCCGAGCATTCTGGGGGCGCGCTTTTTGGGACGCTATGAAGCCCAACTCGATGGCATGATCCTGGCGACCACGCGGCGAAACTCTGAACCAGCGCTGCGGGCGCTGCTGGAGAGCCTGACAAAGTTTCCCCGGCCCGAAGAGGACGCCCCCAAAGTCCTGGCGCCCACGCTTGTGTTGGGCTCAAGCCGGGATCCGCTCGTGCCGCTTGAAGGGACCCTGGCCATCACCGGACTTTTTGCCGACGCGCGTCATCAAATCTTTGACGATTGCGCCCACACCATCCCCGTGGAATCTCCCGAAACATGGCGTCAGGCCGTCATGACGTTCCTTCGTGGGTGATTTTGTGGTGTTTCCGGGCAAAGAGGTCGGCAATGCCCCATGACGAAAGGGAGCAGCCGTGTTAACTTAAGTCTGCACCAGAAGTCGGCGAACCTCTGAAAACAATTTAAATGGAACAGGATGATGGTCCTGGGCTGTTTTTTATGAGGCGAGTCGACACTCAACCAATGCGTCATCACTGGCGCCAACGAGGATCATGCTCAACGACACTCTGACCAATCGGATCAATGCGCCGATAGACTGCCCGCTGAAGATGTCCACCGTGGTGTGGTCAAAATGCGAGCACTATCGGAGCAGTTATGGGTGCCTTTGCAAGGAAGCGAGGGAGCGTCTTCGGATCAAAGGCCAGGGAAAGCAGGCCTTTGATGCCCAACTCCACAGGATCAAGCAGCCAATACCCGAGGCCCCAGAGGGCTGGAAGATTGAGCGCAAGACCCGCTTCTACATGATCATCAATGCCGAAGGGGAAGTGGTTCATCGCGCCACCAACATGAAGGAGGCCGAGGACTTCCTGAAGCTGGTGGCCGAGAAGCAAGCGCTGGCCGCAGAAAACGAAAAGCTCTGGGCGCTGCTGCGCGATGAGCTTTTTGACATCAATGTGGCGCTCGGCAAAGACGAAAGCGCCTGACGGAGCACGCAAAGCCCGTGAACCGCAATGAGCGCGCTGCCTGGAGACTGACCGAGGCCGTCCTCCTGCCCAGGCTCATGCTCCAACTCAAAGGCGGACAGGCGTTGTCCCAGGACGACGACCCTGCGCTGCTGGGCAATCTTCTTGCGCTCTTGCGCCAGGACCCTGGTTTTGAGGCCCTTGGCAGAGCCTTGCTTGAGCCCGAAGCTGGGGCCAGAGCAGGGCAGTTTGCCCTGGTGTGGCCAGCGGTCCACCAACGTCTGGATTCAGTGGCCCACCACCACCTGGCGTTGCTCTACACCCGTTGGGGCTGGAACGCGCTCGGCCAGCAGGAGCGCCCCCAGCGTGTCTGGGCGTGGTGGCAAAAGGCCCTAGAGGCTTACGGCGCCTCGCTTGGCAATGAGCACTTTCTGACACAACTGTGCCACGACGCCCAACTGCCCGACAAAGCCCCCGATCTGCTCAGCAACGTCTTGGATTGGCTCATTGAGCCCCACGCGCAGGCACTGGTCACGGCGCTTGAAGACGCGCTCAGCCTCAAGCCTGCTTTGGTTGCTGCGCACTGGAGCGTCTTGAAGCACGCCGCCGAGAGCCTGGAGAAGGGCGGCCTGACCGATGTGCTGGCGCTCAAGCAGGTTGAGCTTGGCTGTGCCATGTGGCAACGGCGCGTCATCGACAAAGCGCTGGCCATGGTCGACGAGATGGCGCGCCCCGTTGAGTCCATCGGCGCCAAGCGCGAAGAGCTGATTCGTCCCTTTGAGATGCTGCGCCTGGTGACTGAAATCACCGGGCCCAACGAGGACATTTCGGTCTGGGCGCTGGAAAAATGCGTCGAGTGGTCCTGGCCGCTCTACAAATCCAAAGAAGAAATTCGCCTCAAAGACATGCTCGACGCCTCGCGGCCCTTTGCCAAACACGTCGAGTCTTTGTTGGGGCGCGGCACCGGTGCGTTTGGTCGCAACAACGCCAGCGCCGATTACATCCTCTTCAGCGCCGACTTTGTCCCCTTTGAAGAGCAGGCCGCCCACTTTCGTCGAGCCCTGGAGATCTGCCCCGGGCACCGCAACAGCCGCCTGATGCTCTCCTACCACAAGCTCAACCTGGCGCGTCGTGCGATGGACGAGGCCGACCGACGAGAGCCCCCTGGCGCCATCATCTCCATTGATCGAAAGGCTGCGTTGGCGGAGGTGGGTCGGGCAGAGGTCCTCTTGGATGAAGCCGAAGCGCTTTTTCCGCCCAACACGCGCCTGTCCGATCACCGAGAGCGCCTGGCGAAGCTCAAAGGACGCTTGACCTCCTGAATCACGCTCAACATCACAAGGTAAACGTCGAAGCTCAAGATGACCGTCGTCTTTTGCTGGGAAGTTGTGCGCCGAAGCGCGACGGTCAAGCGTCAGGGGGCCGTGGTCAACGGGATCGTCAGGACACGGCGAGGCTCCAGAATGATGACGGTGTCATCGAGCCGGGTGGCGGCGATGGGCAAGAGGGGAAAGTCGGTCAACTGTCCCAAAGATTGGGGCGGTTCAAAGGCGCCCTCTGCCGCGTTTCTCATCAAGACCGCGCCTTTGGCGGTGGACAAGAGCGCCATGCCATCCAGCGCCACCGGAGGCGGCGCGATTTGGACCGCCGGACCCGGCAACGGGGGCAGCTCCAGAGGGACGTAGCCGTCATCGATGCTGACGTCCATCATCTCCATGCCCTGGTCGGTCTTGAGATAGAGCGTGGGGCCGTGGATGGACATGCCCGTGGTCAGCCCCTGGGCGCTGTAAGACCAGTTGGGGGTGTTCAGGTCCGAGACCGGTGTGCGGAACCCTTCGAGGCGACCCACCGTGCGGTAAAAGACGCGTCGCTCCACGCTGGTGATGAGTTGCCCCCCGGTGGTGGCCAGATGGAAGACGGGCAGGGGGCTCTCCAGGCGCCCGATGTGGAAGGGGGCCTGAGGGTCGCTCAAATCCAACTGCTCCACATGGCGCAAGTCCCAGCCGCCGCAAAGGACATAGGCTCGGGTGTCGGTGACCAGGAGGTTGTAGGGGATGACGCCCGATTGATAGCAGGGGAAGTCCTGGCGAACCTCCTCGCGCAAGCCCTGCGCGGGGTCATCGATGCCAAAGATGATGTAGTCGGCGCGGTGCTGCTGGCCCGTGTAGGACCATGTGATGGTGTGGAGCTTGTCGCCGACCACCTGGGAGGTGTAGAGCCCGAGGTATCCCTGCCAAACCGGTTGCCCCAGGGTCAGTTGGCCTTGATCGTCGCGGATGGGGGTGTGAATGAAGGCCTGACCGCTGCGCTCCACCAGCAAGATGTTGTCGCCCAGACGGTGGAGCTGGGTCAGTTGCTGAGAGGCTTGCCCGTCATACGCGACCTCGATGGGCCGAAAGAGGGTGCCGTCCTGAGCGCGGGTAAAGCGCTCCACGCTGCCGCCGTTGATGTTGTAGCGGTTGATGGGGAAGTTCCAGGAGCGGAACATCGTCACCAGGACGTCGTCGCCCAGCTTATGCAGGTGACCTGCTCCGGGCAGAGACTGAATCTTGGTGCGGCGCGGGGTCTGGACGTTGCGCATGTCAAAGCGCCGCAGCTTGGCGTAGTCGCTCACCCAGAGGCTGTCTCCGTCCACCATGAGCCCCGCGTTGTATTGCCCAAAGGTCCGCTCGGTGATTTCGCCCACGCGCACGACGTCGTTGATGTCGGTCAGATCAAAGATATGAACGCCGCCGTTGGTGCTGATGACGTAAGCCAGCCCTCGGTCCCGGTCCACGGCCAATCCGTTTGAAGGAAAGGCCCGGTAGTAATCAAAAGAGAGGATGGTGGGGCGCGTGGGGTCGCTGATGTCGTAGATGGACAGCCCGGTCGAGGCCGAGACCGTCACCATCAAGTCATCGCGGTAGATGGCCACGTCGGTGGTCCCGCGCAGCGAGGCGGCGCGGTGGGCGACGGTGGGGTTGGATGGGTCGTTGAGGTCAAAGACAAAGAAACGGCTGTCGCCAAGCTGGTTGAAGTTGTTGGCCACAAAGGCGTGCTTGTTGTGTACCGCCACGCGCATCAACTCATTGCCAGGGGCTTCAAACCACCCGCGCCACTTCAGCCCTGCGTCGGTGACGTCCAGCACGCTGATGGATTCGACGCCTGCGACCACCAGGAGGTTGCGCTCTGCGTCAAAGGCCGCGTCCACAGCCCCCGGCAGCACCAACACATCCACCAGCTCATCGGTGGAGGCCAGGTAAAGCCAGACCGCCTCGCCGTCCAAGACGGCATACCACGGGTCAAAGACGACGGTGCGTTGCGGTGCGGCGGGCCGCAGGCCGTTTGAGCGCGGCGTCTCTGCGCGGACTTCGCAGCCGTTGTCCGGGTCACCGTCGAGATCAAAGTGTCTGGGACGGCATCCTTCGGTCACACACTGCCCTTCGACGCAGATGTTGACCATGCCCTTGACGCTGCACGAGTTCCCACACGCCCCGCAGTGCTCCGGGTCATCCTGAACGAGGGCTTCGACATCCTGAGCCTCGTCAATCATCCCGTCGCAGTCGTTGTCTGCCCCGTCGCAGACCTCATCGGAGGGCTCACACGGCGGCGGCAGGTCGGGCTCGTCTGGCACCACGTCCTCTTCGGGAGGATCGACGTCCTGGGAGGTGTCTGGGGTGGTGTCTTCGGTGGGCTCGGAGGCGTCTGGTTGTGGGCTGTCGTCTGGCGGAGGAACTGTGACCGAGGGTGCAAAGCGCGCAGCGCCGGTCGAGGCGGGCTCTCGGGTCGTGTCGCAACCGACCGCCATGGCGAGCGCCAACCAAGCCAGTAAGATGAGTCCAATCTGATGGGCACCGCAGGGTGCAAAAGAGCGGTTCATGGCTTATGCCTGCAAGACCGACCGGGTCGTGATGGAGTGTGTGCAGCCTGGAATCTGCTGGTCACAGTGTAGAGCACTCCAACGGTCTTGACCAATGGCCAACCAACATCGCGCGTGTCGAGGTTCGGGGCGAGCTTGAGAGCCCTTTGAGCGACACGTGGTCCCGGCGGCATTGTTCGCTGTGGTTGGGCTTCTCTTAGCCCAACCCGCCGAACATGCGTCCGGGGGCCAGCGAGTGGAGGTGGCAGATGGCGATGGCCAAGGCATCGGAGGTGTCGAGCTTTTTGGGAGCAGGGATGCCCAGGAGCATGGAGATCATCTTCTGTACCTGGGTTTTGTCGGCTGAGCCGTGGCCAACGACGGCTTGTTTGATGCGTGTGGGTGCGTATTCGGCCACGCTGAGGTTGTTGAGCCTGGCGGTCAGCAGGACCACCCCTCGGGCGTGCCCCAGCTTGAGCGCCGACTGGGCGTTGCGGTGAGTGAAGACGCCTTCTGCGGCAGCGGCGTCGGGTTTGTGGAGCTTGATGAGGGCGTCGAGCTCTTTGTGGATGGTGACCAGACGGTCTTCAAAGGTGACGCCGGGTTTGTAGGCCTTGATGATGCCGGAGGCGACATGGGTCAGGCGCGTGCCGTTGATCTCGACGATGCCGTAGCCGGTGACGCGGCTGCCGGGGTCAACGCCCAGGACCCGTGCCTTGGTGGGGCCGGTCGGTGGGCGGAGTGTTCGCGGATCGCGGCCTTTGACGCTTTTGGAGGCGATGCTGGCCAGTTGCGAGATGGGGATGCGTTTGGTGCCGGAGGGTTTGCGGGCAGCCATGATGGATCACTTCAGCAGCGGGTAGGGTTCGTCGTCGAGAGGATTGGGTTTCTTTTTCTGTGGTGGTTTCTGGGTGGGACCAGCGCCGGGTTTTTTCTTGGCACCGGCGTTGTTCTGGCCCGCTTTGCCCGGCGCGGGGCTCTGCGTGTCGTTGTTGGCCTTGCCGGGCTCTTTGGGCTCAGCGCCGGGGGCGTTGGTGTCGGGGTTTGCGTTGTCGTCTGCCTTTTCGGGGTTGGCAGCGCCTTCTTCAGAGTCTTTGGTAGGCTCTTGGGCGTTGTCAGTGTCGGGTTCGGCGTTGTCAGCACCGGGTTCGGCGTTGGTTTCGGCGCTGGGCGCAGGCTCTTTATTGGGGTCGGCCTTGGGGGTGTTCTGCGCCACGCGGGTGACCTTGACCTCTTTGAAGCGCGTGAAGATGGCGCGGCTGTCTTTGCCTCGGATGCGGATGCGGTATTCGCGGGCGTAGCCCAGTTCGGGGGCGTAGACACGGATTTTGTGCAGCCCTGCGTAGAGGGTGTGGTCGGTCAGCGGGGTGGCGCCAGCGGCCTGTCCGTTGATGGTCACGTTGGCGGCGATGTCGCTTTGAATGGTGACGGTGCCGCTGGGGATGGTGACGTCGAGGGTCTGGTTTTGGCCTGCTTCAAGTTTGATGCGCTGGGCGTAGGTGATGTTCTGGCTCTTGTCGGTGAAGAGCATGGTGTAGCGGCCCGGTTTGAGGCGCGCGTCGGCGACGGGGGTTTGTCCCAGGGGCTTGCCGTTGGCCAGGACGGTGGTGGGCGGCGTGGTGTTGACGGCCACGGTGGCCATGGTGTCTGGCGGGTCTTGCGGGGCGCTGGGGGTCTGGCCAGGGCCGTCATCGGTGGTGGGCTGCTGCGGATCAGCGCTGGGGGGTTGTGTCTCCTGAGGTGTTTTGTCAGGGGTTGCTTCATCCACACGCGCGACAGCGGCGGCCAGCCCCAGGGCGGCGTGCAGCTTGAGCTCCTGGTCGGGTTGGAGCACCACGCGGCGCTCCCAGGGGTCGAGGTTGACGCAGGCAACCTGGATTTGCAGCGGGACCTCGGCGGGGACCATGAGATTGACCATGGCGGTGTTGCCGTAGAAGTCGCCGTTGACAGTGACGCGGCAGCCTGAGGGTTCGCTGGTCAGAGAAAGCTGCCCCATGGGATCTTCCTGAACCTGGCTCAGCTCCACGTCAAAGTCTTTGATCTCGCCGCGCTCAACGGTGAAGGCCATGACCTCGTCCTGAAAACCGTCACGGCTGATGCGCAGGGCGTTTTCGAGCCCAGCGTCGACCTGTTTGTAGAGGACAGGGGTTTGGTCGGCGATCTTCTGGCCGTTGAGGTAGATGGTGGCTTCGGCGGGGTTGGTGACGATGCGCAGTCCGCCGGTGCCTTTGCTCTTGCGGGATTTGCGGTTGAGCGTCTCCTGGATGGTCTGTTCGGCCATGTCGGCGTTGAAGGCCAGCTTATGCTGGACGGCAATGTAGCCATCTTTTTCAACGGTGATGACCACGGGGTCTTTGAAAGACAGGTCTGGGATGGTGGCCGGCGTGGTGACGCTCAGTCGGCGTCCGTTGAGGGTGATGTTGGCGCCCGCCGGATTGGTGGTCACCATCAGCTTGCCAGAGGTCGGCGGTGCTTTGGCCGGCGGCGGCGCGGTGGCTGTGTTGTCTTTGCCCAGGAAGTGCCAGGCGCCAAAGCCTGCCAACCCAAGCAGCGCAGCGCCCAGGAGCACAATGGTGGCCACCAGCGCGGTGCGCGTGCCGCCCGAGGATTCTCCCACCGTCACGGGCATCACGGCGCCGGGGTTGGTGTGATAGGCCTGCATGCCGGGGTTTGTATGGGGGTTGGGCATGCCGGGGTTGGTGTGGGGCGGCGCCATGGGGACGGTGGGTCCGGGGCGGCCAAGCGCGTTCATGGAGCCCGAGTGGATGCTGGCCGGCGTGGGCAGCGCGTCGAGGTTGTCCAGAATGGATTCGGCGTCGCGGGCCGCTTCGCGGGCTTGTTCGGCGGCCAGAGCCAGTTCGATGGCGCTTTCGATTTCGTCTTCGTCGATGTTGGCGGCGCTGGCGGGGTCGTTGTTGCGATTGAGCGCGCGCGTGGCGGCTGAGAGCGTGGGCAAGAGCGCGCTCTGGGCCTGACTCATCATGGCGTCAAAGCGCTCAAGGTCATCGGCAAAGACCGAGCGCATGACATCGGCGACCTGCTGTCGCTGAGGGAAGATGTTGTTGGCCTGGAGGTATTGGTTGATCTCCATGCGCAGCGCCAGGGCGCTGCGGGTGCGCTCGTCGCGTTTTTTGGCCAGCGCTCGCATGACGATCGCTTCGAGCGCCGGGGGGTAGTCCGGGATCACCTGCGAGGGTCTTTGGACGGGCTCTGGTGAGGCCAGGGCGTTGATGACCTGGATGTTGTTGCCTTGGTTGAAGAGGCGCCTGCCGGTGGTCATCTCCCAAAGGACCACGCCCATGGCGAAGACATCGCTGCGGGGGTCAAGGGGTTCGCCGCGGCACTGCTCCGGGCTCATGTAGCTGACCTTGCCCGCCATGGAGCCGGATTCGAGTTGATCGTCGTCCAGAGCGCTGGCGGCGATGCCAAAGTCAAAGATCTTCACCTGTCCATCATAGGTGACCATGATGTTGTGGGGCGAGATGTCGCGGTGGATGATGGACAGCCGTTGGCGCTCGGCGGTGGTGTGGTTGTGGACGTGGTCCATGCCTTCGCAAGCGCGCATGGTGAGCCACAGCGCCACCTCCATGGGGAGCTTGTTGTCAGATCTGGCGTCGAGCAGCTCCTGGAGCGTGTGGCCGTGGATGTATTCCAGGACCATGCAGGCGACGCCCTCTCGGGGGGCATAATCCTCCAGTTTGATGACCTGAGGGTGGTCAAACTGTGAGGTGACCTTGGCTTCGGCATCAAAGAGGCGGTTGAAGGCGTCGTCCTGGGCAAAACCAGGCATGATGATCTTCAACGCGACCAGGCCTTTGGGGGGCGTGGCGTTGCGCCGGCGAGCCAGAAAGATCTCGGCCATGCCGCCAGTGCCGATTTTGTCTA
>CAKZKQ010000614.1 GCA_937123825.1 uncultured Pseudomonadota bacterium
GTTAAAAACGGTGTCAAGCGGCCGCACACCGACGCGTGCGGTGGTGTGCGGCCCGGGGCAGGGTTTTGTGTGTGCTTGCGTGGGGTTGAACGGCGCTGTGCGATGGGCACCGAGGTGTTTTCGGTCTGGCGGTTTGTGGCAACGGGGGGTCAAACCGGAGCGATGAAGCCCATCACGCCGTCGGCCACATACTGGACTGAGAGCGCGGCCAGCATCACGCCCAGCAAGCGCGTGACCACGTTGATGCCCGTCTGTCCCAGGACGCCCGAGAGCCTCGATGACATCCTCAGCGCCGTGTAGGCCAGCACCAACACCGCCGCCGTGCACCCCAACACCACACCAATGCCTAGCCCACCATCGGACTCGCCGGCCAGAATCATGACGCTGGCCATCGCGCCGGGGCCTGCCACCAGGGGCACCGCCAGTGGAAAGACGCTGATGTCGGTGCGCTGGCGGTTTTCCTGGGCTTCTTCGGGGGTCTCGCGCTCGCGTTGGGCAAAAACCATGTCCACGGCGATTTTTAAGAGGAGCAGGCCCCCGGCGATGCGGAAGGCGTCGAGCGATATCCCCAGATGCTCCAGGAGCTGGGCGCCCGCCAAGGTAAAGACAACCAGCACCACAGCGCCGATGGATATCGCCCGGCGTGCAGTGGCGCGGTTCTCGGTGGGGGTCTGGTGAGGATCCAGACCAAGGTAGATGGGGATCAGACCCACTGGGTCAATGACCACAAACATCGTCAGAAAGCTCTTCAAAGCCAACGCTTCCATGGTGAGCGCCTCCGTGATGTCAGGCCTATGCCTGAAGGCTCAGGTTCCGCCCTGGTCTGCTGCCTTGTGCGATCGATGCCAAGCCGTGCAGGCCAATGGGGACCGTCAAATCGACAGTCCCATTGGCTTGCACACCTTGGTCCACCGCTGTGGACACCAGAACCCAAACGAAGGTGCGTGAAACACACATTGGGCCGAACCAACAGGTGATGTTGCTGCCGCTGGCTCGAAGGGGACAGAGCCAGAGCAGGCGGCGGCGATTTAACACCTTAAATGGGGCTTGTCACGGGGTATTTTTGCCTTCTGGGCCATTGGGCGGTTTGTGGCCGTGCTGGTCGGCGTTGATTGAGAAACAAACACCCTTCATCAACCGCTGCCTTTTGCGTTTTCTCTCTGGGGCTGCGCTGCCAAGACCAGACAACGCTGGTGCTGTGGGGAGGTTTGCTGCTAAGACCACAGACAAATCGCTTGACTTTTAAAAAACCAACTATACGTATTTGCAGTGCTGTCGCGCGCAGAATTTTTCTGGTGGCCTTCGCTGCCCCAAATCCCAGAGCGAAAGGAGCAAAACATGAGCGTTGAGTGGTCCAAGGTCGCGGAGTGTTTCGAGGATGATGCCAAAGGGTATCGATTGGTCAACCGTCTCAAGCGCGAGCTCGGTGACGACGAATCGCTTCACGCCATGGCGCTCTGGATGGGTTATGATCGTGAACTCTGGTCGCCCACAGACAGCTCTGAGTTGTGGGTTCTGGCCAAATTCATCCCCGAAGGGTGGTGTGCTGAGGATCTGGTTACGTTGCTGGGAGAGATGATTGAGGCCAAGGCAGAGCCGTTGACCAGCGACCGTTCCTACAATGTTGAGATTTTCCCTGGGTGGCACTCTGGCCTCGATCCGTTGGTGAGCGGCGTTAAAGACCCACAGGCGCTCGCTGGCAGTTGGCAGGGGTTCCCCGAGCCGCTGCGGACCGGGATGGCCTCGGCGCTGGTGCGCATGGGGGTGTTGCCTGCGGGCGATGTTCCAGCCGAGACCGTCACGGAGATCGGCAACCGCGTGGCGCGATACTGCAGCGGCTATCAGGCCGAAGACCAACGGATCAAAGACCTGTGGACGGCCTGGCCCGCCAAGCAGTGGGCTCACGCGATGGCGTCGCCATGGTTCGAGCCTCAAGGAGACGTGTCGGAGCGTCCCCACGTTAAGTTGGAGCTCTTTGCGTCGGTCATGGACGCCTTGACGCCCCAGGAGGTCGTGACGCTGGGCATGAAGGTGGAGTCTTACAAGGCCCAGGAGGCCGCCGACGCCTTTGCCAAGCTCGATGGTGCGCGCCCGTTGCTTGAAGCCGAGGCCCAAAAGATCCTCAATGCCCTGAGCAACGGCCAGTACCCCTACCATGAGTGCACTGTGCTGGTGTGTTCGCTGTGGCCTTTGCTCAGCGCGGCAGCGCAGGCGTGGCCCGAGGCTTACGATCCTCTTTTGGATGGCGCTGTGCGCAGCCGGGGCAACCACTACGAGTTGCTGGTCACCATCATCAAAACCCTCCCTAAAGATCGCCGTGCTGTGGTCTTGAAATACGCCGATGAGAGCATGCAGAGCATCAGCCGCTGGGGTTCGGGCGGCGACGCCATGGTCTTGTTGGAGGCGTTGCCGACCGAGGAGGTCATCACCTCTGTGCTGGCCAAGTTGGGCACTTTGCCCAAAGAACTCTACGACAGCACCCAGAAGACATTCCTGAACCTTTTGAAGAGCTTTGGCCCAGCGGCCAAGGGGCCGCTCATCAGAGCCCTCGGTGGCAGGGGCAAAATGCCGCTGCGCCACGTGGCTTACGAAGCGCTGGCCGAATTGGCCGATCCCGAGGCCATCGCCACGCTTCTCGAAGGGGCTGGAGACGCCAAAACCGACACCAGCAACGCTGCGGTGGCGGGTTTGAAGCGTTTTGAATGGGCGACGCTTGAGGCCCCTCTCAAAGCCGCACTCGGCGCTCGTAAAAAGGACACCCGGATGGGTGCCGCTGGCCTTTTGCTGGAGCTGCCCATGACGGAAGCGTCCAAGGCGTTGGCCGCCGATAGGCTCTCCAAGGAAAAGGTCGCCGGGGTCAAGCAGCTTCTGGAGCAGATCATCGAGGCACCGCTTGGCGGTGACGATAAAGGGGCAGCGACCGGTGCGTCGCCTGTCCTTGAGGCGTTGGAGGCGCTTGGAGAAGATGTGCTGGCCAAGGCCCATGAGGCGGTGGCGCAATATATGGGCAACGGTGTCAACCTCTATCAAGAGGATCAGCGTGCGCCTTTCTTTGAGTTTGTTTCAACGCTCTCAGACGATTCCTTGACCAGCGTGCTGATGGTCTCCAACTGGTTTTCCGTACACGACTCCTACGTCCCACTTGAGGTCGCCAAGACCCTCTTTGAGCCCCACAAAGATGCGCCTCTGACACCCTTTATGGCTCTTGAACTGTGGTTGCGGGCTTCTTTGGGGAACCTCGACGATGGTTTGAACGCCTGGGCCGAGCATTTTGGGACGGAGCGCTCCCACGAAGCGGCCCGTTTCTACCTGGGCACCGAGCGTTTTGAAGGTCGCGACCACCAGTACCGTTATCTTGAAGAGATCATGGCGCCCCACATGCCCGAAGTTGTGGTGCCCGTGTGGGTCGAGGCGCTGGCTGGCAAAGACCGCTACCGTCGTGAAGATGTCCAGCGCAAGCTCGTCGCCGTGGCCGATGTGGCTGTGCCGTTTGTGGTCAAAAGCCTCAAGCATCGTCAGGCCGGTGTGCGCCAGCGAGTCGCCAACTGGTTGACCGCCCATGGCACCCCCGAGGCCCAGGAAGCGCTGGCCGACGCCCTCGGGCGCGAAAAGAACAAAAAGACCCGTGAGGCCATCGCCACCGCGCTGGCCGCCTGCACCCCCCTGGAGGTGATCATCGAGGGCGCCACGGCCCAGACCGACGCCGCCCTTGACGCCGCCCTCTGCGGCACGCCCACCGCCAGCGCCGATGCCCCTTCGGGCGTCGACGCGCAGGTGTTGGCCAGCGTGTGTTGGGCCAGCGGCCAAACCCTCTCTGAAGGGGCACAGCGCTGGATCCTCGTCTCGCTCTCCAGAGAGACCGCCGACCAGAGCAACGACGGCCTTTGGCGTCTGCGCCACCGTTTGGACGCCGCCACCGCCGAAGCGGCCGTTGAAGGACTCCTCAAAACCCTCGGCAACAACAACGACGCCCGCGCGTTTGGCATCTACGCTCAGGCCCTGCTCGGCGACGAGACCCGCATCGAGACCCTCGGTGAACCCCTCGACGAGATGGCCCGCAACAACGCCTCAACCTGGGCCTTCCACCGGCTCGCCGCGCTCACTCGCCGTTGCTCGCCGGTGGCCCTCTACTGGGTCGACACATGGGCCGGTGCTGCCAAGAGCAAAGGTCTGCGCGCCCGCGCAGAGAAGGCCGCCGCCGAGCTGGCCAAAGCCCAGAACACCACCCTCGAGGCCCTCATGAGTCAGGCGCGTCCTCCGCGCCACGGCTTTGATGACCAGGGCCAGCGTCAAATTCAGGCGGGCTCCCACACCCTCACGCTGACGCTTAGCCCCAAAGGGATGGAGGCCCAGGACGCCTCGGGCAAAACCATCTCCTGGCGCTCTCTTAGCCGCAAAGTGGGCAAAGCGGCAGCCGCCGCACCCAAAGCACTGCGCGAAGCTGTCGACCGCTCCCTCTCGCTGGTGGTCGCCACCCTGGAGCGCGCCATGGTCTCCGGCCAGCGCTGGTCGCTCGATGCCTGGACCGAACTCTTTGTCGATCACCCCGTGGCGGCGGCTTGTGTTCGTGGAGTGATTTTCGAAGCCACCGGCGACAGCGCCGAACCCACGCTCTTCACCATTGAGGCTGACGGCGCCCAGAACAAGGTGGATGGCCAGGCGCTGGGCAAACTCCCTGACGGCGCTCTGATTGGCATCCCCCATCGACTGGGCTGGGATGATGCGGTGGTGGATGCCTGGGTGGATCGCCTCAGGGGGCTCTCGCTGGAGCAGCCCTTTGAGCAGCTTGAGCGCAGCGTCTACACCTTCGACCCTGCCATCAAGCGCCCCTTCAAAGACGCCGTGAAAAACGGCAGCGCCTCGTCCCCAAGCGCGTTTGGCCGCAAAGTGGTCGGTTTGGGGTACCAACGCGGTGCTGTGGAGGACGCTGGATTCTTCTACAGTTTCCACCGCCGCCTGCCCGAAGGCCACAAGGCCATCATCAACCACAGCGGTTTGTCGGTCGAAGGCCGCTACCAACCCGACGAGTTTGAGGTCTCTGGCTTCTTCGTGCAGGGCCAGGACGGCAACGCATGCGATGAGGCCAACCTCCCCGCGCTGATCTTCAGCGAGGCCATGCGCGACCTCGACCTCTTCCTCTTGTGAGACCATTTCCGATGGAGCGTTGAGGTCTAAACAGGGCGCTCCATGCCATAAGTGTTCGCCCCCGCACTGCTTGAAGGGCTGTGTAAGGCGCTCAGCCGCGTCGTGTGGGGATGGAGCCAGGGCACCTTGCTGCGTTGATGTTCAGATCATACCGCTCATCATCGACGCCCCCATCTTCATATCGTCCTTCCACTTCCACCCGCACTTCTATTTTCTGAGCGTCGATCTTCAGGATCTCAACCTGTCCTCGGGCTGTGAGAAAAGGGATGCTGTTGTTGCACTCCAGATCGGCCAGAAAAGAAAAGTCGCCCACCTCAAAATCCAAAATCTGACCGACCTCCAATGGGGCCGTGGGGATGATGAGTTGGTTGACATAGCACGGATCCAGCAGAGGCTCCTGGCACGAAAATCCTTCGTATAGCCTCCACTCAATCACCATGCGTTCGTCGTCCTGGTAGGCCAGGGCGTTGGTGGATTCATCAATGAGCGGGATGTTGGAGTCTTCGGTGTTGTCTGAGTCGTCTTCAAAGCCGCTGTATTCTGCATCGCCGCAGGCGCAAGCGGTCACAAGCAGCGCCAGGAGACCCAAGAGGCAGAGCCACGTTTTGGTGGGGGTTTTGTGCGCACCGGAGCTGTGGTGGGTGAGTTTTGGCATCCCGAATGGTCCTCGTTTGTCCAACAGTGAGGATGATTGGGCGCTCTTTTGTTGAGCGCCTGGGTGAAGGTCCGCCAAGTGGTTTGGTGCGGTGGCGCTTCACCCGGTCGCTGGCTTGGATGCGGGGCAGGCAGGGTGTGACATCAAAAGGCAATCAAAGGACATCCTGAATGTGCTTGGAGGGTGAGGTCACTTGCAGACGGAGACCTTGATGGGTTTGCCGTCAAAGGTGACCTTGTGACCGCTCTTGAAGGTCATGGTGCCGTCGAGGGTCAGGGTGGCGTTTTCGGCGTCTTTGCGGCTCAGTGAGGTTTTGAGCCCGTCGTCCATGGGGCCGACGGCTTTGCTCAACTTCAAAGTGTTGGTGAAGCCAGGGATCTTCTTGCCCAGCAAGGCCGCGCCCACGATCTTGTCGTCTTTGTCCACCTCAAAATGAAACTCCACCGGATCCATGCTGTTGACGCAGGCATCGGCGTGGCTGCGCAGCTCGACATAGAGTTTTTTGCTCCCAAAGCCTTTGCGCAGGCCTGCGCTGGCGATGTGGACGAGTTCGCCAGAGATTTTGGGTTGGGCGACGGCGCCTTCAATGCGTTGTTTGGCCACCTTTTTGGCCAGCGCCGTGCCTTCAAAGGGCGCCTTGCAGCGTGTGGCCTTGAAGTCACCATTGATTTCGAAGGTCTGCTCGGCTCCCGAGACACTCAGAGACTTCTTAAAGCCTTTGATGTGTCCAGTGACGGTTTTTTTGCCCGCTTTAAAATCTTTGAGGGTGCCATCAAAGCGGTCGTGTTTGATGGAGGTGGCGTAGGTGTAATAGCTGTAGATCGCGTGTTTCTGGCCGCCGCCAGTGGATATTTGCCCAGCCACATCGAGGACAATGTGTGGTTCTTTGTCCAACGCGAGCAGATCGCAGCTTCCATCCTTGCTGCTGAAGACCAGCGAGAAGGCGTCGTCGCCGCTGGTGGGGCGAGCGAGCACGGCCTTGATGGGCATCTCCTTGCCGTCGATGGTGATGGACAGTGGGGTCTTGGGTTTGTCTGAAGGCTTATCCGTTTTGCCTTTGTCTTTGGGCGCTTTGGCCGTGGAGTCGGGAGCCTTTGGTGTGTCGGCGTCTTTGCCTTTGCAGGCCCCCAAAGACAGCGCGGTCATCAGCGTGATCAAAACAATGGCGGAGCGTGTGTTGAACCCTTTGAGCATGTGTTCCCTCTATGGCGCCGACGCCGTTTACCTGGGCGCGGCTTGAGCTTGGTGTGAAGCGATGGACCACGCTTCTCATCTGCCGGACGGAGGGTGTTGAGGGTTGTTGCGCTTTATTGGGCCGAGCGCTCGTGGTTTTCAGATGGGGTTGATCTCAGCGGGGGCGCCCGTGGGACTTAAGGGCCGTCGGTGTGGAGTCTCAGGCGCGGGGTGAGTGCCACGTTCATCAGGATGGCCTCACCAAACTCGGCGTCGGCCCAGAACCATGAGGCGGTCAACGTGCCCCCAGGGGCGAGCCCTTTGGTGCCTTCCACGCCGATCCCGACTGTGCCGCCGATGTACCACGTGGTGGTGGGCAGGGGCTGGGTGACCTTTTTGCCCTGTTGGGGGGTGAAGACCTTTTCGTAGTTTTGGAAGGGCTGCCCCTGGGCCAGCGGGATGGAGACGGCGGTGGTCAACGCGGCCAGCGGGGTGATGAGCAGCGGCGGGTTGCTTTCTTCGCTCAGGGAGAAGTCGTTGCCAGTCAGCACGCTGGTGTCGAGGGTCAACGCCAGCAAGTCCCTGGAGGTCCAGGTCAGCCCGCTGCCGCCAACCAGGGCCAGATTTTCAAGCCCGCCGGGGTTGTGTTGTCCGTGGGCGCGGACCATCCACATCCTGCGCATGCGCCCGAGTTCCCGGGCGTGCTTTGGGCTGCTGTGAAAGCCGACCCCAAAGTCGCCTCCGGCTGCGGTGGTGGGGGTGAGTTGGTGCACAACGCGCAGCACCACGCCCACGCCGCCGTCCAGAAAGATTCCCCCTGCGGCGTTGAGCATCAGCCCGACCTCTGTGCTGCCTTTGGGCAACGGGGCGGGGCCGTCGTGGGGGAGCATGGGACCGGGCGGAGAGATGGAGGCGCAGCCGTGGCAGACAAGGAGCGTGGCGGTCAGCAGCGCCAGCGCGCCGGATTGGGGCAGGGCGGTGGGATCAGGCATTTCGGTTGGGCAGGTGTTGGTCGAGGGTCGAGAAGACGCGCGTTTCAAAGTCGGGGTCCAACTCTGGGTTGCGTTTGACCTCAAGGCGCACGGCGGTGCGCAGGTCTTCGAGCGTGCTCATGACCTGACGCCGAAGCCGCCTCAAGGTCATGTGGGTGGCCTGGCGGACCTCTTCTCTTTGGCGCAGCAGCTCTCCCAGCGATGTGCCCTTGTCCAAAAAGCCCTCCACCCAGGTTTTGAGGGTCTGGCCATCGGCCACCGGGATCATGGCCAGGGCTTGACCGAGGCGCTCAACTTCAGGGCGGCGCGCCTGTGCCCGGGCGGCTTCCTGGGCGTAGTGGTCGCGCAGCTCTGAGATTTCGGGGACAAAGGCCGCTTGGATGAGCCGGGCGGCCTGACGAGTCTTGTCGGAAATGAGTGGACAGCGCCGGTGGGCTTCGCAGATGTGCCAGATGGCCCAGCCAAAGTCGTCGTGGTCGCGGTCGGTCTCGTCCAGGTCATGCAGGACGCTCTGGTCTTCGGGCTGGCCTTGTTGGAGGGCCAGGAGTCTGGCGCGATCTTCTCGGAGCGTGGGCAGATAGAGGTCGGCAGTGCGCAGCTTCTGGAGATCTTCGAGGTGCGCCTCAAGCAAATCGTCCAGAACCACCCGCAGTGCGTCCAATCCCGGTGGGTTCATGGTGTCTCTCTTCCTTGCTTCTGGCCACAGGGGCCGCCTTGGTGCTTCGTCTCGTGTGCGACGACACTATACATAGATGCCGTCGCTGGCCGCAAAACTGTTGGGAGGGGACAAAAAAGGGTCTTGGTCTTCTCAAGTGTCGCAGTCTGCTGTGCTGTGTGGGCTTGGGGTTGTGGCGAGGTTCAAGAAAGATTGGTTCAGCGCAGGTGGGTTTCCATCCATTGGGTGGCAAAGGGGACAAAGGTCCGGGCGTTGAGGAGTTCGGCGGTGCATTGGCCCACGGGGCCTTGTTTTGCCATGCCGGCGGCGATGAAATCGATGAGGATTTGGGAGAAGTAGTCGCCGTGGGGCCAGTCGACGATGCCATCGCTGTCGTCGAGGCTCTCGACCCATTGGTGGCCGATGTCGGCGCGCAGCAGGTGGCGTCGCACGCGGCGTTTGTTGGGGACGTCGGCCAGGTACTCGGCGTAGTGGGTCAAGGTGACGGTGTCGATGTTGGGTCCCAGGCGCAGGACCTGCCCGTCAAGGGCCACAAATCGCTCAAAGATGGAGCCTGGACCAAAGTAATCGTGCAGAGGAATGGGTTCCAGGAGGGTTTGGGCGTGTGGGCCTCGGGCGGCAAATCTGGCGGCGACGTGATCGTTGACCTGGACGCTGTCGGTGGTGCGAAAGACCTCGGCCACAATGCCCATGTCTTCCACATCGCCGGGGGTGGTCAGCGCATCAAAGGGCTCGTCTGGGTCGGCGTCCAGGACCATTAAGAGGGTTCCGTCTGGGCCAAGGGCCTGCGTGACGGCGCTGATGAGCCCTGCGGCGCGGCCTTCCACGGGGCCGAGCTTGCGCATGCTGACGTGGAGCATCAGCGGCAGGCCTGGGCGCAGGCCCAACTTCAGCAGCGCTTTGGCCAGTTGTTGTTCTGAAATCATGGTGTGCTGTGCCCTTGCCTTGGGTGTGGATGTTGGTCAGCCCTGGTGGAGGTCTGTTATGGTGTATGACAGACAGGTTTGCCAATGACGACAAGGAGCACAATCCATGCTGAAACACATCGATCACATCGGCATCGCGGTGCATAGCATCGAAGAAGCCGCGCCTCTTTACCGCGACGTCCTGGGCCTTGAGCACCTGGGCGATGATGTGGTGGAGGAGCAGGGCGTTCGAGTGTCTTTCTACAAGCTCGGAGAGGCCAAGATCGAGTTGTTGGAGCCCACGCGCGAGGATTCGGCGGTGGCCAAATTTCTGGCCCGCAAAGGCCCCGGCGTGCACCACGTCGCCATGAGGACTGAAGACATCAAGGGGGCGGCTGCGCACGTGGCCGACAACGGCATTCGGGTGCTTTACCCCGAGCCTCGCGACGGCGCGCATGGCAAACTCATCAACTTCCTCCACCCCAAAGACACCCACGGCGTCATGCTGGAGTTGACCCAGCGCCGTACAGACGGAGACTAGGGCGTGTTTGCAAAATCTCCCATCGACATGCGGCCCGATGACATCGACGACGACGGGATCGATGCTCGACGAACCTCCAGTTCGTCTGCGCTCGCCTCCTCGGCCTCGATGCCATCGGGCTCGCCTGTCTCGGTCCCATTTTGCAAACACGCCCTGAGGATCATGGCCTGGTGTTGGGTAAACAAGGCGAGCGTCGCTGTGGTCTTTGGGGCTGCGGCGATGGTGTTTGGGCTTGGGGTCGGGTGCCGCGCGGATGCGCCCGTCAAAGAGCGCGTGCTTCGCCTTGAAGTCTCAACCGAGGTCGATCTTCAAGAGGCGCAGGCCGATAAGCTCATCCTTTGGTTTAAGCGCCAGAGCGAGGAAGGGCGCTTTGCGCTCTCGGATCCTGAGGTCATCGAGCTTGCCCCTGGCGCCCTGGAAGGCTCGTCGGTGGTCCTTGAGGTGGTCCCCGGGCAGGTTCTCAGTGGGTCGTTGGACCTTTTTGTGGTCCTGGCAAGCGCCGAGCGCTCCGAAGATGAGCGTTGGCGCTTTGGTCTGCCGCTGGCGTTGACCCAGCGCTCTTTTGACACCGCTGAAGATGACACCGTGGTGCTGGCGTTGGACGCCTACGACCCGGCCTGTGACCGCGATGGAGACTATTTTCAGGCGTGTCTGGGGCCGTCGTGCTGCCCTGGGTTTGTGGGGCAGGAGCGTTTTGTGGACTGCTTTGATGCGCCGCTGGACGATCCTGAGTTGATCCCGCTCCATCCCGAAGATGCCCATCCATTCCAGTCTTCTGAGTTGGACGCGGAGCGCTGCGGCAACGGGGTCGATGAAGATTGTTGGAGCGGCGATGAGAGCTGTGATGACGCCGACAACGACGGTTGGTCCGCCCCTGAGGATTGCAACGACGACAACCCGCAGATCAACCCCGATGCGCAGGAAATTTGCGGCAACGGTCGGGATGAAGACTGCGATGGGCAGGACACGGCCTGCATCAACGACAATGACGGCGACGGGTACTTTACCCCCGAGGACTGCAACGACGACAACCCGCAGATCAACCCGGGGGTCGATGGCGAGCGCAACTGTGACAGTCAGGACGAGGACTGCGACGGCTTGGTCGATGAGGGACTCAGTTGCAACGACCTTGACGGTGACGGGGTCGAAGACGACCAGGATTGTGTGAACACTGACCGACCCGGTCAGTTGCCCGGCGCCTACGATTCGGGCCGCAGCCCCATGCGCGAGGAGATCTGCGGCAACGACATCGACGAAAACTGCGACGGTGTCATCGCCCAGTGCCCTGTCGATGATGCGGACGCCGATGACGACGGGTTCATCGATGCGCGCCAGGGAGGCCGCGACTGCAATGACAGCGACCCCTTTGTGCACCCGGACGCCGCTGAATACTGCCTGGATGACATCGACAACGACTGTCGCGGGGGAGTGGGGGTGTGCAGCAATGACAAGGACGGCGACGGGTTTGACGCGGACGTGGACTGTGATGACGACGATCCCAACACCCACCCCGCGCGAAGCGGCGCGGTGGCCGTAGAAATCTGCGATCTGGTCGACAACGACTGTGATGGCATCATCGATGAGGGCAACCCGCTTGTGCTAAGTCGTGATGCGCAGACCATGCCGGTGCGCTGCGGTTTTGGAGATGTGGGCCTGTGTCAGCTTGGCTGGAATGTCTGCTCCAAGATCAACGGCCAGCCAGGGATCGTCTGCGCCGATGTCATCGAGCCCGCCCCTGAGGTCTGCAATGGGTTGGATGAGAACTGCAACGGCGAGCCTGATGACGGCGTGCTCAACGCCTGCGGCGGGTGTGATGTGCTTGCCAATGAACCCGGCGAGCCTTGTGGTCCGTGTGGTCAGGACCGCTATGAGTGCAATGGCCTCAACCGGACGCGCTGCAATGGCTCAACCACCAACGCCTGCGAAGGTTGCCAGCCGCTTGAGTTCAATCCGGGCGATGCCTGTGGCCAGTGCAATCGGGACCAATACGTCTGTGCCGGGACTGACGCGGTGACATGCAGCGGCAACACGACCAATGCTTGCGGGGGATGCCAAAACCTCAACAACGCCCCCGAAACCCCTTGTGGGCCCTGCAACGAGGACCAATACGTCTGCCAGGGGCGCAACAACGTGGTCTGCGATGGTCAGACGGTGCTCAACGCCTGTGGTGGTTGCGAGCCATCGATCCACGAGCCCGGTGACGAGTGCGGTCAGTGCGGGGAGTTGGCCTGCAACGGTGACGAGCTTGTCTGCGATGAAGCCCTCAACCTTTGTGGGGGTTGTGACGAACTTGATCCACCGGTGGGGGAGGCTTGCGGAGTGTGTGGGTTGGACCTCTACGTCTGCAATGGCCAGGAGCAGACCGTGTGCAGCGGGGACACAACCAACGCCTGTGGGGGCTGTGAAGCGCTTGAAGGCCAGCCTGGGACAAGGTGCGCCAACCGCTGCGATTGGCGCTGCTCTGACGATGACATCAACGCCGTGGTGTGCGCGCGGCGCAACAACCCCGACAACATCTGCAACTGAGCCCAAGGCACAGAAGTCCGATGCCCATTGGTCTGAGCGCTTCGGTCTGTTGGATGGTTGGGCTCTGAGTGTTGGGGCGCGTTGGGTTGTGAAGCTCTGTATGGTGCGGCGAGCGCCGCAAATCCGTATGCAGGGCTGGGTCAGCCGAGCTTAGAGTTCGATGTCGTACTTCTTCATGAGTTTTCTGAAGTATTTGCGATCGATCTCGGCCTCACGGGCGGCGTGGGAGATGTTGTTGTCGTTGCGGGTGAGCAGGGCGATGATGTAATCGCGCTCAAAGGTGGAGATCCAGGCCTCTTTGGCTTCTTTGAAGGTTTTGTCGCGCAGGGCCGAGGGGTCGGGCAGCGCGCTGGGGTAGGGCGTGTAGCCCGAGTGGCGCTGGTGCGGGGGGAGTTGGGCGCGGAATTGGTTGACGAGCAGCTCGGGCAGGTCCTGAATGTCGATGGTGTCGCCTTCGGCAAAGGAGCAGGCGCGCTCGATGACGTTGACCAGCTCGCGGATGTTGCCGGGCCAGTCGTAGCTCTCAAGGGCGCGCATGGCGGCCGGTGAGATGTGGTGGATCTTTTGCTTGCCCTGGGGGTCTTTGTTGTAGCTGGCCGCCGAGAGGAAGTGGCGCACCAACAAGGGGATGTCTTCGCGACGCTCGCGCAGCGGCGGCAGCATCATGCGCACGACCGAGAGGCGGTAGAAGAGGTCTTCGCGAAAGCGCCCGGCGCGGACCTCCTCTTCGAGGCGTCGGTTGGTGGCGGCGATGACGCGCACATCGATGGGAATGGATTTGTTGGAGCCGACCCGGCGGACTTCACGCTGTTCGAGCACGCGCAGCAGTTTGGGCTGCAGGTCGATGGAGAGTTCTCCAAGCTCATCAAGGAAGATGGTGCCGCCCTGGGCCATCTCAAAGAGGCCCTGGCGAGTCATGATGGCGCCGGTGAAGGAGCCCTTCTCGTGTCCAAAGAGTTCGGATTCAATCAGCGACTCGGGCACGGCGCCGCAGTCAAAGACGATGAAGGGGGCCTTGGAGCGCCGAGAGCGTTTGTGAAGCTCCTGAGCGACGACTTCCTTGCCCGTGCCGGTCTCGCCCTCAATGACGACCGTGGCGCCGGTGGGGGAGATTTTTTCGATCATGCCAAAGATCTCGCGCATGCGGACATTGCGGCCAATGATGGAGCCGCAGCGCTCAGAGTTTGAGGCAGTGATCTCGAGGGTTTCGTTAAAGGGTCTGAAGGTGGTGCGGCAGTTGCCAAGGCGCAGCTCGCAGCCCGGCGAGAGGTAGGCTTCGCGCACGCGGACGCCGTTGACGAAGGTGCCGTTGGTGCTGTTGAGGTCCTGGATGATGTAGGCGGCCTCTTCCTGGAGGATGCGGCAGTGGTAACGGCTGACGGTCTCGTCGGTGATGGTCAGGTCGTTGTCTTCCATGGCGCCGATGGTGATGGCGGCCTGGTCAAAAGTGAACTCGCGGGCATTGGGGCGCCCAACGGCTGGGTTGGGTTCTATGAGCAGTTGGCATTTGCGCAGGTGCAGGGTCTTGGGCCTGCCGTCGATGTAGGCGATCTTGGTGGCGGGGACGAAGTCTGCGAACTTGCGGCGTGAGGTCATGAGGGTGTGTTCTGCCAATGGGCTCTGTGGTGCTGGTTGACACCACCTCGGGGCCGTCCGTAATATGATGGGGCGGCAGAGTCCATCGGGGTGTGATAATCCAGCTTTGATGCGCTAACGCGGTGCCCCGTTTGTGTTTGATGCGTGGGTGCTGCGCACAAACCTACTGTTTAGGGGCAGTGTCCTTCGATGTTAGATCTCCCCCAGAAATTTGGCAAGTACGACCTCACCGAGCGCATCGCCATCGGCGGCATGGCAGAGATCTTCAAGGCCACCGCTCAGGGCCTGGGGGACTTCAACAAGCTCCTGGCCATCAAGCGCCTCCACCCCCGATACTCCGAGGACCAGGACTTCATCCACATGTTGGTGGATGAGGCCAAGATCGCCTCTCAGCTCTCCCACTCCAACATCGGCCAGATCTTTGACCTGGGCCGGGAAGGAGAGTTGATCTACATCGCGATGGAGTTCATTGACGGCCGCGACCTCTACCGGGTCTTGCAGCGCCTCAATAAGCTGGGCCAGCCCATGCCCATCGCTGTGGCGGTCTACATCATCATGGAGATCGCCGCCGGGCTCGATTACGCCCACCGCAAGACCGCCCCAGACGGCACCCCCTTGCGCATCATCCACCGGGACATCTCGCCGCAGAACATCATCGTCTCCTGGGAAGGGGAGGTGAAGCTCATCGACTTTGGCATCGCCAAGGCCGCCATGCGCGCTTTTGAGACCGAATCCGGGGTCATCAAGGGCAAGTTCTACTACATGAGCCCCGAGCAGGCCCGGGGTGACACCCTCGACCACCGCTCAGACATCTTCTCGCTGGGCCTGTGTCTCTACGAGCTGCTCACCGGCGCCACCGTCTACCGCGAGGACGACGACGTCACGCTCCTGTCGCGTGTGCGCCGTGCTGACATCTCGCCGCCGACCTCCATGCGCCCCGAGATCCCCCACGATCTTGAGCGCATCGTGATGAAGACCCTGGCCCGCAACCCCAAGCGCCGCTACCAAAGCGCCAACCAGCTCCAGGCTGCCCTGTCGAGTTTCCTCTACTCCGGCGGCCAGCCCTTTAGCAAAATCCAGCTCGGCGGCTACGTCCGGGACCTTTTTGAGCGAGAGCAGGTCTTTGAAGACCTGCCCATGTCCTACCACGACCGCTTCCTTAGCCGCGTCGACTATACCGACCAGGCCACCGGGCTCGTCAGCAGCCTCATGCTCGAAGACGAGGTCACCGCCGTGGTCTCCGAGCGCGACACCATCCGGCCCGGCGATGTCCCCATAGACGCGGTCATCGTCAACCACGATCCCTACGCCGAAGCCAGCTTCGACGGCGACTTTGATGAGTTTGAGGGCGCCCCCACGCGTGCCAACGCAGGTGGTGGTCCACTGGCGTGGAATGACGAAGAAGAGAACACCTGGGTGTACGCTGGCGCGGAGCCTGAGGCCGCCGACCGCAGCGCCGCTGCCCGCAAGCTGCCGCCAAGCTCCCCGGCGATGCCGCCCATGCCGCCGCCGATGCCAGGGCGCGGCCCCATGCCGCCTGCGTCACCCGATCCGCCGCCCAACCTCAAGCCGCCGGCGCCTGCGCTGGTTAAAAAGTACCCCGAGTTGGACTTCGAGCCCGCGGTTCACACCGGCATCGTCACCGGGGTCTACACCGAGCCGACCCGCATCACCGATCTCGACTCGGTGGACATCGAAGCGCCCGAGGACGAGGTCAAGTCGCTTGCCCCCGCCCCCCGAGCCAGGCCCAGGACCGTGGAGGAGCCCTTCGCCGAGCTGTCGCTGTCTTTCAGGCTCCTTTTTGCCGCTGGACTGACCGTGTTGCTTCTGGTTGGCGGCACCATCAGCGCTTTGGCGTCGGTCTTCATCGACAGCCGCAGCGATGAACCCAACCCCACGTTGGCCATCGGGCAGACCAACCCAGACGATGAAGACCCCAACGCCGCTGGTGACAAAGAACCTGGCGATAAAGAGCCCGGCGCCGTCGCTGCAGCGACTGACCCCGCAGAAGAGGGGCTTGATACCCGAGGCCTGGTCGTCACCGTCACAGGCCCGCTGGACGCCACCGTCAAGCTCGGCGAGCTGCCCGAACAAGACGCTCCCGCGACCTTTGACAAATTGGTCCTTGGCCAGTCCTACGATCTGAAGATTACGGCCGACAACCACGAAACGCACACCAAAAAGCTCATCGTCACCGAAGAGATGCCCTCGGGCTACAAGGTTGTCCTCAAGCCGCGCCTTGGATCGCTGAAAATTGTCACCGACCCCCCTGGCGCGGCCATCATGCTCAACGGCAAGGCCACCAGCAAGTCCACCCCCGGCAACCTGACCGACCTGGACCGCTCCAAGAAGCACGAGGTCTCATTGGTCCTTGAAGGGCACAAGCCCTTCGCCGCGCAGATTGCCTGGACCAACGACGACGAAGACGTCAAGACCATCGATACCCTCCTTGAGCCCACCAGCGCCGAAGAGCCCGAAGATCCGCCCGCAGAGGACCCCCCGGTGGTGGCCGTGAGCAAGCGCGACACACCCAAGGCCAACACCCAACGCCCCGGACGGCGCGAAAGCCGCGCCGAACGCCGGGCTCGGGAGCGCCGCGAGCGTCGCGACCGCCAACGCCGCGAGCGTGAGGCGCGCGCCAACCGCACCAACAACGGTGGCGGCGGTGGAAATCAAGGCAGCGCTGGGTTTGGCACCCTCTCGGTCAACTCTCGCCCCTGGGGGCAGGTCTACGTCGATGGTCGCCGGGTCGCCAACGAGACTCCCGTGCGCGGCCTGCGTGTCAAGGCAGGCTTCCGCAAGGTCAAGGTGGTCTTTCCCACCGCAGGCGGCGCCGCCGTCTCGCGCACTGTCCCCATCAAAGAGGGGCAAAACGCCACCATCTTTGTCAAACCCTGACGCCAAGCGTCCACCCCACATTCCCACTTCCCAAACGGCGCTCTTTTTTTTCACCGGGTGAAGAGCGTGTTTGAGCGCTTTGTGGTCATGGTGTTGGTGTGGTCGTTGAAGATTTTGCGCCGCGAGACCAGTGAGGTGGTGGGGCATTATGCGCCCAAGGCACGCCAGTGCATTGATGTGCCGGTGTGGTCACCTTGCGGTCGGTGGGCTGTGATGGCTTGGACCAACGAGTGCGGGACACGCGGTGGTGCCCAAATGCAGACGAAAGGCTTGCCCCAAAGCAAGCCTTTCGTCTGCATTTGGGTATGAGTACACGGTGCATCAGATGCGGCCTTGAGGGCCGCACCCGCAGCGGTCACCAGTCGGTGGCGAAGGGCAGCAGCGCCAGCGACTCGCCGTCTTTAAAGATGACGGCCAGGTCGAGGGCGGGGCGCAGGGGGTTGAGGAGGTCGCGCACGGGGCCGTAAGCCTGGTAGATCTGGGCGTCGGTGGCGGCCTCGGGGATGACGGGGGACATGGGGGCGTTGAAGAGGCTGGCCTGGGCAAAGTCGATGCCGACGTTGACGCCGATGTCGGGCAGCAGGCCGCTGACGGTGCCCGAGGGCAGCTCCACGACCTTCATGTCGTCGGCGTCGAGTCCGGCGTCGATGCGGACCTTTTCAATGGCGTCCAGGATGCCGCCATGGACATCGCACAGACCCACGCGCTGGGCGTCGATGCCAGACCAAATGCGACCTTTGGCGACCTTGTGGATGGCGTCGCGCTCCATGTCGCGTCCCGCAGAGACCTGCGAGAGGAAGAGCTCGTAGAGGTAGGTGATTTGCTCAAGGATGGCGGCCCGCTCCTGCTCGTCCCAGGGGTCGCTCAGGTCGTAGAGGTCGGCGCGGTCGCCGCGTTTGTTGACCAGGCTGTTGTAGCCGACCTTGTTGTAGAGGCCGCGCAGGGCAAACTTGCCGCTGTAGATGCCAATGGAGCCGGTCAGCGTGGTGGGGTTGCAGAAGATCTCCTTGCCAGTGGCGGCGACGTAGTAACCACCGCTGGCGGCCACGTCGCCCATGGAGACGACCAGGGGTTTCTTCTTGGCCAACTCGCTCAACGACCGGTGCATCAGGTCCGAGGCGGTCGCCGAGCCGCCCGGGGAGTCGATGCGGACCACGACGCCTTTGATGAGAGGGTTGGCGCCAGCCCATTTGGCGATCTTGTCGATGGTGCGGTCGCCAGTCAGCGTGCTGCCCAGGAGCGGGTTGACGCCGCCTGCGCCGGTGACGATGGTGCCATCGACGTGGATGACCAGGACGGCGGGGCTGGTGGCCCAGGCGTAGTCTTTCTTCAGGCGGCCGTAGCGCTGGCTGATGGTGGTCCTGGCGCCGTAGATCTCTTTGACGGCGGCGGGGATTTCATCGGGGTAGATGACCTTGTCGACCAGGCCTTGCTGGAGGGCGTCGCCGGGATCGTGGGGGGTGGTGTTGATGAGGCCCTGGAGGCGTTCGACGCCCATGCCACGAGCGTTGGCGATGGTCTCCAGTTGGTAGTCCCAGATGGAGTCGAGGAAGGCATTGAGGGCCTCTTCGTTGGACTCGCTGGGGGTTTCGCGGGTGAAGCTCTCGGGGGCGCTCTTGTACTCGGCGATGCGGATGAAGTCGGCTTCGACGCCGAGCTTGTCAAAGGCACCCCGGTAGAAGGTCTGGGTGATGGCCAGGCCGCGGGCCACAAAGGTGGTCATGGGGCCCATCCAGACGTGGTCGGCGACGGTGGCCAGGTAGAACTCGCGCTGGCCGGGGGTGTGCATGTAGGCCACGATGGGTTTGCCGGCGGCTTTGAAGCGCTCCAGCTCGGTGCGCAGTTCCCAGGCTTGGCCATAACCCATGCTCACGCCGCGCAGTTCCAGGACGATGCCCTCAACCTGGGGGTCTTCGCGCATTTTCTGGATGCGGCGCAGGGTCTGGAGGAAGGAGCGGCCGGTGGGTTGGCCCAGGAAGTCAACGGGGGCGCGCTCGGGAGGGTTGCCGCCGATTTTGACGGTCTGGAAGCGCTTGCCGGTGTCAAAGAGGGGCCGCCAGGCGGCGGAACTGAGTCGGACGGTGGCGCTGTAGCCCGAGAGATTGTCTGTGCCGCCGACCCCCACGCCGCCAAAGCCAGCGTTGGGCAGGTTCATCTCCAATCCGGCCGAGAACTCGTTGATCTCAAAGTTGTCGCCTTGCTGGCCCGTGTCGCCCACGACCTGACCAAAGACGCGCAGACCGTCGATGGCTTCGATGGACAGGACAAGGCGAGGCTGCACGCGCTCGGAGTTGTTGTAGAAGGTGACGTCTGACTCGACCATCAGGCGCCCATCAAAGGGACGGATGGCCATGCCGAGGGTCAACTGAGAGTCGATGGGTTCGTCGCCCAGGAAGGGCACGTTGGCGTCGCGCAGAAAGAGGCCAAAGCCAAGCCAGCGCATCATCCTGTATTGGATGCCCACGTCCCAGGAGACCAGATCGTCGAGTTGTTTGTTGGTGCTGCTGCCAAAGAAGTTGGCGTTGATGCCCAGCGCCAGTCGGTCGCCAAAGCCAAGGCCCACGGTGTGCTTGCGGTAGGGGTCAAAGGTTTGAGCGTCGCCGTTTTCATTGCCGATGCCCACCATCTGAAGGCCATAGCCGATGCCGACGCCGTCAAAGAGCGACATGGCCATCAGCAGGCCAAAACCCTCATTGCGGTTGTCGCTAAAGTCCGCCCCGATGCCCATCAGTTCAAAGCCCTTGATGTGGCGCAGGCCCGCAGGGTTCAGCTCCAGGCTCAGAGCGTCGTCCCGGTCCACGATGGTGGAGACCGGCGGCGCGATGCCTTCCGAGGGGCTGGTGGTGATGGCGGCGACGGTGTCGTCGGAGAAGCCGTCGTCTTGTGCGGTGGCCGGGGTGGCCAGCAGCGTCGTCATGGCGACGCTGGCGCACAAGGTCAATAGGGCGCGTCGATTCATAGTGTGTCGTGGCCTCCAGCAAAGCGCCGCACTGCGCGGCGGACCGGGCGGAAGCATCGCACGACGCTGCTCTTAAATAAAGTCGCCTGAGCCGGGGGAGGGCCGACGGCGTTGAAATCGCCGGCCCTGAGGCAATGGAGGCACGTCGGTGTGGGGATGGGGTGGGGGGTGGACCGTTTGGAGTCAGAGGACCCTTGGGTCCATGGGGTCACTGACGGCGGCGTCGTTTGGTGTTGGACGGGCGTTTGCCTTTGGGGCCGCCCTTGCCACCGTTTTTGCCGCCTCGGGGGCCACCGCGGTATGGCTTTTTGCCGCCTTCGGCCCTCTTTTTCTGGCGTTCGACTTGACGGTCAAAGGTCTTGCGCAGCGTCTCGGTCTGATCCTCGTCCATTTCCAGTTCAAATTGGCTGCGCCGGTCGCCCTGAGAGTAGCTGGCGTGGAAGGACAGACGGAACTCTTCAAAGCGGGACTCGTCGATGGCCTGGCGCATCATCGTCATCAAGTCCTGGTAGAAGGTCAGGTTGTGGATGGCCAGCAGGGTCGTGCCCAGCAGCTCCTTGGATTTGACCAGGTGGTGGAGGTAGAGCCGCGAGAAGTTCTGGCAGGTGTAGCACTGGCACTGGGGATCGAGCGGGTAGCGATCCTTGCGGTACTGGCGGTGGGTGATGCGGTGCGAGCCCCGGCGGTTGAAGAAGACGCCCGAGCGCGCCAGTCGGGTCGGCAGCACGCAGTCAAACATGTCGATGCCGCGCGCGACGGCCTCGACCAGGTCTTGCGGGTAGCCCACGCCCATCAAGTAGCGCGGTTTGTGGTCTGGCAGGTGGGGTTCAGCCGCATCGACGGCCTGCATCATCAGGTCGTGGCCTTCGCCAACGCTGACGCCGCCGATGGCGATGCCGACGGTGTTGCGTTTGGCCGTGGCTTTGGCCGAGCGGGCGCGCAGATCATCAAAACAGGAGCCCTGGACGATGGCGAAGAGGGCCTGGTCGGGGCGTTTGTGGGCCTCGATGCACCGATCCAACCAGCGCAGCGTGCGGTCGACGGCTTTGTCGGCCTCGTCCCAGGTCGCGGGCCAGGCCACGCACTCATCAAAAGCCATGGCGATGTCGGCGCCGAGCTTTTGTTGGATCTCCATGGAGATCTCGGGCGAGAGGAAGACTTCACGGCCGTCGCGCTTCCAGCGAAAGCGCACGCCGTCCTCTTCAATGGAGACCTTGGGGAGGCTGAAGACCTGAAAACCACCCGAGTCCGTCAAGATGGGCTTTTTCCAGCCCATGAAGTCGTGCAGGCCGCCGGCGTAATCGACGATCTCTTCGCCGGGGCGCAGGTGCAGGTGGTAGGTGTTGGCCAGGCAGATCTGGGCGCCGGTGTTTTCCAGGTCTTTGGGCGTCATGCCCTTGATGGCGCCAGCGGTGGCCACAGGCATAAAGATCGGGGTTTCGATCTGGCCATGAGGGGTCGTCAGCCGACCGCGCCGAGCGCGGCCGTCTTTATGGAGCAGGTCAAAGCTTATCATGATGGGGTGCTGTCGGTGGGAGCCAGGCCGTTCATGACCATATCGACGGCGTCATTGACCAGCGCCATCAGGTCGTGCTGGTCGCCCAGAGCGTAGTGGCGCTCCAGGCCGTCGATCATGCCCTTGAGCAGGGCGGCGGTGGTGGTAATGTTGACACTGCGCAGTTCGCCAGCGGCGATGCCTGTGCGCAAAAGGTTTTGAACTTCGTCGATGAAGACCTGGTGGAGGCCCTGGAGGCGACCGCGCAGCTCATCATCGCGGATGGCCATCTCGGACACCACGACCAAGAATCCGGTCCATTCGGGCCGGGTGGCGTAGATGCCCAGATAGAATAAGGCGAGCGTCTGAAACTTGATGGCCATGGTCCCGGGGTTTTCCCGAATGGCTTTCATGGCCAGCATGGACTCGTTGAAGATCTCCTCGACCAGTGCATCAAAGATTTCGCGCTTGGAGCTGAAGTGGAAGTAGACGCCGCCTTTGGACAGCTCGGCTGCCTTGGCGATGTCATTCATGCGGCTGTGCTCGTAGCCCTGTCGGATGAAGCACAGGCGCGCTGCTTCCAGTATCTGATGGCGGCGCTCTTCTTGGCTTTTATGTCTTGTCATGACGCTTGCGTGTGTAGGGGATGGTCGTACTCACATGCTCAACTCGCCGACGTTATAACCGCTCATTGCGCCGCCTGCCAGTGGCTTATGTGTAAAAATCCTGAACATGTCATTGTTGGAGGTTCTCTTTCATCTTCCAGGCACACCCCAGGGCGCCCAGCGAGAGTAAAACGACCATCCATGGGGCTTGCTGGGCGCTGACCCAGCCCAGTTCGATGTGCCCAAGGCCCAGTCTGTGGGCTTTTAGGAAAACCTCTGATTCCAATGCCTGAACCCAGAGACTGTCTTGGCGGCTGCCCATCAGCGCCATGATGGTCTCGTTGTCCAGCGGAGATGAGGCCGCGATGATACTGAACACCACACCAACGACCGTGGCGATGGCCAGGGGGATCGAGGTGGCTTTGGTGGCGAGCTCTGGTGAGTGTTTTGGGCTTTGGCCCAGCGTGGCCAGCGGCAAAAGAAGCAGGGGAACCATGGGCATTAAAAACCGCGGACCCCAGCCCACCGTGACGTTCCAGAAGACAAAAGCGCTGTAAAAGACCCACGAGACAACGCCTGCGCCTGCGATGGCCACCAACAGCGACCGCTGATGGCGCCACAAAGCCCCCAGGCCGACCATGGCCACAATCAGCGGCGGGTTGAAGAAGAGCAGGCCCTGGTTGAAGCTCAGAAGGTTGAAGGCCATGGCCTCTGGGAGTGAGTCAAAGCGCAGCAGGTGTTTGAGGCTCTGGTGGTAGCCTCCCGTGTCCCATGGGCTGCCAAAGCGGTGGACGTTCCACGCCATCAACACCGCGGCGCACAAGGCCAGCGCCGCGCCAACGGCCACCACCGCGCTCCAACGGCGCGACG
>CAKZKQ010000615.1 GCA_937123825.1 uncultured Pseudomonadota bacterium
GGACAACCGGGCCTCTATTATTGTTGAAGATGTTGTTATTCCCGAGGAATACTGCGACATCCTTCTAGGAGGATAAAAAGAAACAGACGCATTTTTAAGAGAAGCCCCGCCAGCTGAATTGCTTGTGGGGCTTTTTTATGGAGAGCTGGTGTTATAGTCTTTTCAACTTAAAGCGCTTAGGCCAGCTTATGATTGCTCAGGCAGCATAGGCGGTTACCAAAGACTCAAATTCTAATCTATTGATACTCTCTGTGTTATCGCTTGCATTGCTTACAATATCAAGATTGAGTGTGTAGCAATCAAAATCCAGGGCATAGGATTTGAGAGTATGTTGCCCACTAATAATTTGATGCCCCAGTTGACGTAGGCCTAAATAGCTGCCGGTTTCCGTTCTAAACTTCGCCAGTAAGCGCTTAACCAATTGCAGGATATTCTCCTGCCCCGGCTCCCGGTTCAGCAGACCTACAGTCAATGCCAGTTTTATTTTTCGATCGTTCATATTGCTTCTGTCAGTTTTCAATGGTATAACTTTGAAACTGATTTTTTGTTTAAGCATTCCCCTTAAAAGTTTAAACAAAAAAGCGGCTTAACCCTATTGAGTCAAGCCGCCTACGAAAGCAAAAGTATTCTTAGGGTTAGTCCACATTATCGTGGAGGAAAGAGTTTCCACCGCGGACTTCCAATTCGTCATCATCATTAATGCTCCAGGTAGAATGGGAAGCTTCCTTAGAATCCGGCACATTGTCCAAATCTACGCCCCGGCGCAGGTAGGCCGGTTCATTTTCCAGCTCGATGATCGCCTGCGGGATCATCTGATCGCCAAAGTAGTTGATCCCAAGCTGGAGGTGGAGGTTGGACTTCTCGGTGGCCTCTTTGACCTTCGAGCCCCCGCATCCGGCGCCGGCCACAGCCCACCCCAGGATCAACACCCACACCAGCAGCGCCCGCCACAGGCGCCCTTGCAACAGTCCCTTCATCGTACAGCCTGCTCCGTGGCTCTCGGCCCTGCGCTCGTGCGCCTGTCGGTCGTCCGTTCCATGGTCAACCCTTGCCGAGGGTGAGGTTGGATCCCCACCTTTGGAGCCAGTATGGACCGGGTTTAAAGGTGCGCAAGAAAATAAAGTGGAAAACTTATATGCCACGTGATCCACCTCCAATGTAGGACATCCACTGCCTTTGGCCTACACAGCGATCGCCCGTGCTGCATGGTCCCGCAGTGCCGCAGGTGCGCACCTGCGATTGGACGCTGAGGCAGGCCGTGTTAGATTGCCTGTGGCTATTTTTTCAGGGCGAGTCCACAAAGTCGAGGTGTGGTCCAAGGCAGTGCCGGCAATTGCCGCCAGCAGGGCCCTGGCGCTCAGGTGCCATCTGGGTGCCGCCGGAAATGGCCGCGTCTGTTTTGTGCGAGGTCTGCATGTCGTCGAGTTCAGAACACCAGCATGTGTTGGTGTCTTTCATCATCCCGCTGCTCAACGAGCGCGATACGCTGCGCCAGATGCGCGATCAGATCGCCCTGCAGATGGAGCGCCTCTCTATAGATCGTTACGAGGTCATCTTCATCAACGATGGCTCCACCGACGGCTCCACCGAGCTGCTTGATGAACTGCACGCCGAAGATCCACATGTGCACGTCATCCATTTTCGGCGCAACTTCGGCAAGGCAGACGCGCTCGACGCGGGCTTCACCCACAGTCGCGGCGATGTGATCATCACCATGGACGCCGATCTCCAGGATGATCCCACCGAAATCCCTGCCTTTTTGGCCAAGCTCGACGAAGGCTACGATCTGGTCAGCGGCTGGAAGAAGGTCCGCCACGATCCCTTCACCAAGACTCTGCCCTCAAAGCTCTTCAACATGACGCTCTCGGCCGTCTCGGGCCTGCGCCTGCATGACTTCAACTGCGGCTTCAAGGCCTACCGCCGCGAGGCCGCCAAGGCGATCGACGTCTACGGGGAGCTGCACCGCTACATCCCGGTCCTGGTGCACTGGCGAGGTTTTCGGGTCACCGAGATCCCCGTGCAGCACCATCCCAGGCGCTACGGCAGCTCCAAATACGGCATCGAGCGCGTGCTGCGGGGCTTCTTTGACTGCCTGACGATCATCCTGCTGACGCGCTACGAGAGCCGCCCATTGCACCTCTTTGGCAGTGTGGGCGTGGGCGTGGGCGGCATTGGGGTGGCGCTGCTGCTCTATTTGACGATCTTGTGGTTTGACGGCGAGGCGATCGGGCACCGCCCGCTGCTCAACCTGGGGGTCTTGCTGCTTCTGGTGGGGATTCAGTTGATGTCCACCGGTCTGGTCACCGAGATGCTCACGCGCCAGAACAACCATCAGCGCAAAAACTACACGATCCGCCAGGTGCGGATCGGTGGGGTGGAGGCGGCGCCAAGGCGCAAGCTCTTGTCCAAGGAGGCGATGGGGAGGTTGGAGCAGGAACCCAGGCAGGACGCCGGGGCTAAGCAGGAGGCGGCGGTGGCGAGCGCCGCAGCGGTCGCGGTCAGCGAACCGTGATGGCGATGATGAGGATGCCGCCCTCGTAGGGCAGGCCCGCCTGGAAGAAGGTGCCCCCGCGTCCAGCGCGCACATCGGACTTGAATTTGTCGCCCACGGCCAGACCAAGCCTGATCAGATCCTTGGTGGCGCCCTTGTAGGTGATCTTCAGCGCGGTGCCGTCGGGCAGCTTGAAGTCGCCGGTCCCAGAGACATCCACTTTGGCCTCGATGGTGCCCAGGTCCTTAAAGTCCCCGTAGCCCTCAAAAGCCTTGGTGAGGGTGCCCTCCATGTCGGCCAGCTTCGGATCGATGCTCTTGCCGTCGGG
The DNA here is from genome assembly GCA_937123825.1 of uncultured Pseudomonadota bacterium. GTDB lineage: Bacteria > Myxococcota_A > Bradymonadia > Bradymonadales > CAKZKQ01. The sequence goes on from CAKZKQ010000615.1 coordinate 2,820, forward strand.
CACAGCGTGGATGCTGCGCACGGAGAGTTCGATGGGCTGGTTGGCCTGGTCACCGCCGCCGCCGTCCTGGGCCAGCGCGGCGCCAGGGAGGGTGGCGAAGGCGACCATGACGGCCATCATGGCCATCAAGGTGCGCAGCGAAGTGGAGATTTGTGTCGCCTTGTTCATTGTCATCACCGCTGCAGACGAGGTTCCGGTCCATTGTGCCACCCAGGCGCTCGCAAAGCTCGCCGGGTGGCGTGTCATCAAAGTGGCTCGTCTACGATCTCTATTCCATCATTTTCATCGTCGGCGTTGTCTTCCTCGGCCTGACCCTTTTCAGGGCTGTTCTGGTTGTCCTTGCTGGGGACAAGCCAGATGACTGGGGTGGGACCATCCTGACCGTCGACTTCCTTGATGGAGTTGACCAGGACCATCGACTCGGGGTCGGCCTTATCGACCGAGTCCACGTAGACGATGTGTCGCTCGATGATCCGTGTGCCTTCAGCCACGGGCGTGCCCGGGTTGACCCCCGGTCCGGCGTTGTTGGCGCCGTTGCCCATGAAGGACATCACCAGCGCCACTGCTGCGGCCGTGGCCGCGGCGGTGATCCACGCTGTCTTGTTGTCCACAAAGAGGGTGCGCAGCCATCCCGTGACGCTCTCAAAGAAGGAGGGCGCTGCCGGGGTCTTGGCCTGGCTGAACTCTTCTTCTTCGATCCTGGCCTGGATCGAGTCCCAGAACCCATCAAAGGACACGGCTGCGACCTGCTGATGGACGGTGGTCTGGACCATCTCGGCCATGGCGTCGAGGTTGCCCGGGTACTCGAGGGCCTCAACATCACGCTCAAGGAGCGATTCGACCTCGGTCGCCTCCTGCGGCGACACCTCGCCGTCGTGGTAGCGTTCGAGCAGTTTTTGGAGTTCAGGTTTCATGGTGCGCCTCCTGCTTCTTTTTTGGCGCTTTGGTCTGTCAGCGGCCTCCCTGCGGCGTGAGGACAGCAGACCGGCCCGGTGGATCGCCCTAAAATGTTCTGGCGTTCCTGGCCTGAGGTATCCCCCTGCAGCCGGGGCTCCAGGATCACTTCAGGCACACGGGCCAGCGTCTCAGTCGTGGCTTTGACGGGCCCCATGGGGGGATATTCACCGGGTCTATGAAGATCTTTTAAAAATAGTTGGATGCCGTCTGTCAGGCGCTGGGAGATCATTCGCTGGACCTCCCTGAGAGGTAGCCTGAGAGGGCCTTTTGCATGTTCTTTCGGGCATGGTGCAGGCGGCTCATGACGGTGCCCTTGCTGATGCCCAGGATGTCGGACATTTCTTCGTAGCTCAGCCCCTCGACCTCGCGCAGCACGATGATGGTGCGGTGGTTTTCGCTCAGCGAGTCCAGGGCGGCGCGCATCTGCTCGGCCAACTCCTTGCGCATCATGGACTTGCCGGGATCGGCGTCGAGGCGAGAAGGCAAGATGGAGCCGTCGCCGCTGATCTCTTCGTCCTTGCGCCGGTAGGTGTCGTCGTAGTCGATGTTCTGGACGCGGCCTGACTTGCGCAGGTGGTCGATGCCCAGGTTGACGACGATGCGATAGAGCCAGGTGTAGAAGCTGGAGCTGCCCTGGAAGTTGGGCAGATTCCGGTAGGCCTTGATGAAGGCCTCCTGGCTCAGGTCCATGGCGTCTTCGGGGTTGCGCACCATGCTCATGGCCACTGAGTAGACCTTGCGTTGGTAGCGCTCGACCAGCAGTTGAAATGCCTTCTGCTCGCCGTTTTGTGCTCGTTTGACGAGGTTTTGATCAGTCTCTTCGGACACCGCAGCTCCCGTTGAGGGCAAAGCCCTTTGTCGGTCTGTGTCTGCCAGCGCCATGGTCGGCGCTGTCCATCGTCACCCGGACGAATCTTCTGGCCGGATGGGGGAGTTTAGGGGCTAAACGCCACAGAGGGCAAGATCCGACCGGATCGAAGCGCATCGCGCACCCCAACAACATGCATCAAAACCCCCGGCAGGGGCGCGCAGTCAAGGGGGTTTGGGGCTGTGGGTCGGGATTTTGGGAGGGACCTAGGCGTCCTGCGCCTTGGCAAAGTCCAGCAGGGCGACGGTGACATTGTCGGGGGCGCCGCCGTCGAGCGAGGCGTCGATGAGGTCCTGGCAGATGGTCTCCAGGTCGCAGTCCTGCCCCAGGAGTGTGGCGATCTTGTCGTGCGCCACAACGCCGTGCAGACCATCGCTGCACAGCAGGTAGCGGTCGCCGGGGTGGGTTTGCGCGCGGAAGATGTCGGGGCGATCGGTGGCGCCCGGCGAGACGGCGCGGGTCAGCAGGTGGGCCAGGTGGTGGTTTTCAGCCTCGGTCTCTTCGTTCAGGACCCCGGCGCGGCGCAGCTCTGCGAGCACGTTGTGATCGTCGGTCAGTTGGGTCAGGCGGCCATCGCGCAGCCGATAGAGGCGGCTGTCGCCCAGGTGCGCCACGACCAGCTCGCCGTCGTGGCGGCAAAACGCGGTGGCCAGCAGCGTGGTCCCCATATCCCCACAGTCAGGGTTCTTGAGTGCCTTGGCCGAGAGCGCCTCGAAGGCCTCGCCGAACCCGGTGCGCAGCCATTTTTCGGCCAGCGCGTCATGGCGATCATCGTCAAAGGGGTGATCGAGCGCGGCGGCCACAGCGGCGCTGGCTGTGCGAGACGCCAGCGCGCCGCCTTCATGCCCGCCCATGCCGTCGGCCACAATGGCAAAGCGCCCATCGGGGTCGATGATGAAGGCGTCCTGGTTGTCCTCGCGGATGAGCCCCTGATGGGTCATCGCCGCCATCACAGGAGGTTGCAAGCTTTCCTGGATTGGGCGTTCAATGGGGGGCAATTCCAGCGTATTCATGCCCATGATCTCCACGGCCACGGCGTCCTCATCCGGTTTGGGCCGCCCAATGTCCCGTGTTGAGAGGGAACTTCGAGACAAGCGGCACATTTCACACATATTTTCCCTATGCGTTTATTGTGCCAGTTTGTCATCAACATTGTATTGCGGTGTCGACGGCGTGCGCGTGGACAGGTGGCCACTGTGGGGTGGCTCCCTGACCCCACAGGTGGCAACTTTAGTTTCCGGTTCTGTGCCACAGATGACACAGGGGGGCGTCAGTCCTGGGCTTCGTAGCCTTCGCCGTCGGGGAAGAGGAGTTTGTTGTTGGGCAGGCCGCTCCACCAGAGGATTTCAAGGCCGAAGGTGAGCATGGTGGCGTCGAAGATGGTGCCGGGCATGTACTGGAATTGGGCGATGGGCGTGACGCTCAGCCCCCCAGAGCCGCTGTCGTAGAAGGGGAACCAGTCGTAGGTCAGGCCCACCGAGTAGTAGCCGCCGCCGGTGCCTTCAAGCTCGTCCGAGTCGGACTCGGTGTCGGTCAAGCTCAGTCCCCCAGCGCCCACGCCCAGGTGGATGCCCAGGTGATCAAATGGGACCAGTTGGACGTCGAGCATCAGTCCGCCATAGCCGGTGCTGAAGTTGCCGGCGCTGGCGCCACCGCCGCCGATCTGGAGTCCAAACCCAAGCCAGTCCGTGGTCATCTGTCCCAGGCGCACGTGCCCGGCGCCGCCGGTCAGGTTGCCGGTGTCATCGTCCGTGGTGCGGAAGTTTGAGTTGAAGACCGAGGTGACTCCGCCGCCGATGAAGTAGCCCTGTCGGGCCGCAGGTGGGGTCAACTCCAATTCCTGGGCGGCCAGCGGCTGCGGAAACCAGATCACGGCGGCCAGGGCCAGAGTCAGGGGCCATAGGGTCTTGGGTTGGAGGCGTGGCAATGAGGCGTTCATGGTGCCCTTAAAGTTGTCGAGCCCGCTGACAGTGTCAGACAGTGAGCCTTTTGTGCAGATCCGGGGCGCTGCGCCCCCTGTCGCCTGGGCGATGGGGTGCAACGTTTGCGCGACGCTTTGATCATGCCGCGCGTGAGGACGCGTTTGGGGCCGGTGCCGTCTGGTGTGCCGTGGCTGGCGTAGTTGTGTGGGCGCCACTCCAGTGCGCGGGCGCCACCTTGGATATGATGCCTGCAAGTGAGTTCAAGGTCCAATGGTGTGTCGTTCACTGACCGGGACGGTGTGTTGATGGCGTGGTGGAGGGGCTTTGAGAGATGCTGTTGCGTCGCTGATCACAAGGTGCTACATCATGTCGTTCAGCGCGAAGCGCAATTAAAAAGACGCACCCATGTCAATCCTGTGTGAACGGGGTATGACAGTACGGAAATATTTCTAGGGCGTTCACAGCACAACGAAGCCAGTGTGCTGTGGCGGTAATCATTCAAACCAGATGTATGGAGATGTCCATGAAGAGGAGAGCTTATCTGGTTGTCGCCTTGATGGCGCTGCTGACCTTCGCCGCTTGCGGTGATGAGGGTCAGGAGTGTGGTGAGGGCACTGTCGCCGACGGCGATCAGTGTGTCCCTGACGGTTCCACCGGCGATGATGTTGAGTGCGGTGAAGGTACTGAAGAGGTCAACGGCGAGTGTGTCCCTGTCGACTCCACCGAGTGTGGCGAAGGCACGGTGCGCAATGATGCCGGCGAGTGCGTCCCTGAGGACGAGCCCGTTGAGTGTGGTGAGGGCACCGAGCTTCAGAACGGCGAGTGTGTCTCGACGGTCGAAGAGATCGAGTGTGGCCCCGACACCGAGCTGGTGGACGGTGAGTGCGTGTCGTCGATCGAAGAGATCGATTGCGGCGAAGGCACGATCCTGATCGACGGCGCCTGCGAGTTGATCGATCCCTTTGATGGCATCGACGCGGAGCCCGGCGAGCCCAACGACCCCTTCTTTGGCGGCACCCCCGGTGCGCTTGAGTTTGGTGCCGAGGGTGAGACGGTGCTGCTGACCGGTACGATCAGCGCCGCCGAAGAGACCCCGGACGGTCTCGTGCCCGACTTTGACGTCTTTGTCTTTGAAGCCGAAGCTGGTCAGCGCGTGCAGTTTGAAGGCACCGCTGTGGGCGCCCCGAACGTGGCGCTGGCGGTGGTCTTCCTGGGCGCCGACGAGGACGACGACCGCGGTTTCGTCCGTCTGGCCTTCCCCTTCGAGTCGCGCAACGCCGCCAAAGAGATGGTGTTGCCCTTCGAGGGTGCCTACATGGTCCGCGTTGGCACCGCCAACGAGACGGCCACCTTCTTTGACGCTGTGACCGACGGCGGTCTGGGCTTTGGCGGCATCGCCGGCGACCCCAGCGGCTCCGACGACTTCACCTGGATCCTGGGTGCGACGCTCCTGGGCGACGAAGACCCCGAGACCTTCGCGGGCAACGCCTCGTTCAGCTTCACCGGTGATGTGTCCGACGCGCCCCAGGCGCTGGTGGACGTCGATGCCGGTCGCATCGTGGCGCTGACCTTGGAGACGGCCCCGGCGGTCGCTGGCAACTTCTTTGCCACCGACACCAACTACGGCGGTTTCCAGGACAACGTTGGCCTGACGGTGGTGCCCGAAGGCGGCCTGCTGCTGACGGTCGACAGCGTCTTTGATCGCTCCCTCGACACCAGCTTTACGCTGACCGGTGTGGAGCAGCCCCTGATCGACGAAGGCACGCTGACCCCCGGCACCGACGTGGAGATCGAAGGCGACTCGGTGGGCAACAACATTGTCTTCCACTCCTTCACGATCGAAGCGCCCACCGTGGTGAGCATCGACGCGCAGCCCGCTGAAGGCAGCGACGCCAACCTGGCGCTCTTCCTGCTGAGCCCCGACCTGTCCGAGACTCTGGCGGTCAGCAACGACGACACCTTTGGTGAGGCGGCCAACGCCGAGTCCGTGCAGGCCTTCATCGCCGAGCCCGGCACCTACCTGGCGGCGGTTTTCCACGAGGTCGAAGACCTGGAAAACGGCAACCACCCCTACAACGTGACCATCAGCCCGGTGGCCCCGACGGCGTTTGAGCCGTTGGCTGTGGCTGGCGAGCAGACCCTGACGGCCGGCGAGCTGGCCGCCGAGGGTTCCGAGGAGATCTTCCTGGTGCCCGTCGAGGCCCAGGGCTTCATGAGCGCCAGCGCGGCTCCCGGCGAAGACCTGGACGTTGAGATTCAGGTCTTCACCGGTCCTTTCCTGCGCGCCCGTGGCACCTTCCTGGCCGACCTGGAAGCCAACGACGGCATCGAAGGTGAGACCGACGCTGTCGAAGGCCCCGTGGCCGCTGGCAACGTGCTGGTGCGCGTGGCCAACGCCAACCTGGACGCCGTCAACGGCGCCGCCGACGTGACCGTCGGTCTGGCCGAGCTGCTCCAGGAGACCGAGCCCAACGACGACGCTGGCGACGCCAACGATCTGGGCATCGTGGGTGAGGACGGCGTGCTGCTGGCCGGTGAGCTGGCTGCCGACGTGGACACCACCGCGGACTTCTTCACCTTCAACGTGGAGTCGATCTCCGAGGTGACCGTGGGCGCCGTTGGCTTTGGTGCCAACCCCGCCGTGAACATCCGCATTTCGGTCTTCGACGACGAGAACCTCACCGATGCCCTGGCTTCTGCCGAGGCTGGCGTGGACTTCTTCGGCGGCGAAATCCTGCCCGAAGTGACCCTGAACCTGGAGCCCGGCCAGTACGTGGCGGTTGTCGAGCAGATCGACGACGCCCCCGAAGGCGGCTACCTGGTCAACGTCGACATCAACCAGATCTTTGACTGCCTGCCTGGCTCGACCAGCTGCGACGGCGTCAATGTCTCGATCTGCGCCGATGGCTTCGAGTTTGACATCATCGAGTGCGCCGAAACGGCCGCTTGCAACGAAGAAGGCCCCACCGCCGGTTGCGGCGCCCTGGGCGAAGAAGAGCCCAACAACGATCTGGACAACGCCACCCTGGTGGGCACCCCCGCCGATGGCCGCACCGATCTCAACGGCACCATCTCTGAAGGCGACGACGCCGACTTCTTCACCTTCACCCTCGACGGCCGCGCCCGCGTGACCGCCACCACTGGTCCCGGCGCGCCCCCCGCGCTGGCCGACACCACCCTGGCGCTGCAGGACAGCGAAGGCGAAGAACTGGCCTTCAACGACGACGCCAACGGTCTCTTCTCCGAGGTCTCCGAAGTCCTCGAAGCGGGCACCTACACCCTGGTGGTCAACTCCTTCGGCACCGGCACCGGCGGTTACACCCTCTCGCTCGACATTGAGCTGGCGGCCTGTGAAATCGAAGGCGAGCTGGCCTGCGACGGCGACGACCTGACCATCTGCGATGGCTTCGACGTTGCCGTTCAGGAAACCTGTGACCTGGGCTGCGTGGTTGATGAAGTTGACGGTGCCGCCTGCGTGCTGCCTGAGTTCCCCATTGAGGAAGAGCCCAACAACGGCCCCAACCTCGACTTCAACGTCATTGACGAGCTGCCCTTCCTCGTGGGTGGTTCCATCGGCGAAGAAGGTCAGGACCAGGATTGGTACGTGCTGGACATCACTCAGTTGACCAACATCCACGCCTTCACCTCCTCCCAGGGCCTCGACAACGATGTCGATACCCAGATGTTCCTGTGCACCGTCGAGCAGGCCCTGAGCCTGGAAGGCTGTGGCTTCCGCAGCGGCACCGACCTGATCAACGACGATGATGGCGGCGAAGGCCTCTTCTCCGACTTCACCGTGCTGCTTGATCCCGGCATGTACTTCCTGGTCGTGCAGTCCTTCTTGACTCGTCAGGGCGACTACCTGTTGACCGTTGAAGAAGTGCTCGATCCCGAGCCCAACAACACCCTGGAGACCGCCATCGACGCCGATCCGCTGCCCTTCCAGGCCATTGGTGTGGTGGATCTGGGTGACAAAGACTGGTACGCGTTCTCCACCGAGCGCGCTGTGCGTGCCATCGTGACCGTCGATTCCCGCGGCGGCGATGATGACTTCAACGCGTTTGTCTTTGCTTGCCCCGCCGAGGCGCTTGAGCTTGGCAACTGCGACCGCAACGACAACCTTGGCAGCGCCGACGGCGATCTTGCCAACGGTGTTGTGACTCTGTCAGTCGACCTGATCGAGCCCGGCGACTACATCTTTGTGGTCCAGGGTGACGATGATCTGGCCGACGAAGGCGGTTACGTCTTTGGTCTGGAGCTGGTCCCCGGTGAGATCAACGACACCGCCGAGCAGGCCCTTCCGATTGGCATCAACTCCCCTGTGTTCGGCAGCATCAACCCCGGCACTGACGAGGACTTCTTTGTCCTGGAAGTGCCCGAAGAACTGCTTGGTGTGGAAATCACTTTCGAGACCTTCCGTCCCGAGGGTGTTGATCTCACCCTCGATACTCGCCTCACTCTGTGCAGCGAAGAGCAGGCCGCAAACTGTGGCTTTGGCGATGACAACCTCGTGCAGGACGATGACGACGGTGATGGGCTCCTCTCATTCTTCACCTTCACCTTCGACACTGCTGGCACCTACTTTGTGGTTGTGGAATCCTTCTCGACCCGCACTGGCGATTACGAGTTGCTGATCTCCACCCCCGGTGAGCCCAACAACTCTGCCGCGGACGCCACCGATGCCAACCTGGGCGACGTCATCGAAGCCGACATCATCACCGGCGATGACGTGGACTTCTACGTGGTTGAGGTCACCGACGCCGACCTGGGTGTGGAGTTTACCTTCACGACCGCGTCGCTGGGCAACGACAACGACGTCGACACCCAGATGTTCATGTGCAGCGAAGACCAGGCCGAGATCTGCGGCTTTGGTTTTGGCAACAACATCGCCAGAAACGATGACATCGACTTCCCTGCCAACGCCTATTCTTCGTTCGCTTTCACCTTCGACGAGGCCGGCTTCTACTTCATCGGTGTGCAGTCCTTCCAGACCAACACCGGCGAATACAGCCTGACCATTGCCGATCCCCGCTGATGTGCTGCCAGGTACGCTGCTGAGCTTTCAGCAGCGTGCGATGGCACCATCAACGGCTTGAGTGTGAACTGTGAAAGTGTTTTGAAGCCTGTCTGGAGAGTCCAGACAGGCTTTTGTGTTTCTTGTGTCGCTCACCGTGGTTAAGCAGCCTCGGACTGATCGTGCAATCCGAGCGATGGTGGAAGAGACAGAGTCAGGCGTTTGGGTGGGGTTGTTTGGGATGGTGCTGTGTGCGGCACAAGAGGGCTTTGTGGTTGACACAGGTGGGGGGCTGTTCTACAGATATCTCCTGCTTGTCGCTCCATGAGCGCGGCCATAAAATGTGTGCATGCGAAAGTGGCGGAATTGGTAGACGCGCTAGGTTGAGGGCCTAGTGTCCGTTTAGGACGTGGGGGTTCGACTCCCCCCTTTCGCATTTCATGAGCCCGGCAATGCCGGGCTTTTGTCGTTTTTGAGGGTTGTGTCACCAGAGGCACCTCTCCCATCATCGTGGCGAAGGCAAGCGCATGGGTGGGGGGTTTTGGCGTGGAAGGGTGACATGGTAACCTCACCGGTGTTGCGAGTTTGTGGTGGGGGCGCACTTTGGAGTTGTTATTCGGTTGAATAATGTCCGGCACTCCACGTTGTCTGTCGAATCGTTCACCAGCAGCGCCCAGAGGCTACGGAGGCTCGTTTGTCCCGCACCAGGAAGTCAGACACACGCTCCAAAGAGACGCGAGCCCAAATTCTTAAAGCTGCGGTGGAGGTGTTTGCCAATCACGGCTTTGATGGTGCGTCCACGCGTCAGATCTCACGGTTGGCGGGGGTCAACCAGGGGTTGGTGACGTACTACTTCTCAAGCAAAGAGAACCTGTGGAAGGAGGCGATGCGCAGTGTCTTTGGGCAGATGAACGCCAAACTCCTGCCCATCATTCAAGAGTCCCATGGGCTCGACACCCGCGCGCGCTACAAGCACCTTATCCAAGCCTTTGTTCGCCACGCCGCGCACCACCCCGAACAGATGCGGTTGATGGTGCGTGAAGGCACAGCCGACATGGAGCGGATGACCTGGCTGGTCGACGAGTTCATCAAGCCCATCTACCAGATCTACATCCCTTTCATCCTCGAAGGGCAGAGCGCGGGCATCCTCCCGCCCGGCGCGCCCGTGCACTACTTCTACATCTTTGTGGGCGGGGCCTCGCTGATTTTCAGCTCTGCGCCGGAGTGCCGTTACCTCACGGGCGTCGACCCCACGCACGAGGCCGTTATCCAGGCCCACGCAGAGGCCTTCTGTGCCCTCGTCATGCGCGACTGATGCGTCGAGCGCAGCTCATGGTGAACAACTCGCTTCGCCATGCCTCAACCGGAAACTCGCCCCACAGTCTGGCTCTGCTGTCTGAAACGCTGTCTGAATCAGAGATGGCCTGACCAAAACGCTGTCGAAAACGACATCAAAGAGGCCAACCTTGAGGTACTGCGCAAGACGATCATGGATGGAATGAAGGTTTTTTATTCGATCGAATAATTTCTGTGTTGGCTAAAGGGCTGAAACCATTCGGTAATGCAGCTCCCGAGGCCGTTTGGTTGGCTTGATGCTCAGTGCGTTGGCATCAAAATGGCAGTTGTTGGGGTTGTTCGAATGAATAATAGACCCACAAAGGAGCTGACCATGTTCAACAATAAATCGGCGATCGCGACCGCGGGTGTGATGTTCGGAGGGATCCTGGCGCTGGCCTTTGGGGCCATCGCCGAAGACTCTGAGCTGGACGCCGGTCCCCGGATGTTTCCGTACAACGGTTATCTGGAGTTCGATGGCGCCGCCTTCAACGGGGATGTGGACCTGCGATTCACCGTGACCGATGGGGTGGACTGCAACTTCGAGGAAGAGCACGACGGCGTCCAGGTCTACGCAGGCCGCTTCAACGCCAACATCGGGGCGGTCGCGGGCGACGTGCCCACATGCGTCTTTGACGCCGAAGCGGTCTTCATTCAAGTGGCCGTGCGCGAGGCCGAGAGCGAAGGCGAATACACCGCTCTGCGCGGCCAGCAGCGCATCCACCCGGTGCCCTTTGCCTACTGGGCCGCCGAGGCCTCAGACCTCAAGGTCGACGGCAACGTCAACGTCTCGGGCAGCGTCATTGCCCAGGGTGACCTCGTGCTCGATGGCGCCATCTCCGACATTGGCGGCGCTGTGGCCGTGGACGACGATCTGGTCGTGTTCGGCAATCTGAGGGTCAGCAACAATGTTGCCGAGTCCGACGTTGTGGATGAATACAACGATTTGCGACTGCGCCTCTTCACCGGCGACACACCCCAGAGCACCTACGGCATGGGCATCCAAGACAGCACCATGTTCTTCAATGTCAGCAACAACGCCAAGTACCGCTTCTACGAGAACGGCGGCACCGTCTTGCTCGACCTTGCCGAGGGCGGCTCGACGCTCAACACGTCGCTGATCATGAACGGCAACTTCACCACCAACAACCTCAGGCTGACTGGCAACATCGCCGACACCAACTCTGATGTGACCATCAACGACAACCTCGACATCACCGGCGACATCCAGGATCCCGATGGCAACCTGACCATCAACGACAACCTCGACATCACCGGCAGCATCCGAGACACCAACTCCGATGTCGTCATCAACGACACCCTCACCGTCAGCGGACAGCTCAACATCCAGGACGTCGTCTTCAACAGCAACAACACCCAAGGATGCATGCGCATCGCCACGACCCAGTATTGCTGGGGAAGGCTCAGCAGGACCCAGTCTGGAACGGTCGTCAACTACCTCAAAAATTTCGGCAACGACAGCGTGACCGTCACCGTCACAGCCATTGATCCTTCCAGTTCTACAACCAGGGTCAGTCACGCCTCCAGCGTCAACAGGACCCGATTTACCCCCCGCATCACCAACAAAGACGGGAACGTTCGCACCGATGATTTCAACGGCATTTCCTACGTCGCCTTCGGTCTCGCGGGTAGCCAGTGGTGATGCTTTAAACGGCTTGTGCAGGCCATGCCGTTCTGGCAAAAATCAGGACCTCAAGAGGTACCACGGCGCTGAGAGTAAACGCTCTCAGCGCCGTGTCTCGTTCTTGGAGTCCAAGCCCACATGCTTCTTAAGTGGACGAGGGCGCAACAATAGGGCGCACAATGCGTCCATTTATAAAAAGTGCGGTTCTGCGCACCCATACCCATGATTTAAAAAGGAAGACAATGCTTCGCAAAATCTTGTTGCTCTCCTTGACCCTGGCCGCAGGCCTGACCGCTTGCAAGAGCACCCCGGCCCAAAAGTCTGATGACAAGCCTGTGACCCAGGAGGTCACCCCCGAAGAACCTGTCGACACCAACCCCTACAAGGACATCGTGATGGAGATCGATGGGGAGCCTGTGGTGGTTCGCGGCGTGGCAGCGCACAGCCAGGGCAGCAGCGCGCGCACCTTGGAGATCTCTTCCAAGCCCCTGCCTTGTTCGCGGTTCGAGCCTTGGGGTTGGGCCAACGATGACGATGAGATTTATGTCACGGTGAATTTTCAATCGTTCTTGCAGCGCGACGGGACCTTCACTCAAGAGGTGAAGCATGTGATCCATGGTGTGCGTCACTCGGCCAAGCCTGGTGGGGGGCTTAAGCTTGGTGAGCCCGACGAAAAGGGCGTGGTCAGCTTTGCGTTGGGTGAGGAAGTGCTCTTTGAGGCCAACGAGTTTCGCAAGCGGCCTGAGATGAAGATCAAGCTTCAGGGAGAGGGAAACGCCCCCATGTGTGGGGCTTGGAAGTCCAAGCATGAGGCCCGTTTGCAGAATAAACTGCAAGTGACTGTCAGCGGCGCTTCCTTTGTCATTCAAGGGGCGCGGCTTAAGCAGAGCATGGGCACCACCCAACTCCACCTCAGCAGCGGCGCCGCAAGTTGTGAAGATGGCGCTGACAAAAGCGACTTGTCGCTGCAGTTTGGCATCACACCGGCCAAAGACGACACCAAGTTGCCGGTTTATATGGGCGGTGATGTGTTCGCGACCCAGAACAACGCCAAGCGCTCAACGGAAGAGATCAAGGTCACCGCTGCGGGTCCCTTGGAGGCAGGCCAGGAGCCCGTCACGCTGACTGTGGACGCCGCCTTTGAGATGGACGGTTATCAGGTCAAGGTGCAGGGCGAGGTCGAGGCGCTCAATTGTCTTTGATGCTTCATCGACAAGCTCAACCCTGGTGTTCGTTTTTACGTTGTGGGGTTTGCGCGGTTGGAGTGGGGGTGTTGGTTTGGCGCAGGAGGGCAGGCAGGTAATAGCCCAGCGCCAGCGCGCGGTAGAGGTAGAGGAGCAGGAGGGCGGACCAGACGCCGGTGTTGGCGAAGTGCTGTCGCAGCGCCAGATCGGTGAGCAAGTAGGCGATGGTGGTGATGACGGCGGCGTTGCGCAGCGCCCGGCCCTGGGTCGCGCCCAGGAAGAAGCCGTCGAGTTGCCAGCAGGGCAGGCCCCCCACGGGGATGATGGCGCAAAAGGGCAGGTATTGGAGCGCCACCCGGCGCGCTTGCTCGTCCTGGACGAAGGTTTCGATCAGCCACGCGCCGCTGGCAAAGTAGAGCGCGCTGATGATGAGCGCGAAAAAGAGCGCCAACTCCGAGGTCAGGCGCATGGCGCGGACGACGCGGGCGCGGTTTCGGGCGCCGTAAGCCTCTCCGATTTCTTTCTCTGCCACAAAGGCAAATCCGTCCAAGACAAAGGCTGAGACGCTGACGAACTGCAGCAGGACTTCGTTGCCCGCCAGGGTCGCGGTGCCAAGGCGCGCCCCGGAGTTGGTGAACCAGGCGAAGGAGAAGAGCAGGGCGAGCGTGCGGATGAGGATGTCGCGGTTGGCGCCGAAGACGGCCGCCAGTTTTTGGCGGTCAAAGAGTCCGCCCGTGACCACGTGCTGGCGGACCAGGAAGAGCCCAAAGAAGAGCGCGACCCACTCGGCGATGGCGGTGCCTGCGCCGAGTCCTGCGGGGCCAAGGTCCAGGCCACGGACAAACCAGATGTCCAGGGCGGCGTTGAGGCCGTTCATGACCACCTGCATCGCCAGGAGCTGCCGGGTGCGCCCGGTGCCAAGGAGCCAGCCCGTGATGCCGTAGCCCATCAAAACGGCGGGGGCGCCCCAGATGCGCGCACTCCAGTAACCTTGCGCCAGGTCTTTGACGGCGTCTGTGGTGTCAAAGGGGGTGAAGACGACCTGTGAGAGCAGTGGTGAGAGGAGTAAGAGGACGGTGCCCAGGACCGCGCCCAGCAGCATGGAGCGCGTCAGTGTGGAGCGAACCTCGGCGTCGTCCTGCGCGCCCTGGGCTTGTGCGGTCAGGCCTGTGGTGGACATGCGCAGGAAGCCAAAGGCCCAGTAGAGGAAGTTGACCGCCACGGCGGCAATGCCCACCGAGCCCAGCTCGTCTCGGGTTCCGTAGACGCCCATCAGGGTGGTGTCGACCACGCCGGTAGAGGCTGTGGCGGCCTGGGCCAGCATCACGGGGAACGCCAGCGCCATGACGCGCGCTCTTGTCAAAGGAGAGGGTGGAGAAGGGGAGCCCATGGGGTTTGCTCTTGTGGTTTTGGGGAGGTTCGCGCCTCCTTACAGCGCCTCTTAACCCGGCAAAAGCCTGGGAGTCGAGCCTTTTGTGGTCGTGGCTGCGTGGTCAAAGGGCGTTTGGGGGTTGAGAGGGGCCGTGGAGGGTTGGGAGCGGGTCAGAGAGGGCAGGCCAGCAGGGGGATCTCCATCTCGTCGGCGGTCAGGCCGCCGTGGTGGCCGTAGAAGGTGTTGGCAAAGCGGCCCTCTTCGTACCACCAGACCGCTTCGTGCTTGTAGGGCAGGATGACCAGGTTGGCGATCCTGGCGCGGAAAGCGTCGCAGACCTGCGTGTCGCCAAAAAAGCCTTCCTCCACCAGATCCTGGACCTTGATGACGTCGGCGATGCCTTTAAGCACAGGGGTCAGCAGCGCCGCCGCGTCGTCCAGCCGCGCGGGTTTGACGTAGAGGAAGAGATCCCTTGGAGAGCCGCCGGGGACCAATGGGCGGCCATCTGGGGTGGTCTGGAGCATCTCTGGCAGCGCCAAGAGGCGCGGATCGAGGTTGAGGTAGAAGGTCCGCTCTGGGCTGACTTCGACCTGGCCGTGGTCGGCGGTGATGAGCAAGAGGGTGTCGTCTTTTGGGAGGTTGGGATCGAGCAGGCAGCGCTCCAGAGTGCTGAGCACGACGTCGATCTGCGCGGCGACCTGGGGGGCGTTGGGCCCATAGCGGTGGCAGAGGGTGTCGATGTCGGGGTGGTAGAGGTTGATGTACTGGGGCAGCGCGGTCGCCTGAAGCTGAAGGACGGCGTTGGTGAGGCCCTCGGCGAGCGTCTTGACGGGGCGCCGGGTGGCGCCTTGGGTCATGTGTTTGGAGAATGGAGAGTCCCAGTAGCCCTCAGGGATGAAGGCGGTGGATTGGACGCCAGCGCAGGCAAGGCGCTGGTAGAAGGTGGCGGGCGGATAGAGGCTCGCCGGATCGATCCCCAGGGCCGCCAAAGTCCCCCGCGTGCGGTCACCAGACAATGAAAACGGCAGTGGGCAGATCATTTCGCCCAGCGCAGGCTCATGGTAGCGCCATTCAAAGATGCCGCTGCGGGCCGGGGTCAGCCCGGTGTGAAAGGCGGTCATGTGGACGGCGGTGGTGGAGGGGAACTGCGAGGTGAGCTTTGTGGCGACACCCCGGCGAACGATGGTCTCCAGGAAGGGGTGTTGAGTGAGGCGCGAGGCGATGAAGCGCCATCCCAGGGCGTCGATGAAGAGGCAGACGACGTTTTTGAAGGGCCTGTGAAGGGGGCCAAGGAGGTCGGGGCGGAGGCCGGCGCGGCCTTTGCCTGTGAGCAGGCGCTCGATGGTGTGGGGGATGTCAGAGAAACACGCCTGGCCGTACTGAGGACGGACGAAGAGCGGGTGCAACATGGTGGCTCCTTGCGTCCCATTGCCCACGGTGTCGTGGGTGGAACACTGGGTGTGGATTGAACCACCGAGTGATGGCAGTGCGCTGATCAGTCGGTCGCGATGTAACCCGTGGGTGGAGCCCGGTATTTCTCTTTTTCGCGTTGTTCAGGGTTGGTGGCGTGCTGGAGTTGTGGGTGGAGGGTCACTCCTGGTTGTTTCGCCGCAACTCAAACGTTGAACACAGACGCTGAGGAAGCTCAAACGCACCTGCAAAGCGCGAGACCTCGCCGATGACAGTGAACTCAGGGCCGAAGGTGCCATCGCCGTTGCCAAGGTAGAGGCGCGTTTGGAAAGGGTCGGCGTAGTTGGTGTGGTGCACGCCGACGACCAGATCCATGTTGCCATCAAAGTCAAAATCGAAGGTGCGTCCCGAACTCTCGCGGCCCAACTCCTCGGTGCCGCGTTGCTCGCGGGCGTCGTTGGGGTTGATGTCCACTGCAGTGACCGGGGTGGTCACAAAACCCCCTTGTCCATCCCCAAAGTAGGTCCAGGCTTCGCCAGGGCGGCCATCGTCATCAAAGCCCAGCATGACGTCGCCGACGTCGTCGTTGTTGAAGTCGGCGAACATGACGGTGTTGGCTGGGGCCTGGTTGCCGTTGCGGTTGTGCGAGAAGTTGAGCGAAGGGGGCTCAAAGGTGCCATCCCCGTTGCCGTAGAGCGTGTAGACCTGACTGACGGCGTTGCCGCCCGAGGCGTAGGTGACCAGCGTCAAGTCAGGGTAATCATCGTCGAGTGGGTTGAGGTTGACGGCCTGGCGTGCTCGCCGTGCGATCCACTGCCCGCCAACGGTCCCGGTGACATCCAAGGCCGGTTGTTGAACAAAGAAGCACCCATCGGCGGGTGTCTGCCCATAAACGCAGTTGGTGCCAAGGCTGTAGTTGTTCAAGTAGACCTGGAACTGGCCCGAGGCGATGAAACCGTCGCGGGGCGCTTTGAAGGTGATGATGTCGAAGGTGCCGTTGGCGTCGGCGTCGGTCAGGATCCCGGCGATCAACTCGTCGGTGTCGCCGATGTAGATCTGATCAAACTCATCGGCCTTCTCATCGCGTACAAAGAAGTAGAAGCGCCGCGTGAGTTGTCCCTCGACCACGGGCGAAGAGTGGGCGACAAAGTCCATCTTGCCATCGTCATTGAAGTCGCCGATTGAAAAGCCGCCGTAGGTGAGCTGGCGGTCGCCTTCCATGAGGACATCGCCAATCTGCACCGGGTCATCAAAGGTGCCGTCGCGGTTGCTCAAAAAGAGGTCGATGGTGCCAGCGGTGTTGGGCCGCAAGAGGAATTCAGGGAAGGGGTCGCGCGGATAGGGATCAAGCCCATCGGCGATCTCGTCACCATCCGTATCAGCGCTCAGCGGGTTGCTGCGCAGGCAATCCTCGCCAAAGGCCAGCTCTTCAAGATCCTCGATGCCGTCACCGTCATCGTCGAGGTCAGCGTTGTCCCCAACCCCGTCCTCGTCCGTGTCGTAGGCTTCCTGGGGGTCTTGTGGAAAGACATCGGCGTTGTCACCGACCCCATCGCCGTCGCTGTCGAGTTGCTCGGTGGGATCAAAGGGGAAGGCATCGGCGTTGTCTCCAACCCCGTCGTTGTCCGCGTCGCGGACCTCGTCGGGATCCAGGGGGAAGTCATCGGCGTTGTCCCCAACCCCGTCCTCATCGCTGTCAAGCTGCTCCGTGGCGTCTTGAGGGAAGGCGTCGGCGTTGTCGCCGACCCCATCGCCGTCGCTGTCGAGTTGCTCGGCAGGGTCATCTGGGAAGGCGTCTTCATTGTCGGGGACACCGTCGCCGTCGCTGTCGACGACCTCGGGGAGGTCTGGTTCGTCGGTGTCGGGCTCCATGGGCAGGTCTGGCTCGTCCGCGTCGCGGGTCTGCTCGTCTTCGACTTCCACGTCCGTATTGTCCATGACATCGTCGCCAGCATCGGCGGTGTCATCATCGACGTTGTTGTTTGCGGTGTTGTTGGGGGCTGTGTCCCCCGTGCTGCTGCCTTCGGTTGAACAACCGCAGACGGCAAGCAAGACAGAGAGCAACAACACTCCAATTGAGCTACGCATGGCCATTTCCCCACGACAACGCTGCAATGGCAGCCTTCAACAATGCCCGGGCATCTGGTCTGTGAAAGCATCCGTGAATTAGGAAAACTGTGTTTGACCATGCCTGCTTGGTTAACTAGGGGTTCTGGGAGAAGTGTGTCAAGCATCAAAGGAGGCATGGCCCTTGCTAAGCATCACTGCGGACAGAGGATTCGCAGGAGGTGCGAGGTCATGGGACAGAAGATTGCCATTGTGGGTTGTGGGTTTTCCGGGTTGATCTGGGCGGCGCGTGCGCTGAAGCAGGGTCACGATGTGCGTGTGTTTGAGAAGCGCAGTACAATCGGGGGCGTGTGGGAGACGATCGCCAACAGCACCAGCCGGGTGCAGATGGTTGAGCACGATTACCGCTTTGAGACCGAGCCCGACGAGGCCTTTGAGCCGCCCATCCACTTCACACCCCGCGACGCCATGCTGGCCCAGGCCCAGCACTTCTTTAAGAAGCACCGCTTGGAAGGGCGCGTGTGTTTTGGGACTGAGGTGCGCTCGATCCGCGCCCGCGAAGCGGGCCAGGGCTATGTGGTGACGGTCCGCCAGGACGGGCAGGAGCGCGAAGAGCGTTTTGATGCGGTGGCGGTGCTGCCAGGCACGCTCTACAAGGCCAATACGCTGACGATTGAGGGTGAAGAGACTTTTGGCGGTCCTGTGGTGCAGGGGATCGGCGATGATCTGCCGCCGCAGGCCTATGCGGGCAAGCGCGTGGTGGTGGTGGGGATGGGGTCGTACGCGATTGAAAACGCTCGCACTGCCCTTGAGCAGGGCGCCGAGCACGTGACGATCGTGGCGCGCAGCTACAATGTGGTCGTGCCGCAGTTTATGAGCTACCAGGTGACCAGCCACCTGAACTGGAAGGGCGACCAGATCACGAACCTGCTCAGGGACACCTACGGTTTGGTGGGGCGCCCGGAGTTGATCGAGAAGTTCCAAAACGGCACCACCCACGCTCAGCAGGTCATCCCGCCGATCTCGGACGTGTATTTTATTGCGCTCAAGTACGGCCGTCTGGAGGTTGTCAAAGACCAGTTGGCGTCGATGGGGCCGGGGTCGGTGCGGTTGCAGTCTGGCAAAGAGCTGGAGGCCGACGTGGTGGTCAAGTGCGTTGGTTTTGACCGGCATGAGACGCATCGGCGGATGAAGGGGATCTTGGGTGATTTTGAGCTCAACGGGGTCTTCGTCAACCGCAGCAATACGCTGGCGTTCAACTTTGAGCCCCGTCATGGTGGGTTTTCCGTGGCTGAGGGGATTCCGCTGGCCAGTCACCTGACGATCACCAGCCTCTTTGCGGACATCTTCCTCTACTATCTGGATCGCCCGCAGAAGTTTGAGGCCATCGCCCCCCGGTTGCCCTCGGTGCGCAGCGCCGCCGAGTTTTCGGGTGGGGATCACAAGGCGCTCATTCGCCTGCTGCACGGCGCTGAGCCCGAGATCAAGGACATCATCCTCTACCATCTGGCGGCCAAGACCGAGCGGTGTCAAAAGCGTGGCAGCGAGCGCGATTTTGTCGAGGAGAACCGCCGCGAGTGGGAGCGCTATTGTCAGATGCTGGGCCGAGGGCAGGCGCCGTTCCCGTATCCTTTTGAGCCCCAGACGAAGCTGCGGACGCGGCTGATGAATCGAATCCTCTTTCGCTACGCCCGTTACCGCTACCAGCGCGTGTTTAAAGAGCACCGCGAGGCCAGTTCTGGTGCGGGTGAGCCCGTGGTGAGGGTGCGGCGCGCTGTGTGAAACGCTGTTTGGTCACGCAGTGCGTTTCACACAGCGTCTTGTGTGGGCCACAGCTTTTTGAACAACGCCGTGGGTTCTTGGGGTGGTTTTGAGGCTTGGGTCGGGAGAAAAAGCTGGAACGTGCTTTGCAAAGTTCTGATGCGGGCGGTCGACGCAAGACCCAAGGGGCGTTTGTCCCTGCATCAGTTTTTGGAGAGAGGCCGATATGTTCCGCAAGACGATTCAAACGACCCTGGATACCCTGCGTCAGCGCACGAGTCAGAGTGAGGTTTTCATGCACTGGCTTAAGCGCAAGTACCCGATCCAGATCGTGCGGACGCAGGCTGAGAAAGACGCCGTGGCCAGGTTCTGGTATCGGACGATGATCGAGGAGCAGAACCGGGCGGTGCCGTTTGCCGATCATGAGCGGCGGCGGATTTGGACCGATGAGGACGACCATCCCAGCGCCATCCATTGTTATGTGACCGACCGTGAGGGGATTGTGGCGGCGCTGCGCTTGCGGGTGTGGATGCCGGGGGAGATTCCTCAGCAGGAGGTGGAGTATTACTCGCTGGACCGGGTGGAGGGGATCGATGAGCGGCGCGTGTGCGACATCCATCGCTTTGTGGTTCGGCCCACGTCGAGGGGGACGTTGGTGGCGATCGCGCTGTCGGCTCAGGCGGTTTTTCACTCGGTGTCGGAGTATGGTGTGGAGGTGGCGTTGGCCGACTGTGCGCCTGGTTTGATTCACCACTGGAAGCGCTTTGGTTTGCGCCCTTATGGGGCCCGTTTGGTGTGCACCTACCATGGTATTACGGTGCCGATGATGGCGATCACCAACGATCTGGACCACTACCGGGCTGTGGGCAGTCCGTGGTTGCAGGTGGGGCCGGAGTTGATCCGCCGGGGTTTGCTGCCGACCGTCAATTTGGACCATTACCAGCCGCTTTTTGAGACCGACGACACGGTGGTGGCGGATCAGGCGTTGATTCAGAGCGAGCTGCGGGCGTTGGTGGATGATGAGGGCGCCGAGGGGCTCCATGGTTTGCCGGGGCGGATTGTGGAGTGGATTGGTCGCCACGGGTTGATCCTCAACGTGGAGGCAGGCCAGCAGTTGACGCGGGCAGGGGTGGTGGACAGGGACATTTATGTGGTCTTGTCGGGCGAGTTGACGGCGTACAAGGATGGGGCGAGCGTGGCGTCGATGGGGCAGGGGTCGCTTTTTGGCGAAGTGGCGATGTTTAGCAGTGATGGTCGGCGAGTTGCGGATGTGGTGGCACAGCGAGGGTGTCGGTTGTTTGTGTTGCGCAGTCGGTTTTTGCGTCGGTTGATGCGTCAGGCCCCTGAGGATGCCTTTTTGGTGTATGAGCGCTTGAGTCAGTTGATGGCCAACCGTTTGGCGTCGCGCGGGCGTGCGTTTGAGGGCTCTGATGCCGGGGCTTCGGCGCTTTTTGAGGTGGGGCGGGCGGCTGCATGAGCGGTCTGCGCGTGAGGCGTCCGGGTTTGTGAGTGGTGCGCCTGTCAATGCGTGATCGTATGGCACTGGGCCGTGCCAAACGGTGTGGTGTGAAGTGGTGTCTTGGTGTGCCGCTTCAGCACGTGTTTGCAAACGTCCCTGTTGGCGCGTGTCTTGAAGACACTGCGGTCTAAGGCACGCTTTCTCCCGTCCTTATCCATATGCTCGTCCTGGCAACCTCCCCCTGCATCGTGGCCAAACAGTGCGTCCCCAACGTGCTCGGCCACCGCCCGTGATTTGAAACCATCTTTGTTGTCTCACATCTGTTCTTTGGTCGGATTTTGTTTGACTGCAGTCAATCCCGGTGTGGAGGGCATCCAGACATTTTGTGTGAGCAGGCGGATTTGACGCTCGATGGATGCATCGCTAATGTTGTGAATGTTCTTGAGAGCTTATGACACACACCATCCAGGCAATGCATCGTGTGGTTTCACGATGTGATTCTGGGTGCCTTTGTGTGCGCTTTTCTATGGGGCCGCCACACGTTTGGGTTTATCGGTTCCGCTGCTGAGGCAGGATTTTATGGTGAGGCTGGGATTTCGGACGTTTGTCATTTTGGGGTTTGCGTTGTGTTGGTCTGCGCCTTCGTGGGCCGCGACTTTGGTTGTGCCAGATGACCATCTCTCTATTCAGGAGGCGATTAACGCGGCGGTTGATGGCGATCGTGTGGAAGTCTTACCGGGGACCTACACGGAAAGGATCAGCTTCGATGGTAAGAACATTGAAGTTGTGGGTGTTGGTGGGGCGGATGTGACCACCATTGATGCGGCGGGCGGAGGCACCGTGGTGAGGGCCAACTCATTGGAGCCTTCATCGGCCCTTTTGCAGGGGTTTACCATTCGAGGCGCCCGTTTGGATGGGCGCTCTGATGCGGTGATGGTGGGTGGACTGCGGGTCAACAGCGATCTCAGAGTGCGCGCTTGTGTCATTACCGACAACGCCACGAACAACGGCGCTGGGGTCAGGATCAGGCATGCTCCTGGAATCTACGTCGATGGGGGCTCTCCGGTTTTTGAGGGTGTCATCATTCACGGCAACGCCTCATCTCAGAGTTCGGGGATTGATAACTTTCACGGCGCGGGCGTCTACATCAGAGGTGGCAATGCACTCTTTGAAAATCTCCTGGTGTACGGCAATTCAACCAACAGAGGCTCGGGGATCGACATCGATCAAAGCGGCGGGGTTTATGTGGAGGCCGGTTCGGTGACATTGCGCCATGCCACGATCACCGCCAACTCGATCGTGCGCTTCAGTCGCGGCATCCATGGTGGAGGGTTGGCCAATCGAGATGGGACGGTCACGGTTGAAAACTCAATCATCCAGGGCAACATCAATCTTTCAAATGGAGCCAATGTCTCTGGCCCCATCAATGCGACCTTTTCCAACTTCAATGGTGGGGAAGGGACCAACATCGACGCCGATCCGCGTTTTGTAGACGCCGCGAACAACGACTTCACCCTGGGTTGTGGCTCCCCGTCCATCGACACGGGCAGCTCTTCGCTGGCCGTGGATATTTTTGGCACCCAGCGCCCGATTGATGGCGATGACAATGGTGTGGCCGTGGTGGACATGGGC
>CAKZKQ010000616.1 GCA_937123825.1 uncultured Pseudomonadota bacterium
GCCCGATTGCTGATCACCGTTGCTGCGCCCGTGACATCGTATAGCTTGAGATCGATGTACCCATTGCTTGCAGTCGTGCGTGCGCCCATCCTGCACGTCACCGTATACCAACCGGGGGTTGGCAGAGTGATCGTGCCTGACGAGACAGAGGCGCCAAACCCTGGAGTTTGTGATATGCTTGTGAAGTTTACGGCCGCCCCGACCCCAGGCGATGTGGTGTAGGCCGCCGCAGCGACCCGAGCGCCGACAAGACCACTGCAGCCGCCACCGCCGCCATCACCACAAAGCCCCACCATACGCGCACATCTGTCAGCCCATCGGCCAGCGGTACCGTGTACTGGGCGTAATCCCCGACCAACGTCTGGGGCCAAAGGATCATCGCCGCGTATTGGCCTTGGATGAGGATGATGTTGAGAATGTTGGAACCCAAAGAGCCGCCCCACCACCGCCCCGCCATATTGGAGTGGGAGACAAAGACTCCCCGGTAGAGGACAAACGCCACCGTCACCGCCCCCAACAAGACCCACACGGGCCATGTCCGACGCATCAGCGCCTTCAAGCGGGCGCTGGGAGGCTCGTCCGAGAGCCCTGGGGCAGTCACCTCGGCCAGCAGAATCACCGCAGGCAGCGTCACTGCCATCTCTTTGGTCAAGAGCGCCAGACCCCACAACACCACGCTGAACCCAATCCACACCGGCGCCCTGCCATCGCGGCGCTTGAGCCACGCCCACAACGCCGCCAGGAAGAGAAACGTCGATTGCACATCCCGGCGCCCAGCAGCAGGCACCACAGCGTCTGCTTGGACGGGGTGCAAGCCGTAGAAGAGCAGCGCCGCCGCCGCCAAGATCATCGCCGCCTGGGTGATTTGCGGCGCTCGGTCGGCGCTGCGCCAACCGGCAAGGCGACCCAACACGAGCCACCCCAACCAGACCGAGCCGATGTGAAAGAGGATGTTGGTCAGGTGGTAAATCCACGGCGCGGTGCCTGCAATGGTGTAGTCCACCGCGTAGGTCACGTAGCGCATCGGGCGGTAGTCGCAAGCGTCGTAGGGGGAGGTGAAGAACTCCGGGATTCGGCTCAGACCGTGGTAACAATCGGTGTTGACCAGAAGGAGCACATCGTCAAAGACAAAGCCCGCCCCCAGCGCGGGCGCGAAGGCCAACGCCACCAGCACAGCCAGCGCCAGCCCAAAGGCCTCCAAAGGTTTGTTTGCGTCACTCATGCGGTGCGTCTAGTCTCTTAACAAAGCGTTGGTTTCAGGGGTTTGCGTTCATGCCAGCGGCATCATGCACCACCCCTTGACCAAACACCAGACGATGCACCCACTGGCGCGGCCGCTGTCACCCCAGGCTTTCAACACACACCGCACGACAACCCACAAACCCGGGCTCGTGAGCACACACCATGAAACCCAAACGCCAGACAGCCCCTCGCCCCCAGACCAAACCGCTCCGGGACATACCCTTCATGCCCAATACACCACACCATACCCAAACACGCGCACTCCTGCTCACCGCTCTCTTGTTGCTCGTCGCGCTGGCATCGACCGCCTGCAGCAACGATCTGGAAGTCACCGAGTTGGCCTTGGATATCGAAGCCAACAACGATGACAACAACGACGACAACAACGACCCCAACAACGACAACAATAACGACACCAACAACGCGCCCAACAACACCCCTAACAACGACGACAACAACGACATCCCTCCCCCAGAGTGCGTGGCGGTTGAAGACTGTGACAGCCCAGATCTCCCGGGCACCATAGTGGACTGCATGGAGGGCACATGCATGGTCCAATGCGGCGAGGGTTTTATCGACGCCGATGAAGATCTGGGCACCCCCGATTCAGATGGATGCGAGTGCCAGCCCACCCAAGATCCAACCGAGATCTGCGACGGGAAGGACAATGACTGCGATAATGTCGTGGATGACGAAGACGACGATTACGTCGCCAGCGATCCGTCCCCCTGCATGGGTGTGTGTTCTGAAGCCCCCGTGGCCTGTGTTATAGAAACAGATGAAGTCTTTGGTGAGGTCTGCGATTACGATGCGGTCGTAGACCCGAACTTCATTGGCCTGGACAACTTCGAGTTGGACTTTGATGACAAGGACAACAACTGCGACGGCCGCGTCGATGACTTGAGTTGCGTCAACGCCGAAGACGCGCTGATCAGAGTGCCCTTCGACGAAGAAGAAGCGGAGAGGTTGAGCCAGATCTCTACCGCCATCGCCATTTCACAACCCGAAAACGAAGATCCCAACGACGCGGTCCTGGCCATCGCCTGGCTCAACACTCCCAACATCACGCGATCCCCTCACCGCGACTCGCAGTTGCGCATCGCGTTCTTCAATCTCCTGGAAAAAACCACCATCAGCGGACCCCACATCGTCGACATCCGAGGCGATTCCCCGCGAGAACCTCGGCTGGTGTGGGATGGCGATGGCTTCAGCCTCGCCTGGATCGCCAATGACGCCGAAAACGTCCAAAAGATTTTTTTGCGCAGGTACAACATCCAGGGCGAAGAGATCGATCTAAACACACAAGACCCTGACAACACACACAAGATCATCCACTTTGCATCCGAGATCAAATACCTCTCTGTGGTCCCGCTGGCTCAGGACTCCAGTCAGCAAGGACGCTCGCTCCTTGGTTGGCTGGCCACGTGCCCGACATCCCCCGGTGATTTGTGCACCAATGTTCAACGCTCTGATCAGGATCTGGGGTTGGTGCGTTCTGCACAGGCTCTGGGTGTTCGGGCGGTTCAGTTTGGGCTGACCTACACAGGACAAGATGTTGTGTGGGTTTGGCGCGCAACTGGCACCGACACAAGCATCAAAGCGGTGATCACGGCCCCAACACAAAGCATCGACTCACGTGCGGTGCAAAACACCATCAACACGGGCCTGTCTGATGTGAGCCGCAACCTGCTCATCACCAGAACAGGCAACCACTTTGCGCTCTCCTACACACAAACGACCGAGGAAGTCCGACAGATCATCCGGCACATCGACCCAAGCGGTGAGATCACGAACACCACACATGCTCAGACCATCAACAGCGCGGAGGACATGGCGCTGTTGGGCTTGGAAGATCGAGCCGTATTGGTGTTCCAACCCGCAGGAAGCCAGCGCATCAACCTCATCGAATCCCGGGTCAACACAGAGAATCCCACAACGACGCTGAATTTCTTTGAATTTGCAGGAGACGAGGACTTCGGCAAGAACCAAGACCTCTCGGTGACCCGAGGCCCGAACCAGACATGGGCCATGGGCCATTCGTTGAAGCTCGATGATTTCAACACCGCCAGAGCCCACGCGGCCCTCATCACTGCGGACAACGACGGCCAGGACAAAGCGCTGTGTCTGCAATGCCACGAGCCGAACTCTGAAAACGACGATTGCGCTGCGCTTTCAGATCAATGAATCAATTGTAGATCCGTTTGGCGCACATGTTCGTATTGTGATGAGGGTTGAAACGCCTTGGACCTGGGTGCGTACTTCATAGGTAGGCCCACCACCGGGCGACCTGAAGGGCCCGATGTTGTCACTGATGTTCGAAACGTGCCTGTTCAACGCACGCTCGGCTTCACACAACTTTGCAGTCGTCAGACCCGTTGGTGTTCGTTTTCAACCCACCTGGCACGCGCTGAGGCGAGACAAAGATCTGGCACTGTGTCACTGTGGCCCTTAACTTTGGACCTGACCACGACGTGACCAGCGCGCAGCCGCCAAGTGAGTGAAACAGACGCGGCGAGGCCCCTGGAGGAAGCATGGCAGAGATCATCCGCATCCCTGGAGAGGGAGAAGTGATTGGGGGACAGTTTGTCCTGGGCAAGGAGCTTGGCCGGGGTGGCTATGGTGTGGTCTTTGAGGCCATCCAGACCGGTGTGGAGCGCACGGTGGCCGTCAAGATGCTCTTGCCCAAGGCCCTTGAGGAGCAGCAGGAGGGTGTGGTCGAGCGCTTCAAGCGCGAGGCGCGCCTGGCCAGCAGCCTCACCCACCCCAGCGCGGTGACGATCTACGCCTTTGGGGTCTATCAGCCCGATCAGGTCGACGCGGTGGGGCTGCCCTACATTGCCATGGAGTACCTCCACGGCGAGTCGTTGCAGGATTATTTGATGCGCCGGGGTCCGTTGCCTCCGGACGAGGTGGAGGAGATCATCGCCGAGGTGCTCGGCAGTCTGGCCGAGGCGCACCGCAAGGGGATCATTCACCGGGACATCAAGCCCGACAACGTCTTTTTGCACCGGCCTCCGGGCGAGCCGCAAAAGCTCAAAGTCCTGGACTTTGGCATCTCGATGGCGATCACC
The DNA here is from genome assembly GCA_937123825.1 of uncultured Pseudomonadota bacterium. GTDB lineage: Bacteria > Myxococcota_A > Bradymonadia > Bradymonadales > CAKZKQ01. The sequence goes on from CAKZKQ010000616.1 coordinate 4,314, forward strand.
GCCGAGTGGGGCGAAGAGAACCGACAGCGTCTGACGCAGACGGGGCTGGTGACGGGCACGGCTGAGTACATGGCGCCCGAGCAGGTCATGGGCAGCCCGGAGTTTACGCCGGCCATCGACGTCTACGCGATGGGTTGCATGGCGTACCAGCTCTTGACGGGCCGCTTCCCCTACCAGGGCTCGACCCCAGTAGAGATCGCCATCCGGCACATCTACGATCCGATCCCTGATCTGCCGGGACCGATCAAAGGCACCCACTTTGGAAATGTGCTGGAGCGCTCACTGCACAAAGACCCGCAGGTGCGCTTTGGAGACGCGGGGGCGATGTTGGAGGCGCTGACCAGCGGTCAACTGCCCGCACTGCCCGAAGGTGTGGTGGTGGGCCCTGCTGCGGAGGTCCCGGCGGGCCACACCGCGCCGGCTCCGGGAGCGCCGCAGATCGGCAAGCCGCTGCCGCCGCCGTCCTCAAGGCACCAGCTTACGCCGCCCCCGTCGGGGATCAACACCCCGCCGCCGCTGAACACCAACGCATCGTCCAACAACAACACCAAGATCGCCATTGGGGTCCTGGTGGCGGCGGTTTTGTTGGGGGTGGTGGGCTTTGGGATCTTCAAAGCCATGGACAACAAGGGCGTCCAGGAGGCCAAAAACACGCAGACGGCCATGGGCGTGCCCTCTGGGCCCGATGTGAACAAGGACTCCAAAGCGCCAGCCAAGCCCGAAGGGACTGCGGCTGAAGGCAAAGAGACCGCCGAAAAGACGCCGACCCAGGACCCTGCGGAAGTCAAAGAGGAGCCCGCCGCGATCAAGGATCAGCCCGAGCCCAAAGAAGAGGCGGTGGCAGGGGAAGGACAGGCGGAAGCCAAAGCGCAAGGGGACGACGACAAGCCGGCTGCGAACAAGCGGCCACCGGCGCGCAACAACAAGCGCGCGGGCGCCGTGGCCCGCAAGGGCACCCAGGAGCCAGCCAAGGGCACACAAGACAAGGCCACAGAGCCCAAAGAGCAGCCCGCGGCCCAGGCCGATCCTGAACCGGTCAAGGAAGAGCCCAAGCCAGTGGTCAAAGAGGAGCCCAAGGTCGAGCCCAAAGCCGAGCCCAAACCAGTGGTGAAGGAGGAGCCCAAACCGGTGGTCAAAGAGGCGCCCACAGCAACCAAGGAACCCCCGGCGGACAAGCCCCCCAAGAAGGAAGAAAAGCCCCCTGTTTTTGATGGCTTTTGAGGCCAGAATCGGGGTGAAGAGGGTCTTGAATGACTCAACAATCACCCTCCTGGAAGGGGCCACACTCAAGCGGCTGCGATCGGCGCTAAAAAGCCCTGACTCGCGGGTCGACGCCGCTGTGGCCGTGTTGACACAAATGCCCCTGTATGAGCCAATTCGACCCACAGGTCTTTAAAGCTGGACTGAAGAGGCTCCGAACCTATTAATTGGTGTTGGAGGGTGGCTTCGATTGGTGATCTGGGTTGTGTCATGCTAATGTGAGACGACATGACTTAGAGGAGATGTTCGTTCGACCACCTCCTTGCGTAAAAGTCTTCTTCTTGACGGAAAGATGGCGCGCAACCGGCGCCCTTTAAAGTGACCCATGAGCGAAATCATTCGCATCCCCAGCCTGGGCGATTTGATCGCAGGAAAGTACCGTCTCAGCAAAGAGATCGGTCGGGGTGGGTTTGGTGTGGTCTTCCAAGCCAATCAGGAAGGCATCAACCGCCTGGTCGCCGTCAAGATGCTCCTGCCCCACGCCATGAGCCACGAGGGCGTCGTCGAGCGGTTTCGGCGCGAAGCCCACCTGGCGGGCAGCCTCTCACACCCAAACACCGTCAAAGTCCACGACAGCGGTCTGCATAAGTCCGGCGAGAACGTCAAGGCGCTGCCCTACATCGTCATGGAGTACCTCGAGGGCGAGACGCTCCACGAGTACCTGCGACGCCACGGGCGGCTTAAGCGCAAAGACGCCTTTGGGATCCTCCTGCAGATCCTTGGGAGCCTCTCAGAGGCACACCACAAGGGCATCATCCACCGCGATTTGAAGCCCGAAAACATCTTCATCTGCAACCGCCACGTCGATGAGCGGGTGGTGAAGGTGCTCGACTTCGGGATCGCCAAGGCCATCGACGGCAACTGGGACCCCGAGGCCAAGCAGCGCCTGACCCGCACCGGCTTTGTGGCTGGCACCGCCGAGTACATGGCCCCCGAGCAGGCCAGCGGCGAGAAGGACGTCAAGCCCGCGCTGGATGTCTACGCGGTGGGTTGTCTGGCCTTCCAGATGCTCTCGGGCAAAGTCCCCTATGAGGGCAACAGCCCCATGGACATCGCCATCAAGCACATCTCCGACCCGCTGCCGCGCCTGCCCAGGCCCTACCGGGACGGACCGCTTGAAGAGATCGTCCACCGCGCGATGGCCAAAAAGCCGCACATGCGCTTTGCCAACGCGCGCGAATTTGCTGAGGTCCTGCGCACCGGAGACATCTCCGTGGCCAGCGGCCCCATGCCGATGCTGATGGCCGATGAGCCAGCCACCATCGACGACGGCTACTTCGAGGACGCAGAAACCGAGGCCATGGGGATCGATCAGGCCCTCATCGACAGCGTCCGCGCCGGAGGCTTCGACCACGAGGACCACATCCCCACCCGCGTGCAGGTCGAGATCAACCTCCCCGCGCCGCAAAACAACCTCATCATGGACGACGAGCCCACACGGCACAACGTCGCCTCCATGACCACTGCCCCCGTCGATATCGGCGAGCTTCCCCCGCCCCCTGGCAACCCCGCAGAGAGTTCCCAGGGACGCAACCGGGTGATGCTCACCGTCGCCATCATCATCCTCTTCTTGCTGGTCGCTGGCATTGGCGTGGGGATCGCGGGCTTCAACTACCTGACCAACGGCGAAGATCCGCCCGAAGGCCAAGGCTCCGGACCAACCGCACAGGGCTCCGACCCAGACAAAACCAACGCGCCAGCCAAAGACCAACCCGACGCTGGCAACGCCGTTGCCCAGGTCGACACCGGCAGCGCACCCGCCAAAGACCCCGCGGAAGACATCAAATTTGAACCCGCGCTGACACTGGCCACCCGCGCCGAGCTGATCTCCGAGCCCTCAGGCATCTCCGTCTACCAGGGCACCACCCTGCTGGGCAAAACACCGCTCGATCTCGAACGCCCCGACGCAGACTCGCAAACCACCATCGAGCTGCGCCCCGAAAACAACCGCCACCGGCGCAAATACGTCAGCCACGAAGTTGTCATCGACTGGGCCGAGATCAACGACGGACAAAAGATCCGCCACAAAATGCGCTCCAAGCGCGCCAACTCACAAAACACCGCCGATCGCCGCCCCACACCCAAAGACACCACCCCTGTGCGTGACAACAACCCCACGCCCAAGCAGGACAGCACGCCCAACAACGGCGGCAACAACAAAAAACCCAACAACGGCGGCAACAAGAAACCCAACAACGGCGGCAATAAAAAGCCCCCTGCCCTCATCAACAATGGCGGCAACAAAGGCGACAACAACGGCGGCAGCAGCCCCGGCCTATGGAATCAGTGACGCCAGCCCAAGATCCCGCTACAATACTCGCGAGAACATTCCGGTTACTGACCACAACCTCCTGAAGGAACTCGCCCATGGATCACCTCAAGCCCTTGCTAAAGTTTGCCCTCGTGCTGTGGATGACACTGCTGTGTGCCACCGCCGCTGCGCAGAACGACGGCGGCGGTGAGGACCTCGATGCGCAAATCAACGCGCTCGAACAAAACGCCAAGCAAGCCTACGATGAAGGCAACTACGAGGAAGCCATCGCCTTGATCACCAAGGCCAACCAACTGCGTCCTCACCCCAACTACCTCATCAACATCGCCTTCACCTACGTCCAGATGGAGGACTGCACCAACGCCAAGATCTGGGCAAAGAACGCGCTGAGCACCGAAGAGCTCGACCAAAACGCCCAGGCCGCCGTGCAAAACATCATCAGCGAATGCGAAGAAAAAGAACGGCTCGCCGCTGAAAACCCGCCACTGACCGACCCGCCCCCGCCCGCCGAGCGCAACCCCGTCTGGCTGGCCGCAGGCATCCCCCTGGCCGTCGTCGGCGTCGGCGCGCTGACCTACCTCACCATCGAAGACCAACGCCTCCTGAGCGAAAAACAAGACCTCGAAGACGAGCGCGACGCAGTCCTCGCAAGCGGCGACGAAGACCTCATCCGAGACTACAACAACCGCGTCGTCCAGGCCGAAAAAGACGAGTTCAGCAGCGGCGTTGAGATCGCCGCCTTCACTGTCAGCGGTCTCATGGCCGCCGTCGGCACCGGCATGATCGTCTACTACTTTGTCTCCGGTGAAGAGGCCAATCCCTCAAGCACCAACAAAGAGGACGCCGACAAGGCCACCTCCTCATGGAAGCTCTCCCCCATGGTCGGCCCCGAAGCCACCGGACTCTTCCTTCAAGGCAGCTTCTAAGCCCTCCCACGCCCTCACAAACGCAATCGTCTCAATCCCAAACCCGATGTGAAGAAGGTAGGCGTCCAACCCCAAGCTCGACGTGGGCCTCTGAAATAAGTGGTAGGACAACGTTTGCGGGTTCTGCGGCGAGCCTACCGGCTACGTCCGTTGGATGCTGACAGCCACCCAACAAAGTCTACATATGTGGGCCTTAAACGTAGAGGCAAACCCGTAGCAATGAAATGCTATGCCGCCCTGCGAAATTTTCACTTTTTGCAGTTGGGGCAAGACTTTATCTTCTCTTGAGTTGATGCTGTAATGGCAACGGATATTAGCGAGCAAAGGCCAAAAAACCCAAAACCAAGTACCATGCAGCCTATATCCACGGTAAGAAATGATACAAATGCAATAATCGCTCCTAGAGGAATAAAAAAGGCGAAGAACATAATTGATGCTCGACTGTTCCTTTTGAGTTCTTTCATTTTTGTTCCGCACTGCACACATGTGTTAATTTCTACTGGCACAGAAGTGCGATAATTATTTTTCGTCAGCTCATTCGCTTTAGACAAATTACCAAGAACGTCTTTTTTTGCCTTCTCGAACTCCTCATCTGTAAGCACACCCTCTGTGTGGAGTTCTTTTAACTTTTTTAATTCATCAGCAGTATTCATACTTTAGAACCTTGATGATTGAAAGAGTCGATGATTGAAAGCCTAAAGGCGCTGCCACTTGAATGCAAGACCCTGTTGGTTGAGAGGCAACATAACGGTTGCGAGTTCTGCGGCGAGCCAGTCCCTGTGGTGTCCACTGGATGTTGCCGTGGTCCAACAAAGTCTGTGCCACAACAGATTCTTTCTGCCGGACAAGTCCGTACCGTAGCAACGAGGGTTCAGGCTCCTTTGTGATTTTCACTCAGAGTGAATCAACAACAGATTGGCCGCACATTGTGTAGGTTATGGTGTATAGGCACCCCCTTTTGTATTTTTCAATACCATCTTCATTGAGAAGTCCTTTAAAGGAGCCTAATACTTTGGCGATAAGTTCGCTTGATGGTGGAGGCGAGGGGCAGTTCAGTGGCATTGTGATATCTCTCGACTTATGGCTGAGCTTTATGTTGTCGAAATCTAACAGGCCACCTTGTCCACCTTGTCTCAGCAAGGCTGAGAACTCAACCATATGAATCGCCTTTATGCTTTCAAGGCCTGCTAATACCACTTTGGGTTTGGAACAATCCAACTCCTTCCTGTCTGTAATGAAAGTTTTGAAGGCGGCTTCGACTTCCTCTTCAGACACCTGAATCACCGACCCTGAGGTATCGACACCTTCTGGCAATATACCATTGATGGCGTTGCTGTCTTGAAGGGGCGATTGCTCCGAGGGTTCGACTGCATCGTTTTTAGTTGCAACTGAATTGGGCGATGTGCATGTACGGTCCACACAAATTCGGTCCCCTTTGCAGTCATTGTCTGATTGGCAACCTTGACTTGAGTTGCAGCCAATCGGACCCCAAAGGCATAGCGAGGTTGTTGCTATAGTTAGTGCGCAATGCTCGTACCTCATTTGACCCCTTGTCTTTCGTTGTAAGCTTTGGCCATTGATGAAGCAATGACAATATAACGGTTAAGTTCACCCGTCTCGCCAGCAGGGCTTTCCGAATGAACCGAGATACCATGCTGGCGAGACGGGTGCAACGTCTCGCCAGCCCAACGGTAATGCCCCCCCAGGTTTCGCATCTATGGGGAACATCTTCTTTTGTACAGCTTTTGTGTTGTTAAATCTTCTTCTGGTTTGGTTAGGTTTACTTCCCAGCCTTTGCCGTTTTCTAAGAAATCGTAGCAACTAACGCTGGTGAGTCTCCATTCTTTGTCTGGATCGAATGTAAGCATGTAACCATTATAGTCACCCGTTTGTAAGCCTTTGTGAGGTTTGGTGACGACACATGTGTAACCTGTAGTGTGTTTAAGTGGTATTTGTGCGGACATTTTGGTGTTGGCAGGGCAGTTAAATCGAGATATATGTTGGTGCCTTTTGAAGCGCCTTTCTTCTGTTTTGTTAAGGTCTTTTTTGGGTGTATTTTCTGCTGGGCGACTACCGGGAATCGGTCAGGAGTCGATTATTTTCATAGTCGCCAGTACTCCTTGAAAATATATCGCTCACGACCCTGGCTCGGCCACGACTCCACTCCGCTACGTCAGCTGCGCGGCCTCCACCTTTCGAAACCCCCCGTCTCTCACTCGCACAAAACAAAAAAGACCCTTTCGGGTCGTTTTTGTGTGCTCGTGGAGACGGGGGGTTTCGAACCCCCGTGCACAGATGCACCTGAACTACGTCTACGTGCGTAGTCGCTTTTTTGGACTCAGATTACTTACTTAAAAAGTGACAAAACATAAGCAATCCTAGCCGGGTGATTTAACAAGAGATACTGGGCTGGTATCCTATGCG
>CAKZKQ010000617.1 GCA_937123825.1 uncultured Pseudomonadota bacterium
AGACGCCTCACGGGGAGCGAAGCCATAGCAGCGCTATTGCGAGCGACTCGTGTGGTGTATGACGCCATCAGGGCCGCAACAAACTTAGTCGGTGAAGTCGCAGTGGATAGTTGCAGGCAGGTTGCTGAGGTCGGCGGTGCATTCGATGGCATTGTTGGTGGGTGTGGGGGGGCAGTCGTCGGTGGTGAAGCCTTCGAGGGTGAGGTCTTCGAGTTCGCGGCCATCGTTGGCAGGGGCGAATTCGCCCCCGCAGGGTTCGGAGCCGTTGCTGCAGCAGATGGCCACGCGCCCGTTTTCGGGGCAGGTGATGCTGCAGTTGGTTTCACCGGCGGGGCGGTTGCCTTCGATCAAACATTCGGCGCCAGTTTGTTCGCAGGTCAGGCGCAGGCGAGCCTCCAGGGTGGCGTTGCCTCGGGTTGAGGCGGTGATGGTTATCCCTTGCTCGCCTCCAACGCAGAGCCCTTGCTGACAGGTCAGACCAGGGGCCATGCCGCAAGGCTCCCCTTCCACTTCGCGGGAGCACTGGCGGCTGATCTCACTGGTCGAGGCTTCGCAGACGTTGTCGACGCAGCTGTAGTGCGTCTCTGTCCGAAACTGCAACCCCTGAGAATCACACTCCGAATCAAACTCACCGCACTCTCCATACCCCCCGGGGTCGGGTCCGGGACAGTCTGCGTCCTCCAGACAACCCTGGCACTGGTCGGCTTCTTCGTCGCAGACCCCTTCTCCTGCGCATGGATCGCCTTCATGGCCATCGCAGCTCCCCGCGACGCACGTGTCGGGGCCGTTGCAGAAGATCCCGTCGTCGCACGCGGCGTCGTTGTCGATGCTGGCGCAGGAGCCTTGCTGGCAGACGTCGTCTGTGCATGGGTTTTCATCGTCGCACTGGGCGTTTTCGGTGCACTCGGGCTCCTCCACATCCTCAGGAGGGGCCACGTCTTCTTCGGGTCCGCCGCCCAAATCGGCCAACGTCACGTCAAGGTTGTCCTGCACGTCCTCAACCTGCTCCATGGGCTCGTCTTCGCCGTCGCTGGCGTCGGCCATGTTGTTGGGCGCATTGTTGGGGGCGTTGTTGGGCGTGTTGTTGAGATCGTTGTTGGGAGGCGCGGTGTTGTTGGCGTCCTCGCCGATGGTGCAGGTGCCGTTGACGCACACCAACCTGGGGAAAGAGCAGGTGCTGTTGGCCAGACACAAGCAGCCCAGCGTCCCCACCACGCAATCCTCGTCGGCGGGTTCATCGGCGCCGGTCGTTCTGCCCCCAACGCAAGCGCCAAGGCAAAAGAGCAGCAAAGCAGCCAACACCAACGCCAGTGGGTGCTCGCTGCGATGTTGAGGTCTGTGGGGAGAGGAACGCACGGTGAAGTGATCAGACATCTTCATTAAGTGTCTCTTGATGCTTGGAGCCGCCAGCGCCGCACATTATGATGCGAACACCATTCGCAAATCAAGTCATAGACCGTTCTTTGCCCACGCTTGTGGTCACATCCGGGCATAAAACCGTTGTGGGTTTGGGTATTGGCACACAAGACACTACAACAAGACCATGGATGGGGACACGCTTAACCCGGGAGGGGTTTAAGAAGAGATGACAAAGCACCTGAATAAACGCCAGTATTTGAGCTTGATGCAGGATCCGACCGAGGCCTTGGACGTGAACGAGTCCACGACATCGGGGGCGTTGGCTTACGCCGCCGGGGTGTGGTCATCGCTGCGCCTGGAGCCCAGGGAACTGGGCGTGGACGACGTGACGGCGGTCTTTCAACACGCCCATCGGACCTTTGTGCACGTGCGGGCCTTTGAAGAGGGGTTTCAAAACACCTTTGTGGTCATCATCAGCGACGCTGACGGCGTTGAGGGCCATATTTTGATCGACTTGCAGGCCGAGTACGCCGACCCGATCCTGGACTGCCCCTCGCAGGACTACCACCGCATCACCACCGCCTCGGACATCCGCAAGCTCATCCCCCAAATCGACGCGCGCGGCGCCAACCCGTTTGCGGTTTTGGAGTTGGGGCGCGGGACGTACATGCAGGTTTACCGGACTTTGGACGGGTTTGAGGTGGAGCACCAAATGGTCAACCTCTCATCACATTACAAGGCACTGGGGTTTGCCACCGCCCAGGAGACCGCAGAGGCGATGGCCTCTTACGCTTCTGGCGATCACGGCTGGCTTGAGGCGTTCATGTGGGAGCGCGTCGAAGAGCTTTGAGGACAGCGCCGTGGAGACGTATTTGGGGTCGTGTCATTGCGGACGAGTGCGCTTTGAGGTCCGCGCGAGGATCGATCATGTGCGCCAGTGCAATTGTTCGGTGTGTTTCAAGCGCGGGGCGTTGAACTTTCGGGTGGCCAAAGAGGACATGACGCTCTTGACCCCATGGGAGGGGCTCTCGCTCTACCGGTGGCACACCCACACCGCCGAGGACTACTTCTGCCCGGTGTGTGGGATTTTGCCGTTTCGCAAGCCCAGCGCCCTGACCCCCGCAGAGATCGCGGCGGGCAAAGTCCCTTTTGAGGGCTGGACCGTCAACGCGCGCTGTTTGGAAGGTCTGGATGTGTCGAGCCTTCCCATCATCGAGGTCGATGGCGCGTCGCTTTAAACCGTCTCCTTCCCCCCACCGCCGTGCAAAATCTGATGCGCAACCCAGGCCACGTCATCCATGGAGATGCCGTGACAAAGCGGGAGTTCTTTGAGCGTCTCGCCGCACGTCGCACAGGCCCACATGCATCATCCCCATCTGCGCTTGAGGGTTTTGTAAGGGTCAGCGCCCATACAAACGCCGCTCAAGATCGTCCAAGGTGCCAAAAATGTCCGCGTTGTCGCTGACCACCAGCGCATCCAGACCCAACGGCACGGGGAGCCCATCAAGCCCCGTCAGCAACTGCTCAATGCCCCCAAGATCGGTCGAGAGGGTTTCTGGCAAGCAATACACCACCACAAGCTGCTGCCCGTCGAGGTTGGTCGCCACCCTACCCCTGAGGAATCCGCCGTAGTGGGGTTCATCATCGAGTATGTGCGCAAAGCCCTTGGGATAATGTTTGCGGTGGGCGTCTCTGGCATCAAAGAGGCGCCCGTCAGGGTATACCCAGAAGACAAAGTCCGGGTCGGTGTGGGTGAAGGTCTTGATGGCTTTGCGTCGGCCTCGGTAGCGGGCGGCCAGGAACGGAAACCAGCCCGCGGCCTGCGGACGCGTCACAGAACCCAAAGTGAGCATGAATCGTGGTGCCTCTTGCAGGTTGAAGCTCGCATCAAACGAGGACGTCGCCCAGAAATGGGGCTGCCCTCAGCGGTGGGCAAGACCCTTGCGCTCAAAAACCCTGCCCAAAACACAACCACTAAACCCACAAAACCACAAATACACACCCAAAACATCACTTCAGAACATTCTATGGTGTGTCAAAGAGGGGTTCATGACCAACGGCGAGCATGATTTTTGACCTCTTTGAGGCGCAGCGCCTCTTCAAGGTCCACACCACAACGGTTGGCGATGGCGCACAAATAGATGAGGACATCGGCCAGCTCGTCACCAACCTCTCCCACGTGGGATTCGGGGTCAGTGGCGATGCCCTGAGCCTTGCGCACCGCTTTAAAAAGCTCGCCGGTCTCCTCACCCAGCAAGAGGCACTTGTCCTGAACGGACTGGTGCTCAAAACCACGCTCGGCTTCCATTTGAGAGACATAGTTTTGCAGGTCGGTCAGGGTGGGGCTAGCCTTCCAATCGGGCATGAGGGGGCACTCCGTGATGGGGTGAATGTGGAGAGAACAGACGCGGCCAGCGACGCAGACAACCAACCCAACGCGCCTGGCAACGGCCCTTTATTTTTGCGCGCTTGTCTCAGGCGCGGCAAGCGCTTCAGAAGGTTCACCCTGGAAAACCAGGTCTCAGGCTCACCTTCGACCCCACCCACCATCCAACAGTCACTCATGGTGACCTGAAGCACACCAAAGACAGCACCCCACAACAAAAAGCATCAGGGCTTGGGCAATGGGGCGTGCCATTCTATAAAAGAACGGCGAGTCATTTTGATGAGACTCCACAACCCCTCCCTCGATCACCCACACCGCCGCAAAGGAGCGACCCACCCATGGCATTGAACCTCATCAACCCCGGCATCATGACCTCACCGGCCTGGCTGATGATCCCTGGCGGCGGCTTTGGCACTGCCCGCTTCTCCAGCACCGTCGCTGTGCTTGAGCGCTCCAACGGCGACATCATTCTGGTCGACGCCGCCTACTCCCGCGACGAGATGGCCAACCCTGGCGACCACTTCTCTTTCTTTCACCGCAAGGTCCTGGTCTGCAGCGGCGGCGGGCCTGCCAGCACCGTGGCACAGCTCGAAGCGATGGGCAAAGACCCCGCGCGCGTCACCCACATCGTGGCCACGCACCTCCACCTGGACCACATCGGCGGCTTCACCGATTTTCCCAACGCCCAGGTCGTCGTCAATGAATCCGAGTACGCCTCGGCGCGCTCCAAGGGCATGACCAGCGGTTACATGCACATCGACGCCCTGGAGGCCTCGGGGCGCGTCCAGACCGTAAAACTCGGCGGCCAGAGCAAACACGGCTTTCCGGCGCACCACGATCTCCTGGGTGACGGGCAGGTCTTGCTCCTCGATCTCAAGGGGCACTCGGCGGGCAGCGTCGGTGTCCTGCTCCACGATCCCATCGATGACCGCTCCATCCTCATGGCCGGAGACTCCGCCTACTCCAACCGAGAATACCGCCTCCAGCGCTGCGCCATCATGCAGCGCGCCCTGGCCTTCAGCTACGACTGGCTCAAATCCGGATGGGCTCGCCTCAAGGACTTCGAGGCCAACAACCCCGACATCCCCGTCATCGTCTCTCACGACGCCTCAAACCTGGAACTTGTCTACGCCTTCCAACCCAAAGAAGACACCTGAGCCCTCAAGGCAGAAGCTTCAACCCACAGAAACGCTCGATGACCTCGGTCAACATCTGCACGCCCCACTGGTAGCCATCGACGTGGATGCGCTCATTGTGCCCGTGGAAGAGGTCCATAAAGCGGATGTTGTCCTCACGCGGGTAGCGGTGGGGGGAGAACCCGTAGCAGCGGGCGCCAAGGCGAGAGAAGTATTGGGCGTCAGTGAAACCGGGGATGAGCGTCGGCAGCGGGATCCCTGCTGGGTCGTGGCGCTTCAAAGTGTCACAGATGGCCGTAAAAAGCGGGCTCTCAGCCCTGGGCTGTGAGAGCGACGGGCACTCCTCCAGGATTTCAAACGAGAGATCATCGCCCAGCAACTCCCGCAACTCCCGCACCAGGTCCTGGCCCGTCTGACCCGGCAATGTGCGCCCATCCAGCGTCGCGCTGACCTCGCCCGGGATGATGTTGAACTTCACGCTGCCCTGGAGCAGCGTCGCCGAGACCGTGTTGGAGAGCAGCGCCCCCATCGAGCGCGCCTGACTGGAGCTGAGGAGCTTGGTGAGCAAGACCTCGGCCAGGGCGGGCTTGAGCAAAAGGGGCATCACCGCGCGCTGCGGCATCGGCTGATGGGCGGCCAGCTTGCGGATGAAGGCTTCCACCACTGGGGTGTTGTGCTGCGGCAGGCGGTTGTTGCCAAGCTTGGCCAGCGCCTCACCCAAACGCGTCATCGCCATCTGGCCGTGCGGCGCCGAGCCGTGGCCGGGCTCGCCCTTGGCCGTCATGCGGATCAGCGCCGTGCCCTTCTCGGCGATCTGGACCGGGTAGTAACGCACCCCGTTGACGTCCATGGAGTGGCCGCCCACCTCGCCGATCATCCACCCGGCCCGCACCAGCTCGGGGTGCTCTTCGACCAGATAGCGGCTGCCGTAGGCGCACCCCTCCTCTTCGTCCGCCACCGCCGCAAAGATGATGTCGCGCCTTGGCGTCTGACCGCTCTGGGCGATCGCTTCCACAATCGACAGGCACGAGGCCACATGATTTTTCATGTCGATCGTGCCGCGCCCGTAGAGGTAGCCATTTTTGATCTGGGCCTCAAAGGGCGGCACATCCCAGTGCTCCAAATCCACCGGCACAACGTCCAGATGCCCGGTCAAGAGCAAGGGCGGCTCATCGGTCGCCCCCGCGATCCGGCAGACCACGTTGCCGCGCCCCTCGGCGGGCTCCAAAAAGACGGGCTCAAGGCCAGCGGCAAGCAAGCGCTGCTCGACCCAACGCGCCGCCGGGGTCTCGTTGCCCGGAGGGTTGACCGTCTCAAACTTCAAGAGCGCGCGCAGGTGCTCCAGAGCGCGTTTGCTGATGGGGTTGGTCGTCACAGGTGCACTCACAGCGATGACTCCATAATCGTCGGTCTCCCGCAGGCCATGGCGCGGCGCCACGCCAGCGATTGCCTCTTTAATGTCCGCGTATTGGGGTGTGTCGAGTGTGTGGTCTGGATTGAAGACGGGCTCGTCTTTGAGCGGCAACTCAACAAGGTTTGGCCCATCAATGACACAAAGAACGCGTTGGATCTGGCGACGAGATCTTGGGGAGAAGAACAAATCTGCGCCGCGATGTGTTATCACCGATGCCAGCCATCGTGCGCAAGCAGCGTGAGGACAAAACCATGGTCGAGACACAGACCCCCGCAAACACCGGTGACAACCCCAGCGCCCTGGACGAGGCCCTTGCCAACGCCCCAGCGCAAACCGACGCGCCCGACAAAGAGCAAGGGCCGCCGCCTGGACCCATCCGGCGATACCTGCGCGACAGCCGCAACCTCCTCAACAGCCTCCTGATGGTCCTGCCCCTCTTTGTGATCTACCAGATCGGGGTGCTGACCACCGGCGGGGTTCAAAACGGCGTGGACTTCGTCACCTCGTTTTTGCGCTTCACGGTCTTTGGCGGGCACACCGGCTACTACGTCCTGTTCAACTGCGTGATCCTGGTCGCCATGCTGGGCACCGCCTGGGCGCTGCGGCACAAAGAGAAGTTCAACCCCAAGGTCTTTGGCGGCGTCCTGCTTGAGAGCACCCTCTACGGCATGCTCCTGGGCGGCCTCATCGGCGGGGTGTTGATCAAATTGGGCATTGAACCCTCACTGGCCGCCGGGCAAGCCATGGGACCATGGGACAACTTTATCCTCTCGCTGGGCGCAGGGCTTTATGAAGAGTTGGTCTTCAGGTTGATCCTCCTGGGCGGCTCGGTGTGGGCCCTGACCAAGGTCGCCAAGCTTAAAACCCTGCCCACAGTCATTGGCGCTGTGCTGGTCACAAGCTTCATCTTCAGCTCCATCCACTACGTCGGCAGCATGGCCGATGACTTCACGCTCTACAGCTTCTCGTTCCGCTTCCTGGCCGGGATCCTCTTTGCAGGTCTCTTCTACGTACGTGGCTTCGCGGTTGCCGTCTACACACACGCCATCTATGATGTCATCGTGACAGTGTTTTAAGTGTCAGGATGGAATGGGTCACAATATGGGTTCGATTGGTGAAATTCTGCTGGTTCTGGTGATCCTCGTGCTGGTCTTTGGCGTTGGCCAACTGCCCCAGCTGGGTGAAGCGGTCGGCAAGATGCGTCTCAACTACAAGCGCTCGCTCAAAGGCGATGATCAGATCGACATCACGCCCGCAGACAGCTCGAGCAAATCCAGCCGCACGCTTGACGCCGGCAAGCCTCGCCGTGGCGCCGCCTCGGTCGAGGACGCAGAGCTGGTCGAGTGACCCTGGCGCCCTGCCCTTTTCGACATAGCGGTGACGATGATGAGCGACACCCAGCAGATGCCCCCAGCCACGCCGCACACTGCCTCCTCTGAGGCGTTGCTGGACTTGATCCTCAAGCGGATCCCTGCGCTGCCCGAGTTGGCCATGCGCACCGGTCGGCTCAGCACCATCCTGGTTGAGAGTGATCCGCAGGACACCATCGTGGCGCTGGACCACTTGATCCGGCGCACTTTGGCTGGGGACGAGACCACCGCAGTGGCGGTCCTGGCGCTGGCGACACTCCTGATCGAGGCCAGCGTGCGGCGACACGAGCACGCCGAGCGGTTTTATGACGTCGTGCGCGATCTCTATCAGGCCGCCGCCCAGACCGAGGGCTGTCAACACGTCGCCTACATCCTGCTGGAGCTGCCCGCCAAGCGCACCCTGCTCAACCGCCGCGCCCTGGTCCAGCCGCGCTTTGACCGTGAGGTCAGCCTCGGAGAGCGCAAGCAGATGGCGGCCAGCAACAACCGCCAGAACCTTGAGCGCTTGCTCGTCGACCTGGACCCGGCGGTGGTGCGACGCGTGTGCGGCAACCCCAGAATCAGCCAAACCGACATCATGCGCATCTGCACGCGCCGACCCAACATCCCTGAAGCATTGATGGAAGTGGCACTGAGCCATCGATGGGTCGTTCGCTATGAGATCCGCCACGCTTTGCTGCGCAATCCGTACGCTCCAACAGGGCTTGGGCTAAAATTTTTGCTCTTATTGCACCGACAGGATTTGCGGCGCGTATCACAAGCAGGTGATCTGCACCCGGCCATCGCTCAGATGGCCGAGCGCATATTGGACCTGCGCCCTGTGGCGTGAGGGATGATTGAGGGAAATGAATGGAGCATAGAGGGAGGAGTCAAGGGCGCGCGAGCACATCGGGGCCAACCGATGACACCGCAACGGCCTTGTGTGTCCTGGTTGTGTTGATGGCCGCGCTCATGGGGCTCACAGCCTGCAGCGCGGTGGACTCGGCTGGAGGCCTGGGCGCCCTTGGAGAAGAGTGTCTGGTCGACACCGACTGCCGCCAGCCGCTGCTCTGCGCCCCACAGGGCGAGTGTGTTGAAGACGACTCGTGGCCACTGGAAAACGATCCGCGAGCGTTGGAGTATCCCGATGGTGTCTATCTGTCGTTGATCATCACGCCGCTCAACTCCAACGGCGCCACGCGTCGACTCGACCCGTTCCTCATCAGCGCGCTTGAAGCGGGCCAAAGCCGCCTGGCGATGGTGCTTGAGCAAGGCGCAAACGGCCTGCCATTTGAACTCAACACAGGCCCTGTGCGCGGTTTCAACGCCGAAGGCCTGGAGTTCTTTGAAGGCCCGCTGAGGCTGCGGGCGCTTGAAGGCCAGTCCATCGAACAGGACGGCGAGGACTACTTCTTTGAGTTGGTCGAGGCGACCCCAAGGCAATTGCCGCAGCCGTTTTTCTTTTTGCTGATCGAAACCGACGACTTCTTCATCCCGGTGCCCATCTCCATTACGGCGCTGCGCGGGCAGGTTTCCCCGGACACCGACTCGGGCGAAGACATGGTCATTGTGGTCGATGGCGTGCTCCTGCTGGTCGATGCCTACGACTGGCCGCCGAAGTCGACATTGAAGTCCAGGGGGTGATGGAGACGCTCGACTCCTTCCTCGACCCCGAAACCCAGGATCTGGACATCGACCGAGATGGCCAACTGGACGGCTGGGACTTCCAGCTTGAGATCACCGCCCGGCGCGTCTCCTTTCAGTAGCTCGACAAGCCAGTCCTCCAAAGCGCGCTGCGCCTTGTCCATCCCATTGCCCTAAAAAGCGCTGGTGCCATCCCCCGGGATGGTGTAGACGACTGCGTTCGTTATAGATTTGGCGCCCTGGAGTAAGGTTTGGGACACCACACCAAACGCCAGGAGCGCCAAAGCGCAAGAGGACGCTGGCAAAGAAGCGCCAGCGCCGATCAAGAGCGCGCCGTTGATCACACACAGTCAATGGCGTCATACTGTTTTGGATGACACACCGCCTGTGGCTCAGGCGCTTTATGTATCAAGGAGATGAACCATGCAAAACCTGCGAGACAAGCTCCTGAAAGCTGGCAAGGTCAACAAAAAACAGCGTCGCCGCGCCGAGCACCAGCAGCGTCAAAAGAAGCGCAAGGGCAAAGCCGCAGCACCACAAGAGGCCGAGGCCAAGCGCCAGGAGCTTTACGAGGCCAAGCTGCGCGAGCAGCGCGAACGTGATCAGGCGCTGGAGGCCGAACGCAACCATCAGCGCATGCTCAAGGAGCGCGATCTGCGCGTGCGGTACGTCGTTGATCACTACGCCATCACCCGCAAACGCCGCAGCCGCAACCACCGCAACCGCTGGTTTTACATGGCCCGCGACCACAAGATCTTCCACATGGATCTGACCGACGAGGAGGCCGCTGGGCTGGAATATGGGCGCCACGCCATCGTCGAGCGCCCCGGTGGCAAGGGGGACAACGCCTTTGCGATCGTCGAGCGCCACGCCGCCGACTTGATCTGGGATATCGACGACGCCTACGTGCGCTTCTACAACCGCCGGGGGGACCGCCCAAACCGCTGGTGGGAGCACGGCAAAGATCCCGCTTGAGGAGAGCGCATAAAAATTTCCCCCCAAGGAAGATTGCGCACCAGGCATGGCCCACTTAGACTGAGTACAGACAGTCAGTCGATTTACCCCTGCGATCCCGGCAACCTGTGCTTAAATCACAGGCCAACACGAAGATCAGCGCGGAACGCTCCATGTCGGTAGAACAAGACCTCCAACCTGGCGATTGCCTGGCGGGTCGCTACGTCATCCTCGAAGAAATTGGCCGTGGCGGCTTCGGGGTGGTGTATCGAGCCGTTCAGGAGGGGGTCAACCGACACGTCGCCCTTAAAACCATCCGGCGCCAGCGCGTCGAGATCGAAAACTTCGACTTTGTCGAAGCCTTCCGGCGCGAAGCGCTGCTGACCAGCAAGCTCAAACACCCCAACACCATCACCCTCTTTGACTACGGCGAGACCGACGAGGGGATGCTTTACCTGGTGACGGAGTTTCTGGACGGCGAGACGCTCTATGAGCGCCTGTGGAAGGCCAAGAAGATCCTGGCCGAGGCCACCATCGAGATCGGCAAGCAGGTGGCCAAGTCACTGGGCGAAGCACACGCAGGCGGGATCATCCACGGCGATCTCAAGCCCGCCAACATCTTCCTGTGTCAGATGTACGGCGAGAAGGACTTTGTCAAAGTGCTCGACTTTGGCATCGCCAAGATCATCGGCGAGGTCGATCCTGCGGGCCTGGGCACCCCCGAGTACATGAGCCCCGAACAATTCGCAGGGCAGCCGCTGCTGGCCGCCAGTGACATCTACTCGTTGGGGTTGATCCTCTACGAGATGCTCGTCGGCACGCGCCCCTTTGAAGACAAGGACACCGGCGTCCTGGCCGAGCGGCACATCAACGAACCGCTGCCCCCGCTGCCCACAGAGGTCGAAAACTCTGAGTTGGGACAGATCATTCGGCGCGCCACCCGCAAAGAACCCTCCGAGCGCTACGCCAACGGCCTGGCCATGTTCAAAGCGCTCGACGCCGTGCGCCTGCAGAACTCCTCGGCCATTCGCCTGCCTCCAGCCTCGCCATCCTCGCTCAGCTCAAGCGGCAAAAACCACCACGGCAGGCTGCGCCCCCCGTTGCCCTCGGTCCGCTCCAAGCTCAGCGCCCCGCTGACCTCGCTGACCTACCACCGCGACAAGAGCGGCTCGCTGCCGCTGGTCGGCCGCGAAGCACAGCAGCACTGGCTCCACGCCCAATCCAGCCGCGTGCGTCGAAAGCGGGTCGGACAGATCATCCTCATGGGCGGCAACGCCGGGCTGGGCAAAACGCGCCTGTGTCGCTGGCTCATCGAAGAGGGATCGCCCGCCGACGCCCTGGCCGGACAAGGCGCCTTTGAGGCCAACGCACGCCATGCCATGGGAGCCCTCTCAAAAGCGCTGTCGAGCGCGCTGGGGGTTCCCACAGCACGCAACCGCGACACGATGGTCAGCCGCCTGGAACAAAACATCGGCGAGCTGATCAACAGAGAGCTTAGCAACGACGAGCGCGACGCGCTGCGCGCCCTCTGGGGACGCCACGGCCACAGCGCCACCCTGGAGACCCTGGCCAAGGTCGCCTCGCTGCTGCTGACGCTCGCTCGCCAGCGCCTGGTCGTCCTCCACCTGGACAACATGCGCTGGTCCGACAAACAAACCTTTGAGGTCCTTGAGATGCTGGCGGTGCAGATGGCCCACCAGCAGACGCGGCTCTTGATCATCTGCACCGTCAGGCGCGAAACCCTCTCAGGGGTCCCGGAAGTCGCCGCTGGGCTAAAAAAACTGCTGGCGCACCCCGGACACGTCCAAGCCTGGACCATCTCGGAGATGACCCCCGCCGAGACCCTCTCCTACACCACCCAGGAGGCCTACCGAGCGCTGGAGGACATGCAGGGAGAGCCCTCACCAAAGCTGCTGGAGGCCATCGCCACCCAAAGCAACGGCAACCCCCTCTACATCAATCAACTCTTCAAGGGGCTGCTGCGCGAGGATTTGCTGCTCAACAACGGCGATGAGATCACCCTCAAGCCCAACGTCAAGCTCTCGTCCTTCATCCCACGATCGCTGCGCAAGTTCACCAAACAACACCTCAAGAGCTTCCTGGGCAAACACCCCCAGCGAGAGCATCTGGAGATGATCCTCACTCGCCTGGCGCTGCTGGGGCATCAGGTCCCGTTGACGCTGCTTAAAAACATCCTCAAGCGCGAAACGGACTCCGGCAACCAGAAAGCCACACGCGTCCTGGCTCGCCTCAGCGTCTACCTCCAGCAACTCTCCGAGCAAGACATCATCGTTCTGCCCGAACGCCTCGATGACAAAGGCCACATCCTGCGCTCTGTGCGCTTCTCGCAGCCGCTGACGCGCTCGGTCTATTACGAGCAATTGCAGAACAAGGCCGAGAACCGGGTGTTGCACCACCACGCCGCCAAGGTCAAATACCGGCACTACCGGGCCTGCGGAGAACTCGAAGAGCATCTGGTCGAGATCGGCTCACACCACGAGCTGGCCGGGGACATCGACAACGCCACCCCTCACCTCCAAGAGGCCGCGCGCATCGCCGTGCGCCGCATGGACGTCCCCACCGCATCCACCCTCCTGGAGCGCTGCCGCGCCCTCTATGAGGGTGACCCGGACCAGGACGAGGAGCGCCTGCGGGTGTTGGTGGCCCTGAGCCAACTCAAATACGAGTTGGGCAACCTGGCCGACTTTGAAGCCCTCCAGGCCCTCAGCCTCCGCCTTGCCCAGGAACTTGAAGACAGCACCGCCGTCTACGAGCTTGAACTCCAAAGCGCCGCGATGGCCCTCCACGCTGGTCAATTGCCGCAAGCAGACAAGATCCTCAAAGCGGTCCTTGAGAAGTTCAGCGCCCAACTTGAACCCCCCGAAGAGCTGCCCCAATCGCTGCAAAAACTCGACCCCACAGCGCAGTGGATGGACATGGCACCGCTGCCGCCAACGGTCGCCATGGGCTGGGCGCTCCTCTTGCACACCCGGGTGTTGCGCGAAATGGGGCGGCTGGAGCAAGCCGACCAGTGCCTCGAAGAAGCCGCCGACCTCTTTCGCACCCTGGGTCACCACTGGGGCATCGCCCAATGCCACATGGAGTTGGCCCACTGCGTGCTGGCGCGCCACCAACCCAAACACGCCCTCTCCTTCCTTGATCAGGCCCAGAAACACCTCCAACACATCACCGAGCGCAGCACCCTCACCCGGTGCCACATGCTGCGCGCCAAGGCACAAACGCGCCTGGGCAACCTTGAAGCCGCCCGCACACTGCTCATCGACACCATCACCGCGCTCGATGGCCACCGCAGCGGCGACATCGCGCGGTGCCAGGCCATGCTCGGCACCATCACCGCGGCACAGGGCGACGTTGAAGAGGCCTACGAGTATTTTGAAGTGGCGGTGGGCGAGTGCCGCACGCTCGGCACGCGCCTGGCGCTGCTGGGGAACCTGATGGAGGCGACGGACTTCTACCTCGAGCACGGGTATCACAACCGGGGCGCCAACGCCCTCAAAGAGGCGCTGGAGTTGCTGCGCACCTGCCAGGCAAGACGCCACACCCCCAACGCACAACTCTTGATGGGACGCCTTGAGGCGGCCTGCAACAACCCCGAGGCCGCCAGCACCTGGTACGCGCGCAGCCTCCAAATGAGCAAACGGCTCGGCGACCCCACCGGCATCGTCCGCGCCCACACCATGCAAGCTCGCCTGATCGAAGTCGACCAGAGCGACACCCAGTTCACCACGTCCATCTCACACCTTGAGGCCGCCCTGCGTCGCGCAGAACAATCCGGCCTCCTGGTCAGCGATCTCTTGCGCGCCAAAGAAGCGCTGGCGATCGCATACCGGCGCCAACATCAACCAGCCCCCGCCCTTGAACTCTTGCGCGCTGCCATCACAGGCTGGCGGCTGCTGGGCAACGTCAACGAATCGGTGCGCCTGGACGCCATCCGCGCCCACACACCGCTGGCGCCGCACCTTCAGCCAGTCCACCCCACCCAAGGCGATCCATGAACCAACCCGACCACCCCAGCAACACGCACCGCTCGCTGACCATGACCCTCCTGGGCATCGGCGGAGCTTTTGACGCCGACCTCGGGGTCGCCAACACCAACGCGCTGCTTGAGCTGCGCCAGGGGCAAGACGTCATCCACCGCACGCTTCTCGACTGCGGACACACCTGCGGCCGACAGCTGCAAAGGCTCGGGCTGGGGTACAACGACATTGACACCGTCCTGATCACCCACACCCACGGCGATCACATCGACGGGCTGGAGGTCGCTGGCTATAAAAACCTCTTCCTCTACCAGCACCGATGCCAGGTGATCGCCACCGACCCCATCCTCAAAGACATCTGGCAGTCCCTCTCGCCAAAGATGTCCGCGCTTCAAGTTGCCCCAGGGGAGGTCCAACAAGCCACCCTGGCCACCTACCTTGAGCCCGTCTCGGCTGGTGGCGCTGAAGGCGGCCTGGTGACGTTCGCCGACGGGGCGCTCACTGTGCGCTTTGTGCCCGTTGAACACGTCGCAGGGATGCTGGCCTATGCGCTGCTGATCTCCTTTGGCACCGACACCAAAGCCCCCACGCTGCGCTGGAGCGGAGACTGCACCTTTGACGCCGACAGCGTGCTCTTCAAAGACCTCAGCGCCGAGCGCGGCGATCTGGTCTTCCACGACTGCAGCTTCTACCCGGCCTACCCCGCCACCGTCCACACACACTACGATGAACTCCAGACCTTGCCGCTGAAGGCTCGCCAGCACACCATCCTGGTCCACCACGGCAAGGATGACCCCAATGCATGCGCCGATGACGCCATGCGGCTGGGGCTGGCCATGGAGCGCTTTGTGTGGCAGTGGGACGCGGACTGAAAAACGGCCAAAGCACACAAAAGAAAAGCCGCTGTGGTTCTGATGACCACAGCGGCTTTTCTTTTGTGTGCTTCAAGTGCCCCAGGAGGCGACAGCGGGCCGCCGGGGGTCTTGGTAGGGCATCACTCGACGCAAACGCCCAGCGAATCAAAGCCCTGAATCGGGGTGCAGGTCACGCCCGCATCACACTGGACCGAGCCGTCGGTGCCGCAAGGGGCCAGGCAGGTCAGCTCATCGGCGCTGGCGCCCAGGCAGATCAGGCCAGGCTGGCAGTCGTTGGCAAACTCACAGCTCTCACCGGCCGCCTTGGCATCCGGCGTGGGGGGCGCGCACTCTTCGCCGCCGTTGACCACGTAGCACGCCTCACCGCCGCCACAATCCTGGTCCAGAACGGAGCAGCCCACGGTCTCCATCGGAGGCACGCAGACGCCCACATCTTCGCGCCCTTGCAGGCCCCCGCACATGGAACCATCGGGGCAGTTCTGGCCGCGCTCGCACATCACCAGACAAATGGCCGGGTCGCCAGCGCACAACTGGCCAGCGCCGCAGTCGTTGCCCGCCTCACACGAGCCACCGCAGGTGCCGTCTCCCACACCAAAGCAACGGGCGCCCTCTTCGGAAGGGAAGCAGCCCTGGCCATCGGGGCAATCCTGAGCGATCAGATCGCACTGGTCCTCGGCGGCCGCCTGGAAGTTGCCCGACGGCTCGTAGTCACAGGAGTACTCGCCGGGGTTGTTGTTGGGATCGTTGTTGGGGGCGTTGTTGGGATCGTTGTTGTCGTCGTTGTTCGTATCGTTGTTCGTATCGTTGTTGGTATCGTTATTCGTGTCGTTGTTGGGGGCGTTGTTGTCGTCGTTGTTCTGATCGTTGTTGACGGCGTTGTTGCCATCATCGCCGTCCGAGCCGCCATCGTCAGAGCAGGCCCCGAGCGCCAACGCGCACAAAGACACCAAGAGCAGACAGTAGAAAGAGCGCTTCATGAATTCTCCCAAAGCATCGACGGGCTCACTGCTCAGGTGGCAGGCAGAGTCCGATGGTCGTGTCAGGTTGCTGATTTTCGTCTACGAAGATGTTGTTGTTGCAGATTGTGTTTTGCCCCTGGAAGAAGACGCCGTTGCAGTCTGCGGTTCCAGGCCGACAATAATCCAGGCAGAGGTTTTGCGTGTTGGGGGCCTCACCGACCGTAAAGCAACGCGAGCCCGTGGCGCACCAGTCATCGGGGGGGTTGCAGGTGTCAAAGGGCACGCGGCCAGTGGGCGTCTGATCCAGACAAACGCCCGCCTCCTGCGTCAAGAGACCACAAGCCTGACCGTTGGGGCAGACATCGTTGTTCCACATGTCGCACAGGCTGCGGCAGGTGCCGTTGGGCCCGTTGCCTCCGGTGATGCAGAAGAGGTCCACGTCACAACGGCCTGCGGCATCGGTCGCGTTGATGTTGCAAGCGCCATTTTGCGGGATGTTCCCAGCGCCAAAGCAAAGCCCAACGCTGTTGTCAAAGCGCACGCAGGTGCCGTCCTCGCCGTTTTCGCCAATGTCGGCGCACTCAAAGGAGTTGTCGCACTCCGAGGGCAGACAGAGCGACACAGGCTCGGCCTCATCGCCGATCGCCAGGCAGTATGAACCCGTCGGGCAAACGTCTGCCACAAGGTTGCCGGTGCAGCGGCTCAAACACGTCCCGGCGGTATCCCCAACCAGCAGCGCGCAGACAAAGTTGCCTGGCGCCGCGGCGGGCTCGCCCGCGGGCAACACACATGGCTGGCCCTGGGCGGTGCAGGGAGTGTCCTCGACACAGCTGCCCCGGTCCACACAAGACCCATCGCAGCACTCCTCAAAGACCTCGCAGTCTCCGTTGCCATCACAAGGTGTCGGCGGCGGCGGATCGTTGTTGACGTCATTGTTTTGATCGTTGTTCTGATCGTTGTTGACGTCATTGTTTTGATCGTTGTTGGGGGGCGGATCGTTGTTTTGATCGTTGTTGGGGGGCGGCGTAGCACCATCGACGCAGGTTTGGTTGATGCATTCCTGACCACGAAAGCAGTCTTCATCCACCGAGCAGCGCCGCGCCACGTTGGCTTCCACACACTCGCCGGGATCGGTGGGGCTAAGCGGATCGATGCTGCAGATGAACCCAGCGGGGCAAGAAAAGTCATCCAGACAGCCTGAATCGGCGTCTTCAGACACCTCGCCGCGGACACAGCCCACGGCCGCGCCCATCACCACCACACCACCACACAACCACCACAGTCCACGCATCATCACAAACCTCAATCCGCCCAGGGACCGCACCCAAGCGCCGCTGGGCAGCTCCCATGTGACTTTGAAGGCACACACAAAAGCCTACCGTAACCCACTTGGTGTATCGCACCGCCCACCCCAAAGTCAAACGCAGGCCGCGCACCACGGTCACCACGGCGCATTTGGCAAAACATGGGGAGAATAAAAACAACAAAAGCCCTGCCGTGGTGGCAGGGCTTTTGTTTTAAGCGATCAAACCAGATCCAGCCGCAACGTCGCGGCCGGAGGGTTCAACACCTCAGAGGCACAGGCCCAGGGTGTCGCTGGCCAGAGCCTCGTCACAGGCGGCGGTGCCACCGTTGGGGCTCTCGTAGCTGTCGCAGTCGTCATCGCTGCCCAGACGGCACAGGGGCAGGCAGATGTTCTGACCGGCGCCAACGTTCAGGCACAGGATGTCGTCATCGCACCACTGGCCGGGGATGGGGCACTCGGCGAAGGCTGCGACGGGCGGGTCAGCGACGTCTTCGTCGGTGCAGGCGCCGAAGGCGGTGCCGAAGATGGCGCAGACTTCGCCTTCTTCACAGCCGGACTCGAAGTCGTTGACGGAGGAGAAGGTGCGGCACATGGCCTCACAGGTGCCGCCGTCGGCGTCGGGGTCGCTGCCGACGCACAGGGCGCCGCCCTGGCAGTCGCCCAGGATGGAGTCGTCGATGAAGTCGCAGTCAGCACCCAGCTCTTTGTCGCCGGAGGCCAGGCACAGGCCACGGTCGGGGGAGTCGATGGGCAGGCAGGAACGCAGGCCTTCGGTGGGGCAGCCGTTCTCGTCTTCGGGCACGAAGGGGGTGCAGCCGTCGAAGCAGACACCAGCGGCGTCGTTGATCTCGAGGCAGATTTCGCCTTCGGGGCAGGTCTCGTCGCCGAAGCCTTCAGCGCGGTCACAGACCTGACGGCAGCTGGAGGGATCGCCTTCGTTCAAGCGCTGGCACAGAGCGAAAGGCACGCACTCTTCGGGGTCGGTGCACTCTTCGTCAACAGCGGTCTCGCCAGCGTTCTGGCAGATGCCGATGCCGTCGGCCAGGGGCAGGCAGCCGCGGCCTTCGCCGCACTCGTCGGTGGTGTCAAAGCCGGGGCAGCCGTCGCCGCACACGCCGAAGCCTTCGGAGTTGAGCAGGGGCAGGCACTGCTTGCCAGCGTCACCGTCGCACTCGTCGTCGGAGCCGTTGGTGCAGATCGCCTCGCAGACACCGCTGACACAGAAGAGGCCAGGACCGCAGTCCTCGACGTCGGTGCAAGCGCTGCTTTCTTCGCCAGCGCCAGCGGCGAAGCAGAAGAAGGTGTCGTTTTCGGCTTCAAAGCAGGTGCCGCCGTTCTCGCCAACGTTCGCGCACTCTTCCTCAGAGTTGAGCGGGGAGGTGCAGTTGGAGCGCACACAAACGGCGCGGCCGTCGTTGAGCTCGGCGCAGAAGGAGCTGCGGGGGCAGTCGGCGCTCTCCAGGGTCGGATCGCAAAGCTGGTGGCAGGTCGCCTCCATCGGGTTGGTCGAGTCGATGCCAGCGATGCAGGTCAGGTTCTGACCGTCGATGGTGTTCTCATCGCAAGCATCACCGATGGCCTCACAGGCCTGCGGGGGAGCGGCGCAGTCGGCCGGGCAGGTCGCCTCATCCTCGCCCTCGTCACAAACGCCGTCGCCGCACTCGGGACCGTTGTTGACGTCGTCTTCGCAGTCCTGAGCACAGCTGGCAGCGGTCTCGCCGTCATCGCAGACGCCGTTGCCGCACACAGGATCGTTGTTCTCATCATTGTTGGTGTCGTTGTTCGCGTTGTTAACGGCGTTGTTGTTATCATCGCCGTCCGAACCACCGTCATCGCCACAGGCCACGACCGTGCCCATCGAAGCGCACAGCAGAGCCGCACACAGTGTGTTGAGGAATCGCTTCATCGTCATTTTCTACCAACCTCCGTCAGGTCCGGTCTCAATCGTGCCCGGTGGTCTGTGACCTGGTCATTTGTACTGAACGCTTTGGATGTGGGCACATCTAACTCCAAAGCGACATCTCACATTTCTTGCCGCACACTGCGACGACGGGAAGACCACGACCGCCCCTGGTTGTTGCCGTACCCAATACGGCACACACACATTCGGGTCGGATGTGGGCGTCATGGCACATTAGGTGATCGTCTATAGGGTGTCAATCGGTTTTGCGACACGCACCACAACACCCCCTTGCGGACCGTGCCCATCGGCCTCCAAACCACCATTGCACCCATGATTTCAGGGCCGCCCTCAAAAACTCAGCCCCCCCCAAGAGCCTTGACATCCCCAAGCGCGGTGGTACAGATGACCGCACGCGGTCACGCTTGCGCTCGCCATCGGGCCAGGATCGCCCTATGATAAGGGATAGAAAACCGCAAATGGGCCAGTCTACGGGAAGACACTGGCCGCTCACAGACATAGAACCCTGGCCGCGCGTCGGCATGACCGCCCCAGGGACCTCGACAGCAATCATTATAGTTAAGTTCGGACCGAGGGCTCGCGCGGGAAGACACGAAAGGACAACGTCACGCATTGAACGCTCATTGCCCCCCTCCCAGGCCCACAACCGAACCACTCAGGAAGACGCCCATGCCAAGCAGCCCCAGCCCGATGCCCTTTTGGATGACCGCGATGAGCGCGGTGGCCCTCCTCCTGGTGATCCTGGCGCCCACCACTGCCTGGAGCCAGGACGACATCACCATCGGCCTCAACGACACCACGCTCAGCGCCGACACCGAAGACAGCACCACCACCATCAACCTCAAGACCTGTCGAGAGTTTGTCGGTGACGACATCGGGTTGACCATCGGCTTTTTGATCGCGACCTTCCCGCTGGATCAAGGCCTTGAGTTTGCCATCAAGCTCCAGGGCGACTCTTCGTGTGAAGAAGATCTCGACGCCACCGACTGCGAGATCCTCCAGGACTCCGAGGGCATCCCCTCTGCCAGCAACGGCACCCGCTACACCGAGACCTACACCACCGACTTCGCCGAGCTTTTTGGCATCAACTCTGCCTCTGAGTGCGAAGATCAGGACACCACCGCTGTCATCGACGTCATCGCCGAGACCTTCGACACCGCCACCAACATTGACGGCGAGAAAGACTTCACCTCCAAGGCGCACTCCTTTGTCCTGGTGACCGCGCGGCCCAACATCACGCCGCCGACCATCTCAAATGCGGCTGCCGGCGAATCCAGCATTCAGGTGAGCTTCACCGAAATTGACGACGCGGACTCCTACAACCTTTATTACAGCGAGTTCTCTTTTGACTCCGGCACCGCCCCGGAGGACCTCAGCAACGCCAGCGTCGAGACCAACATTCAGCCTGGCGACAAGATCACCGACAACATCACTGTCA
>CAKZKQ010000618.1 GCA_937123825.1 uncultured Pseudomonadota bacterium
ATTGTTGTGTGGGGGCCCAGCATTTCAGAGGCCGAGTGGCGCATCATGCAGGTTTTGTGGCAGGCGGCGCAGGCGATGACCGCCCAGGACATCCACGAGGCGTTGGCCGGCGAGGTAAGCTGGAGTCCCCGCACGGTGAAGACGCTGCTGGGTCGGCTGGTCAAGAAGGAGGCCGTGGGGTTTGAGCCCCAGGGCCGGCGTTACCTCTACAGCGCCCTTGTGAGCCAGGAGTCGTGCGTGCAGCGCCAGACGCGCTCTTTTTTGGACCGTGTCTTTGGCGGGGCGCTGGCGCCGATGGTGGCCAACCTGGTGGACCAGGGAGAAGTGGCCGACGAAGACCTTGAGGCCCTGCGGCGCATGCTCAATGAGCGCGCCGGTGAGGATCAGGGGGACTGAGCGATGGGCGAGTTGGCCTGGAGGGTGCTGGAGGCGACGCTGGCGGTGTCGATGTGGGCCAGCGTTTTGATGGGTGGGCTGTGGTTGGGGCGGCGGCTGCTCTCTGGGGTGCCCGCGTGGGCCTGGACGCTTGGCTGGGCGCTGGTCTGGATGCGTTTGGTGGTGCCGTTCAACCTGGACATCCCCTGGTCGTTGTTGGACGGCGACGCGTCCTTCTCTGCGTCGTTGGCGCTGGCCCCCTGGCACAGCCTTGTTCAAGACAGCAACGTGGACGAGTTGATGCGCACGCCTGTGGTCTGGTGGCAACAGGGTCTGGTGGCGCTGTGGCTTTGCGGCGCGGCGGCGGTGATTGGGTTTATGGTGCAGCGCGCGTTGTGCTGGCGCGACCAACTCACGCGGATTGAACGCCTGGATGATGGGCCGCTCTTTGATGCGCTCCTGGAGGGACAAGATGTTTTGGGGCTCGGCGGCCCGCTGAGCGTCTGGTCTGCCCGCGGGCTGGCCGCCCCGGTCATCCACGGCATCTGGAGGCCTCGGGTCATGGTGCCTGAGCGCTTTTTGGGAAAGCTGACCGCCGAACAGTGGCGCTGCGTGGTGACGCACGAGTTGGCGCACGTCAAACACCGCGACGTGGCGCTGGGGTGGTTGGCCACGGCCGCCATGGCGCTGCACTGGTTCAACCCGCTGGTCTGGATGGCCTGGCGCAGCGCCAACACCGACCGGGAGTTGGCCGCCGACGCCCGCGCCATCAAGAGCCTGGGCGCCGATCACACCTTTTATGGCAACACGCTGCTGGAGGTGGCCAGCCACAGCCCGCCACCGACCTTGAGGCTGGCCATGGCGCCAGGATGGCGCTCTTCGGGCAGCGTGCTGCGCACCCGCGTCACGGCGCTGGACGGCATTACAAGTGGCAGTCGGGCTCAAAGCGCCGGTTTGCTCACAGCGGCGGCGCTGGTTTTTGCCTGCGGCATCATCATGACCCAGCGCGCCCCGGCCATGACCGAGATGCCCACAGGGTGGCAGATGGCAGGCAGCGGACGGACCCAGTACCTCGTCACCATGGATCGCACCGAGCACGTTGCGGGTCACGCCAGTGCTCGACTTCAAGGCAAACTCCCCAGCGCAAGGGGCTATGGCACACTCATGCAGTCCTTTGACGCTGCGCCATGGCACGGCAAACGCGTGCGGGTCAGCGCCGTGGTCCGCTCGGAAGACGTCACCAGACGCGGCGATTTCTGGGTCCGCGTCCAAGCGCCTGACTCTCCCCCTGACGGCCCGGGTCTGACTGCGGGCGGCTGTGACCTTAGAGGCACCCAGGACTGGAAGGTCTGTGATGTGCTCCTGGACGTCCCCGCGCGAGGGCGGACCATCCAAATTGGTGTGGGCATCGACGGGCCCGGCGCGGTGTGGATCGACGATGTGCGCATGGAAGAGATCGGCGCCCGCACCGAGCACCAGAACCACGCCTACGTCCCCTTCCAGCCGCACCTGACCAATGGCGTACTGGAGTGAGGCGTTGGCGGGCTCATACCAGCCAACAGACGTCCGCCTGAATTTGGTGGCTGTTTGGCATCAATCGGCCACCAAAGCGCGCATCAACCCCATAAAATCATTCATCCCGTCGACCTTGGAGGCATCCTTGTACTCTGGTTGCCAGGCCATCTGACGCACACCCACCAGACCGCTGTGGGGCTCGATGTAGATGTATTGGCCCAGATAACCGTTGGCGTTGTAGGCGCTGCGCGGCCCCTCTTCCCACTTGCCGTTGGGCACCCCTTTGGACCACATCTCCTTTTGAAAGGCCGCTGGCAGGTCATCGACCTTCCAGAGGCGAGCCACCTCCTTGCCAAACGCCTCAATCCCAAAGGGCTTGTTGAACATGGGCTCCAGCGCCTTGATCTTCTGGGGGTCCACGCCGGCTTTCTCCCAGCGCTCGATGATCTCGGGGGTGATGGTGACCGTGCGCCAATCCACATTGCGCCACCACAGCAAGCCACACGACGGCGCCGCCCCACGGGCCAAAGACTGCTCAATCCACCGCTCGCTGACCACCTGTTGGTCGCCCCAGCGGCCCTTGTTGAGCACCAATTGCCCGATCCGGGCCATGTCCAGGGCGCTGAGCTGAAGACCGCTCATGGCGTGGGGATTGCCCGCGTCGTCCAGGGTCCACCCAAAGTCCTTGATGCCCAGCGGCGCAAAGAGTGCCTGTGCAATAAAGTGGTCCATGCGCTGGCCAGAGGCTTTCTCGATGATCCCAGCCAGCAGATTGACTGCCTTGTTGTTGTAAAAGAACTCCTGACCCGGTGCGCTGACCAGCTCGGCCGCCAACGCCAAGGCCACAAAATCCTTGCTGCGGTAGATTTCTGCGGTGTTTCTATCGGCCTGCAACCCCGAAGTGTGGTTCAAGAGGTGCTTGACCAGGATGTCTTTTTTGCGACCCTGGTTCCACTGGGGAAAGAACTCATGCACAGGCTGCTCAAGCCTGACCTTGCCCTGATCCACCAAAATCCCCACGGCCAGACCCACAATGGACTTGGTGGTGCTCATCGCCTCAATCGGCCCCGGCGCCTCCCCCTGCGGATACCACTCAAAGACCACCTTGCCGTCTTTCAGGACCACCAAAGCATCAGATTTGGAAGACTGCGCGCGCTCCTTGAGCCGCTCCAGCGCCTCCACATCCAAACCTGCCTCAGCAGGCGTCGAGCGCTCAAGTGGCTGACGGTTCACCTCAACCTCCACCCCATCGGACTGCCCATTCGACCCCGGCGCCTTTGTCGGCGTCTTCTCAACCTGCTCTGCCGCATCCGGCGTCACCTGAGGCGCACTCTGGCACCCGGCCCCAACCACCATCGCTGACCACAGCGCAACCACTTTGACCTTGTTGTCATTGATCATTTCAAAACCTCCACGCACTCAACGGCGATGCTCGACTACAAGCGTAGTCTTAAGTCTGCACCGCAATGACTACACACGTAATCAAAGACTGGCAAGCAAAATCTGACTACACACGTAATCAAACCATTTTGCAGGTGGCTTTGTTGTTGGAGTGACGCTTGATTTGGGCAGTGGGCTTTGCTGTGGGAACGCCCTTGGTTTGGAACAGGTGGCTTTGTTGGAAGACCCAAGTGGTTAGGGTCAGGCGATCGTAGCGCTCACTGGCGGGGTCACGTCGCTGGGTGTTGGGCTTTGTTGCAGGAACGCGCTTGATTTGGAGCAGTGGGCTTTGTTGGGTGACCCAGGCAGTTCGGGTCAGGCGATTATAGCGCTCACTAAGGGGTCACGTGGCTGGGGCCCCTGCCCCAGCCACGGAGAGACTCCTGCGGAGTCTCCAAGCCCCTTGTTCGCTTGTCGACTTTGTTGGGGAACGCGCTCGATTCACACAGACAGCTTTGTTGGGAAACGCGATTGATTCACACGGGCGATTTTGTTGTGAAGATGGCGGTCAATTCCAGCAGGTAACTGTGTTGGGGGAACGTAATTTAACCCGAAGGTGCCGTTGTTGAGCTGGCGGCGGCCGATTCCAGCAGGTAACTGTGTTGGGGAACGCCATTGTTCCTGCAGGTGACGTTGTTGAGTCACCGAGCTTGAACCACCACAGGCCCACGCCAAAACCCAAACACTTTATAAAAGGGAGAAAAGCACGGGGTTGGGGCTCTCAGGATCACTTCAAACGTCAGGGTGCGGGGTTTGGCCCATGGTGTGCATTGGTGCTGCAACTTTGATTGTTGACTGCACAACAGGCCATTGCACATGCACCGTTCAATCCCGACACCAAGCCCCTTGAACACAACATTGGCTGCGGCTGCGCCCGCTGATGGTGTTCAGCCCATCGCAAAACCTCCAGATTCGATCTATCAATCCAAGCAGACTCAATCGAGTGGTGCGCCGGCCCCCTTGCAGGTGGAGGGCGAGAGCGGTTGGGATAGAGCGGCTGTATTGCTGGCGCTGGGGGTGGTGGCGTTGCAGACCCATGTGCTGTGGCTGGTCGCTGTGGAGAGCAAGCCCTTTAAGCTCTTTGGCAGCGTGCCTTTTGCCAGCCACGCCATCGTCGCGGGCATCGGTTGCGCCCTGGCCGCCATCTTTCTCTTTGTGCTGCAAGACCCCAAACGTCGGGTGTGGACCCCGCTCTTGATGGCCCCCTGCGCCCCAGTGGTCGTGTCAGGCACCATGCTGCTGACCGCGCTGGGCCATGGCCTCCCTTGGGAGGGCGATCTGGGTCTGGGCGCGATCGTCTCAGAGACCATCGACATCGTGGCCCTGCTCGCCGTTGGCGGCGCACTGCCAGGCATCGCCCTGGTTGCCGTTGAAGCGCTCTTCAACCGCCCTCCAAACCCTCACGCCTGAAAAGCTCCCACACACTGAGAGACAGGATGCACGCAAATCACACACCACCCCCTCAACAAAGCTCACGGCGAGCCAGCGCGCACACCACACATCGGCCCTCCGCAGGGACCAATGTGCCAAGCGTCATCTTCGCGCCCATGACGCTCCAAAACGCTGAAATATGGCTCACGAGTGCCACCACGCTCATGCTCCTGCTCGCTTCGCTCTTTGTCGAAAGCCACCTGTTGGGGTCCACTGCGATTTGGGGCAGCGTGCATCTGTGGGGCATCCCAGACCCGCACAACCTCAGTCCCGACATGGGCTACCGGTTCTTCAACGCCCTCGAATGCCTGCAGTTGGGCTCCTTTGTGCTGGCGCTGGCGGCCTGTGCCTTCTCACTGTTCAAAAGCAAACACACGGGTTTGGTGGCCTTGACCTTCTTCATGACCGTCGCGCTGACTGCCGCACAATCCTTTGAGTACAATGGTGAAGAGTGGTTCGACATGCGCACTTCCAAGGGCCAGATTTATCTCATATGGGCCAGCGCTTTGCTGCTCCACGCCTTCATCCGCGTCCTCATCTTGCTTCGCTCCAAAGCCACCAACACACACTGCTCCCATGGACCCAACAAGGTCTGAGAACCCCACTCGCGCATCCACTCGGCATGTGCTATGTTGACTGTGCAACCATTGGCGTCTCAGGCCGCCGCGTGCACAACTCCCCCCATGGCCCCAAAACAACGCCGCTGCCCACCCTCCCCAGGACTCCAGCGCGTTGAAGCCACCGGGACTGTCACATTGTGCAACAAGGCCTGCGAAAGGACGGTTTGTGATGGCCCACACGCGCTGCGCGATCTTCGTGTTGATGATCTTTGCGTCCCTGACTTGCGTCTCGGGGTGCTTTTTTGACGGCGGTCCGCTGACCGGCCTCCAATGCAGCGCGGATGACGACTGCAACGACGGCCTCTCGTGCATCGGGGGCTACTGCGGCCAGTCTCCCGCCGAATGCCAGTCGGCACAGGACTGCACCGAGCTCTTGGAGCAGCTTGGCGAGTGTCAGGTGGCGACCTGCACAGAAGAGGGCCAGTGCCAGGCCACAAACGCCGACGCCGACATTGCCTGCGGCGATGACAACTCGTGCCTGGTCGGCGCCTGCGACGGCATGGGCGCCTGCGTGGTCACCCCCGACAACGGCCGCTGCGACGACGGACTCTTCTGCAACGGCACCGAAAACTGCAACCCCACCAACCCCGACGCCAACGAACAAGGCTGCGTGGCCGGGCAACCCCCGCAGCTCGACGACGGCATCGACTGCACCGTCGGCACCTGTGACGAAGACACAGACACCGTCAACCAGGACTGCACCGGCTGCGAATGCTGCGGCGACACGCTGGGCTGCCCCGAAGAAAACCTCCCCTCGTGCTTTGCCTGGACCTGCGCCGAAGACTTTGAGTGCGCCGCCGAACCCGTCCCAGCAGGCCAAGCCTGTGACGACGGCGTCGAATGCACCACCAACGACACCTGCGACGCCGAACAAAACTGCATCGGAGTGGCCACAGACACCGTCTGCGACGACGGCGCCTTCTGCAACGGCGTCGAATCCTGCCAACCCGACGCGCTCACCAGCGACACCCGCGGCTGCGTTCTGGGCGACGACATCGTCGACGACGGCATCGACTGCACCGTCGACACCTGTGACGAAGACACAGACACCATCACCAATGACCAGGCCGCCTGCGTCTGCCAAGCCGACAGCGACTGCACCGCCACCTGCCGCATCGGGCTGTGCCAGGGCGGCCTGTGTGTCTTTGAACCCGCCGCCGAAGGCGCCGCCTGCGATGACGGCTTCGAGTGCACCGACGACGACGCCTGCGACGCCGAACAAAACTGCGTCGGCACCGCCAACCACGACACCTGCGACGACGGCACCTTCTGCAACGGCGATGAACTGTGCCAACCCGACGCCGAAGGCGCAGATGAGCGCGGCTGCTTCCTGGCCGAACGCCAGATCGACGACGGCGTAGACTGCACCATCGACGCCTGCGACGAAGTCACCGACACCGTCACCAACGACGCCAGCCGGTGCCCATGCGCCCAGGACGACGACTGCACCGCGACCTGCTTTGAAGGCCGCTGCGTCGACTTTGACTGTGTCTTTGAACCCGCCGACGTCGGCACCGCCTGCGACGACGGCGCCGAATGCACCGTCAGCGACACCTGCGACGGCCTCCAACGCTGCGCAGGCATCCCCCAGGACACCATTTGCGATGACGGCGCCTTCTGCAACGGCCCAGAGCTGTGCAACCCCGGCAGCCTGGAGCGCGACAACCGAGGCTGCGTCCCACCCAACCCCCTCAACCTCGACGATGGCATCGACTGCACCATCGACACCTGTGACGAAGACAACGACATCATCGTCCACGACACCGAGCAGTGCGACTGCACCGTCGATGAAGAGTGCGTCTCCACCTGCCAGATCGGCCGCTGTGAAAACCTCGGCTGCATCTTTGAACCCGCCGCCGAAGGCACCACCTGCGACGACGGCTTCGGATGCACCACCGACGACCTGTGCGACGCCGAACAAAACTGCGTCGGCACCCCCAACGACGGCGCGTGCGCCGACGGCACCTTCTGCAACGGCGTCGAATCCTGCCAACCCTCCTCCGAAAACGCCGACGCCCAGGGCTGCGTCGATGGCACCGACCCCCTCGACGACATCCCACCCCCCGAAGCCTGCCTCATCCCCGCCTGCGACGAAGACGCCGACCAAATCGTCTTCAACGAAGAAGAATGCTGCTCCGAAGGCCCCTTCTTTGACGCCAGCTGCTTCGACGGCGAAGACAACGACTGCAACGAACAACCCGACGCGCTTGACCCCAACTGCGCCTTCGACCCCAACTCCCTGGGCAACGTCGCCCTCTGGCTTGACGCCTCCAACCGCGGCGCCTTCGACCTCAGCGGCGAACGCGTCGATGACTGGGACGACAGCGGCCCCCAGGACAACGACGCCGAAGGCCCCTTCTTTGGCAACCAACGCCCCCAACGCCGCGACAACTCCCTGGCCGGCAAAGCCACCGTCGAGTTCGACGGCAGCAATGACCGCCTCAACATCCAAAATGAAGCCAACTTCGACTTCACCTCCACCATGACCATCTTCATCGTCTTCCGCTCCGATGGCTTCGACGACAACTTCGAGGCGCTCCTGGCCAAAGGCGACCAATCCTGGCGCCTCCACCGCGAAGGCAGCAGCAACTTCCTGGGCTTCCACGTCAACACCAACGCCGGCCAAACCCGAGCCACCAGCACCACCAACGTCAACAACACCGGCTACCACCTGGCCACCGCGCGCTTCAACAACGGCCTCCACACCCTCCAAATCAACGGCACCACCGAAGCCGAGTTCGTCCAGGGCAACACCATCAACACCTCCAACGACGAACTGCGCCTGTGCGACAACAGCGACTTCAGCAACCGCCGCTGGGACGGCCGCGTCGCCGAAGTCATCATCTACAGCACCGCCCTCACCAACGACCAACTCACCCAGCTCAACGCTTATCTGATGAGAAAGTGGGGACTTGAAGGTTTTTGAGCGCCTGTTGATTTCTTTCTCATCAGACGTTCGCGGCGTCTGCGCTTCGCTGGACTTGCTTTCGGTTCGCGGCGCCCCGCTGGGGCTTGCTTTTGGTTCGGTCGCTCGCTTCGCTCACTCCCTTTTGGTGCGCTCGCGTTGCTCGCTCATAGCAATTGTGATGGGTGGATCGTGCTTCGCTTCGCCGGTAGGAGTGGGGCATTTCGTCGAAAGTGCTTTCACTTTTGGGGGCGGGATGAGCGGCGGTGGAGACTTGTGAGACTTTCCTGTGGGTTTGTGGGGGGTGGTGGAGGTTTGGAGGGCTTTCCAAGGGAGCGCGCGGCTTGATTTGGGGGCAGGATAGGCGGCGAAGCTCGCCTTTCTGCCGGCTTTTGTCAGGGCAACGGCGCTGGTTTTTGAATTCGCGAGGCCGCTCGGTGAGGCGAGCTTCGCCGCCCACCTTCACTCCACCAAGCCACCGTCGGTCTGCAAATCCGGGGTTCCCCTGTCGGCGCTGGTCCTCAAATTCGCAAGGCCGCTCGGTAAGGCGAGCTCCGCCGCCTACCTCCGCCCCAAAACCAGCTGCTACCGTCTCAAAAAGCTCAAAAATTCCCACCAAAAAAGCCGTCCACCCCTTTGGAAAACCTCCCGAATCACAGCCACCGACCACAAACCCCCTGGAAAACCCCACAAACCACCACCACCGCTCATCCGACCTCCAAAAAACGAAGCAATTTCGACGAAATGCCCCACTCCTACCGGCGAAGCCAATAACCCACACATCACAAATGCCATAAGTGAGCAAAGCGAACGAACCACAAGGAAGCCAAGCGCAGCGCCGGCGACCGAACCAAAAGCGCAGCGCAGCAAGCGAACTACAAGGAAGCCAAGCGCAGCGCGGCGCCCGAACCGCAAAGCGCCCCAGCGCTTTGCACCGCTCCTTCCATGTAGCCGGGGCAAAAACCAGAACACTCGGTGCCGATCCAGTGAATGAGGCCGGTTGAGGGTGGGGTGACTGAGGTTTGGGAGAGGGTGCCGGTGGCGTGGGAGGCGACGGGGCAGCCTCGGGTCCAGGGTTCGCTGAGCCAGTCTTTGTCCCAGTAGCCAAGGGGGCTGTGGGCCTGGGGTCCGAAGATGCGGCCGAGGTCGGCCAGGACTTCGGCGCGGCGCAGTGTGGGGGTGAGCGCGGAGGCCTGGCGAGCGGCGCGGCCCATGATGAAGCCGACCAGGGCAAAGGTGGAGCCGTCGGCGGCGCAGGCGTCGAAGGTCAGTTGGACGGGGCCGCCGTTGCCGGCAAACTCGCCGGAGAGACCTTGTTCGCGCCAGAAGGGGCGTTTGTAGGTGGCCAGGAACTTGATGGAGGCGCCCATGGCGCTGCGCTGGAGGTGTTGGTCGAGTTGGGCGGGCAGCGCGGGGGAGAAGTCGATGCGGGGGATCATGTGGGGTGGGATGGCGATGATGGCGCGCTGGGCGTTCCAGGTGGCGCCGTGGTCGCTGTAGACGGTGACGCCGTGGTCGTCTTGTTGGATGCGCCGGGCTGGGGCCTGCAAGGTGATGCGGTCGCCCAGGTCTTTGGCCATGCGGAGGCTGACTTGTTGGGCGCCGCCGATGATGACGTCTTGTTGGGCGCCGCCTTCGGCTTCAATGGCCTGCTGGAGGCCGCCGCCGGCTTGAATGTGGTGGAGGAAGAAGAGCATGGAGAGTTCTTCGGGCTCGACGCAGAAGACGGAGCGGACGGCGGCGTCGAGCATGTCCCTGGCGGCGGCGGTGCGCATGTGCTGGGTGCGCCAGGCGGCGACGCTCAGGGCGTCGAGACGGCGAGCCTCGGGGGTGGAGGCCGGGCGGTCGTGGGGGATGCGTTTGGCGATGCGCTCCAGGCGAGTCATGGCCAGTTGGACGTCGATGAGGGCCAGGGGGGAGACTTTGGGGATGGTGCCGGTGTAGCTGGAGATCTTGCCGCCGGTTTCGATGAGTTTTCGGCCCTGGGTGTGGGTGGGGGTGGTGTAGAGGCCAAGCTCGGCGATGAGCTTGCGCATGGTATGGTGTTTGGCGCCGATCCACTGGCCGCCCAGATCGCCTTTGTGGGCGCCGAAGGTGCCGCTGAGGGTGCGTCCGCCGACGCGGTCCTGGGCTTCGATGACGTGGACGCGTTTGCCTTGTTGGGTCAACAGGCGCGCGGCGTAGAGACCGGCGAGCCCCGCGCCGACGATGATGACGTCGAGTTTTTGGGTGTCAGAGGACATCGTTCGTTTTCTCCACAACGAAGAGTGCCGCACATCGAACAATCTTTGCGCATCCAGTGCCTTGAGGCCTGCGGCGGCGTGCGCAAGAGTAAGGCACGATTGCGCCGTGGCCGTTTGGTGGAACGCGGCAATGGACGAGGATGTGTGTATGAGTGGCCAGGACGCCATCGTTGAACTGCTCAACGTGGACAAAGATTATCCGTTGGGGCGGTTGACCGTCAAAGCCCTCAAGGGTGTGGACTTGACCATACGGCGCGGTGAGTTTGCGTCGGTGGCGGGGCCATCGGGCAGCGGCAAGACAACGCTCTTGAACCTTGTGGGGTGTGTGGACGTGGCCACGCGGGGCGTGGTGCGGGTGGCGGGTCAGGCCACGGGCAAGCTCAGCGACCGCCAATTGACCGAGCTTCGGCTGCACAAGCTGGGCTTCATCTTTCAGAGCTTCAACCTGATCCCGGTGCTGGACGTGTACCAGAACGTGGAATTCCCGCTCTTGTTGCAGGGGGGTTTGACGGGCGGTGAGCGCCAGTCTCGGGTGCGGGAGATGGTCGATAAGGTGGGGCTGACGGCGCAGATCAAGCAGCGCCCCAACGAACTCTCGGGCGGTCAGCGCCAGCGTGTGGCCATCGCCCGTGCTTTGGTCACTCGCCCCG
The DNA here is from genome assembly GCA_937123825.1 of uncultured Pseudomonadota bacterium. Classification (GTDB taxonomy): domain Bacteria; phylum Myxococcota_A; class Bradymonadia; order Bradymonadales; genus CAKZKQ01. The sequence continues at coordinate 11,180 of CAKZKQ010000618.1, forward strand.
CCATCGTCCTGGCCGATGAGCCGACCGCCAACCTGGACTCGGTCACGGGCACGTCCATCATCGACTTGATGAAGGAGATCAACCACAAGGATCAAACGACCTTCATCTTCTCGACCCACGATCACAAGGTCATGGACCGCGCCGAGCGCTTGATCGCGCTGGAAGACGGTCAGATCAAGGACAACGGTGAGGGCGGCGTCGATGGGTGACTCACTGGCGGTGCTGCTGCGATTGTCGATGCAGAGCCTGGTCAGCCACAAGGTCAAGTCGTTGATCGTGGGCTTGATCATGCTCTTTGGGACCTTCTTGCTGGTGACGGGCGCGTCGATCATCGACGGGCTGGAGCGCTCGATGGCCAAGAGCATCGTGTCGAGCCTTGCGGGCCACTTGCAGCTCTACGACGCCAAGGCGCAAGACGAGTTGGCGCTCTTTGGCTCCTTTGCCCTGGGTCAGGAAGACATCGGGGAGTTGAAGGACTTTAGCCAGGTCAAGGCGGCCATCTCAGAGGTCGACAACGTCAAGGACATTGTCCCCATGGGGATCAGCCTGACATCCACGAGCGCCATCGGCGAGGTGGATCAGGTGCTGCGACAGATGCGCGAGGCGCTGCGCGAGGGGGACAAGGCGCGGCTGAAGTCGCTGGTCCCGAACGCGCGGCGCGTGTTGGAGGTCCTGGCCAGCGAGCAGGAGAAGTTGCAGGCCATTCAGGTCGGCCAGCGCGCACAGGACAACGAGGCGCGCCAGATTCTGAACAAAGTGCGCTCGGACGCGTTCTGGCAGGGCTTTGAGGCCGATCCGCAGGCTGGTTTGGAGTTTTTGGACACGCAGGTGGCGCCTTTGGCCCCTGAGGGGCGGCTTTTTTACCTGCGGCTGCTGGGGACGGACCTGGATCTCTACGCCAAGTCGTTTGACCGCTTTAAAATCGCGACCGGTCAGGCGGTGCCGCCGGGCAAGCGCGGCTTGTTGCTCAGCCAGCGGATTTACGAGCGGGTCTTGAAGCACCGGCTGGCCAGGGAGTTTGACGAGGTTCACCTGGCGGTGACCGAGCGAGACTTGTCGATCGCGCAGAGCAAGCTCTTGCAGGACCGGGTGCGGCGGATGGTGCGGCTCTACACGCAGGTGGAGTTGCAGTTGTCGGCGCCGGACGCGGCCTCGCTGCGCCAGAAGCTGGCCGGGCACCTGGGGCAAGACCAGGAGGCGGAGCTTTCGGCGTTGTTGCAGCAGTTTCTAAAGGTCGATGACCAGAACGTGCGTGAGCGCTACGCGTTCTTTTACGACCAGATCGCGCCGATGATCGAGCTTTACCCAGTGCGGGTGGGCGACGTGATCACGCTGCGATCGTTTTCGCGCACGGGGTACATCAAGGCCGTGAACGTCAAGATCTATGGGACGTTCAACTTTGAGGGCTTGGAAAGCTCGGATCTGGCGGGCGCCACCAGCCTGACGGACATGATCACCTTCCGTCGCCTCTACGGTCAGTTCACCAAAGAGCAGGCCAAGGAGATGGAAGACCTGCGCGAGCGCGTGGGCGTGGAAGACGTGGACCGGGACAACGCCGAGGACGCGCTCTTTGGAAGCGACAGCACCCTGGAAGAGTCGGACGAGGACGGCAAAAGCGGCTTTGATGAGTTTGCCGGGCTGGACTTGAAGCGTCAGGCAGCGCAAGCCGAGGCCGAGACCTTCACCCAGGAGGAAATCGAGCGCGGTCTGGCGCTCAACGCCGCCGTTCTCCTGGAAGACCCGGACGATTTGGACGCGACCGCCGCCGCGATTCGGCAAAAGCTGGCCGACAAGGGCCTCGACATCAAGGTGGTGGATTGGCAAGAGGCCTCGGGGGCCGTGGGTCAGTTCATTGTGGTGGTGCGTCTGGTGCTTTATACGGCCATCGCGATCATCTTTTTGGTGGCGCTGGTGATCATCAACAACTCGATGTTGATGGCGACCATGGAGCGCGTGGGCGAAATCGGCACCATGCGGGCCATTGGGGCGCAGCGCAGCTTTGTGCTCTGGATGTTTTTGATTGAGACGGTGGTGCTGGGGTTGCTCAGCGGGGGCGCGGGCGCGCTTGTCGGCGCCGGATTTGTGGCCTGGCTTGGCAAGGTGGGCATTCCGGCCACGGCGGACGCGCTGGTGGTGCTCTTTGCCGGTCCCAGGCTCTACCCGCAGGTCGATCCGTGGCATTTGCTGGTGGCGGTGCTGATGATCGTGGTGGTGAGCCTGGGTTCGACGATGTATCCGGCGTTCATCGCCACGCGAGTGCAGCCCATCGAGGCGATGCGCAACAAGGAGTAGGCACCATGGGCGTCTTTTTCACCATTGCGCTGCGCAACCTCATTCAGGCGCGGCGGCGAACCTTCTTTCTGGGCACGGCGCTCTTGCTGGTGACGATGCTGCTGATCTTGCTGATGTCGCTCAGCCAGGGGGTGACCAACAACCTGATCCGCTCGGCCACCACACTGGCCTCGGGGCACATCAACGTGGCGGGCTTCTACAAGACCAGCCCCAGCGACGCGCGTCCGATCATCACGGACACCGAGCAAATCCGCAAAATCGTCCAGGACAACACCCCGGGGCTGGCCTACGTCATCGACCGCCACCGAGGCTGGTCCAAGGTCGTCAGCGACACGGGCTCCATCCAGGTCGGCCTGGGCGGCGTGGACATCGCCCGCGAACCCTCTTTCCTCGACGTCGTCCAGCTAGCCCCGGAGAGCGCTTATAAAGAAGGCGGCAGCGACCAGATCAAGGGCGACGCCAAGGGCCTGGCCCAACCCGACACCGCCATCATCTTCGCCGCCCAGGCCCAGCGGCTGGGCGTCGAGGTGGGCGACTCGCTGACGCTGACCTCCGAGACCATGCGTGGGGCGCGCAACACCACCGACGTGACCATCGTTGCCATCGCCGCCGACCTGGGGCTCTTTAGCAACTTCACCGTCTTTGTTCCCAAAGAGACCATCCGCAAGCTCTACCAGCTCAAGCCCGACACCTCGGGGGCGGTCATGGTCTACCTGGAGGACATCTCGCAGGCCGAAGAGACCATGGGGCACCTGCGCCAGGTCTTTGAAGACCAGGGCTACGAGTTGATGGACCACGACCCACAGCCCTTCTTTGCCAAGTTTGCGGTGGTGTCAGGCGAAGACTGGACTGGGCAGAAACTGGACCTGACGATCTGGGAAGACGAGGTGTCGTTTTTGACGTGGATCGTGGCGGCGCTCGACACCTTGAGCTTCTTCTTGATCGGCGTCCTGGTGGTCATCATCGCCATTGGCATCATGAACACCATGTACATCGCCGTGCGCGAGCGAACCTCAGAGCTGGGCACTCTGCGGGCCATCGGCATGGGCCGGGGCCGGGTGCTGTGGATGATCATGCTGGAGGCGCTCATACTGGGGGCGGCGGCTTCGACGGTGGGGGCGCTGCTGGGCGCGGGGCTGGCCATCGGCATCAACGCCGCCGACGTGACCGTGCCCATCGACGCAATGCGGATCATCCTCTTGAGCGACAAGCTGCGCCTGTCGGTCGAGCCGATGGTCGTGATCCAGGCCATCTTTGCCTTTACACTGATGACCGCGCTGGCAGCCTTGTTGCCAGCGATTCGGGCGGCGCGGATGCAGCCGGTGACCGCCATTCAACACGTGGAGTGAGCATGAAACGCTGGTGGATAGGGGCGGCGATGGCCGCAGCGGCGGTGACCTTTGTGGCCACGCAGGTGGCCTGGGCCGCCATGAGTGAGCAGGAGATGGTCTCGCTGCTCAAGACCCTCGACGAGCGCCAACGCAACGCCGGGGACTACAAATCGCTGGTCTTCATCGAACAGAAAGAAAAGGGCAAGAACACCCGCGTCTTCGAGGCCGTCATCTACCGCCGCGACGCCACCGACCGCTTCATGCTCCTCTTCACTCGGCCCAAGTCCGAGGCCGGCAAGGGTTACCTGCGCATTGACAAGAACCTCTTCCTGTACGATCCCACCGTAGGCAAATGGGAGCGGCGCACCGAGCGCGAGCGCATCGCGGGCACCGACTCTCGCCGTCAGGATTTTGATGAATCGCGCCTGGCTGAAGAATACACGCCGAAGTACGTGGGCAAGGAGAAGCTCGGCAAGTACGACGTCCACCACATGGAATTGACCGCCAAGAAGGGCGTCGAGGTGCCCTACCCGGTCCTGCACCTGTGGGTCGATGTCGCCAGCGGCAACGTCTTGAAGCAACAAGACATGGCGCTGTCGGGCAAGCTGCTGCGGACGAGCTACTTTCCCAAGTGGCTCAAAAAGATGAGCCCCTCCAAGGGCGCCGAGATCTACTATCCCAAAGAGATCCGCATCTTTGACGAGGTCGAAAAGGGTAAAAACACCGTCATCGTCACCCAGGACGTCGACCTCAACCCGCTGCCGGACAACATCTTCACCAAGGCCTGGCTGGAGAGTCAGAGCAGATGACCGACACCCGCTTTGGGACAACCCCCCTTTGCCGCGCGCCGCTGACTGTGGCGGCGCTGCTGGCCTTTGCCTTCGCCCTGCCCTCTTTTGCGTGGGCGCAGGACGACCGCCAGGCGCTTGAGGACGAGCTTTTTGGTGGTTCAGAGGACGACGACGCCCAAAGCAGCCCGCAGGACAGCGCTCAAAAGACCGCCGACGGGGCCCAAAGCCGCGAAGACGCCCTCTTTGGCGACGACGCGCAGACCGATGACACCGGCAAAGACTCCGAAGACCGGCTGGCGCGCGCGCTGGCGGACAACGACGACCCTCTGGACATTGGCGGGCGGCTCTTTTTGCAGGGCACCTACAACATGCTCCAGGACACCACCTTTGCCAGCTTCCCGCTGACCACGCCGTCCTTGTTGGATGTCTACCTCGACGCGCGCCCCAACGACGACATCCGGGTGTATGCCCGAGGGCGCCTGACGCACATCGCCTCGGTGTCGGGTGAACCGGTGGAGGTCTTTGGACAGACGGTGCAGCAGCAGCAGGACTCGGCCCGGCTGGACCAGCTCTTTTTGAAGTTCAACATCGACCAGAAGGTCTTTGTGACCGCAGGCCGCCAGAGCACGCGCTGGGGTTCGGGGCGGTTCTGGAACCCAACGGACTTCCTCAACCAGCAGATTTTGGACCCGTTGGCGCTCTTTGACCTGCGTTTGGGCGTCGATTTGCTCAAATTCCACGTCCCGATCGAGTCGCTGGGCTGGAATTTTTACGCCATCGGGCTGCTGGGCGGCGCGGACCAACCCAAAAAGGCTGGCGGCGCGATGCGCCTGGAGATGCTGGCGGACACGGCCGAGGTCGCCGTGTCGCTGGTGGGCGGCCCCCGACAGCCCACACGGTTGGGGGCGGACATCTCGATGGGGCTTGGCATACTCGATCTGCACGCCGAAGCGGGCTTCTCCAGAGGGGTGACCACACCCTTTTTCCGTGGGGAGCTGAGCCTCTCTCCCAACCGCCTGCTCATCCCCGAGGAGTTCAGCCGCAAGGACGAGTACATTGTGCAATCGGTGTTTGGCGCCGAGGTCCAACTCGACTACGGCGACAGCGACAGCGTCTTCCTTGGCGCAGAGTACTTCTTCAACAGCGCGGGCTACACCCACGGCAACATCTACCCCTGGCTCTTCCTCAACGGCGGCTTCACCCCGCTCTACCTGGGGCGCCACTACGCAGCGGCTTATCTCTTTTTGCCCTCTCCCGGGGAATGGAACGACACCTCCTTCGTACTCAGTTCCATCTTCAACACCAGTGACCTCTCTGTGTTGACTCGCCTTGATCTGCGCATGCAGGTCCTGACCCAAATGACCTTCAACGTCTTCATCGCTTCGCACGCCGGACATGATGAAGGCGAGTTTCGTTTGGGGGTGGATTATCCCGATCTTGGGGGGTTGAACGTGCCGGGGTTGGAGGATGGGTTGGTGATTCCGCCGCAGCTCTTTGATGTGGGCGTGAACCTGGCGGTGGATTGGTGATGTAGAGGCTTGACCCACCACCCCACACCGGCCCCATTGTGACACATGGGTTGATCGAAAGGGAGGATGGGAAATGGCGGCAAAACGATGGTGGATGATCTGGTGCGTGGGCCTTTGGATGGGCGCTGCGGCGAGCTGTGGGGCGCCTCAGACGGTGCCCGCTGCGCATGAGGGTGAGGGAACGTCGAAGCCTGCAAAAGCGCCAGGAGAGGCCGCTGAAGTCAGCAGAGAGGCATCTGGGGCGCCCGATGACCCTACCGCGCCGCTCAAACGCGCCGAACAACCCCAGCATGGCATTGAAGCGCTGGTGATCCACCCCATTTTTGAGCGTCGCTTTACCACCAACGAACACCACGACGGACAACTGGGCTCCCTGGGCGATGCGCTGGGCAGCGACTGCATCATCCATGAGATCGTGGATGAGGACGGACGGCTGTGGTTGCGGGCCTACAAGGGCGATGGGGCGCGCAACGAGGATTGGTATGGGTGGCGTCAGGCGGTCCTGGCGCCGGTGTCGGGGCAGGTGTTGAAGATCAACGTCAACCCGACGGTCAATGAGCCGGGGTCGTTTACGCCGGGGGTGGCCTCCTACATCATCCTCAAGCGCGACGACGGGGTGCATGTGCTGCTGGCGCACATTCGGGAGCCAGTGGTGGCGGTCGGCGATGTGGTTGAGGCGGGTCAGAAGGTGGCGCTGGTGGGCAACAACGGCAACAGCCGCCACCCGCACATCCACATTGGTGCTTGGAAGGACAAGACACCACTGCAACTGCGCTTTGACCTGACGGCGCTGGGGCGGCTTCGCCAAACTCACCCTTGAAGCACAAAACACCGCGGGTCTGGGCCCGCGGGCCCAGCGGGGGTCTGGGGGCTGGCCCCCATCCCAAACAACCACAGCGGCTCCGAACATAAAAAAGCCGCGCAGCGACACCTTCATTATGTCGCTGCGCGGCTTTTGTAATTCATATGAGCGTTTGGGCGGTTTGTGAGGCTGCATATGGGGGCCAGCCCCCAATCCCCCGCCGGGGGCGCGCCCCCGGACCCGCGGTTTTCAGCGCTTGCGGCGCACGATGACCAGAGCAGCCAACGCCAGCGCGATCAGCGGCCAGGTCGGCGCACGAGGACCGGACTGACCGGGCACAGCGCAGTCGCAACCGCCACCGCTGACGTTGCCGTTGACGTCGGGATCGACGTTGTCATTGGGATCCATGTCGTCATCGATGCCGTCGGTGTCGAGGACAAACTCAGCCACGGCGCTGGAGGGGCCCACGGCGCCTTCAACGTCGGTGGCAAAGGCAACCCAGAACCAGGTGCCGTCCTCCAGGGCATCCACGGCCACCGTGGTCTGACCGCTGTCACCCTCGGCCACGTCCTCAAAGATGGCCACACGGTCGGTGAGCATCTGGTCGGAGTAGATCTCGAAGGTGTAGCGCAGCGCCTGGCCTTCGGGATCGGTGGCGTTTTCGACCTCCAGGTCAAAGCCAGCCTCGGTCAGGACCACACCCTCGATGGGGGCGATGGCGACCGGGGCGGTGGGGGGCTCGTTGGTGGTCTTGACCAGCACAAAGGAGGCCGGTCCGGCGGTGACTTCTTCGCCTTCAGGGTCGGTGGCGGTCAAATCCCAGGTGTAATTGCCCGGGTCGATGTCCAAGCTGACCGTGATGGTCTGCTCGCCCTGACCCAACTCCACCGGCTCGGTCACCACCACGGGGTCTTCGCCCACGGTCGCGTCGGGGAAGACCCGCAAGACGTAGCTGAGCACGTCTTCATCGGGGTCCACGGCCGCTTCAAAGACAAAGTCCACGTCGCCGACCTGCACGCGCACGTCGTCGATGGGGCTGATGAGCACGGGGGCCTCGGGCGCACGGTTGCTGCTGCGCAGCTCGAAGGAGACCGTGGCAAAGGGACCGGCACCAAAGGGATCGTTGGCGCGCACGCGGGCGTGGTAGGTCTGACCCAGGGCCAGATCTTCCAAGTCCACGTCCATGGCCTGCTGCTCACCGGCGACCATGCCTTCGCGGTTGTCGATGACCTCGTTGAAGTCGGCGTCGGTGGCCAGCTCCATGTCGTAGGTCAGCGTGTCGCCTTCGGGGTCTTCGGCCTGGAGCCAGCGCAGGACCACCGAGGTGCGGTCAATGAAGATTTGACCTTCTTCGGGGGCCACGATCACCGGGGCGCTGGGCAGACCGTTTTCGGTGTTGACCTCAAAGCGCCACGCATCGGCGTACGCGCTCTGCTCACCGCGAGCATCGCGGGCCGCTGCGGTCCACCAGTAGGCAGTGTCCTCGCTCAACTCCACGTCCACCACAAAGCTGGTCGTCTCTGACTCGCCGCCGGTGACCAGGTCGGTCAACTCGGCGTCGGCGTAAACCTCAAAGAGGTAGACCACGGCGTCGCCGTCAGGGTCTTCGACGGGGTCCACGACAAGCTCGGGGGTGAGCGTGTCGACGCTGCCCATGGGGCTGACCAGCTCGGGGGTCGGCGGGGCGGCGTTGAAGGAGTCGATGACAAAGGAGCCGGTGTCACTCCAGGGGCTGTTGGCGGTGCGGTCCGAGCAGCGCACGCGCCAGAAGATGGTGGCATCTTCAGGCAGGGAGAAAGGCACCTCCCAGACGGTGACGTTGTCGGCTTCGGGGACCAACGGCGAGCGGACCAGGAGCTGGTCGAGGGCCGCGTCGGCGTAGGCTTCGAAGGTGTAGAAGACGTTGTCGCCGTCGGGATCGACGCAGCCAAAGGCGGAAAGCTCAGGCGTGCGGTCTTCGACCCTGGAGTCGTCCTCGGGCAGGTTGCGCGTGGGCGCGTTGGGGCCGTTGGAGACGTTGGGGTCGGTGCCGTCAAGGCACTCGTCGCGGTTGGAGATGCCGTCCTGGTCGTTGTCCAGGTCGCCGTCTTCAAAACCAAACTCTTCTTCACACAGGTCGGGCACGTCGTCGCCGTCTTCGTCCAGGAAGTTGTTGTCGATCCGCCAGCGCTGGCTGTCGCAAGCACCGTCTTCGTCGCAAACCTCCACCAGGACCTCAAACGGACCCTCGTCAAGCTGCGAGAGCGCCACATCCCAGACAATTTCGCCCTCTTCGGTGACGGTCATGCCTTCGGGGTTTTGCTGCAACTCAAAGAAGTTCTTCACATGCTCAATGTGCATAATGTCTTTGATATCATACAGCTTCACCTTGGCCTTCTTGCTATCAACCTCAGTGTCTGCTTCCTGAATTTTCAAGGCGAGGTTATAAGCGACCTTGTAGTTGGTGTAGTTCTTGAGCACATCGAGGATGAAGCCTTCCTCTATTGCCTGCCGCATTGAATACACGTGGTAGGCCTCAGGAAGATTTGTCTGAGAGGGTGGCTCTTCGGGGTTCGGCACCCGCCCGAACAGTTCCAGCGTTTTGGTTGTTGGCGGGGCAGTGAAGGCAAAGTAGCTCAGATTGGGGGAGACCCTGCGCGATGCAACTGCAGCATCAAGGATGTCTTCAGATGTCAGCTCTTCACCATCTTCACGGCTATCCAGCATCAACACCTCTTTCAACTTTCGAGCAGTCGAACCTGT
>CAKZKQ010000619.1 GCA_937123825.1 uncultured Pseudomonadota bacterium
CTATAATTGCCTGACCCGAACCACCTGGGTCACCCAACAAAGCCCACTGATCCAAATCAAGCGCGTTCTCACTGCACAGCCCAAATCCCAGCGGCGTGACCCCGCCGGTGAGCGCTACAATCGCCTGGCAAGTCATGGGGTGGGTTTGGGTGGGGTTGGTGGGGGCCAGTGGATGTCGTAGGTGCCGCTGCGTTCGAGGTTGAGCGTGTGTTGGGTGGTTTGGGGTGGGTGGTCGGTGCGTTCGGCGGTGGCGATGATGGTGTGGGCGCCTGCGCGGACGGAGGTGTCGTGGTCGATGGTGGTCTGGCCGGGTTTGACGCGGTAGTAGGCGTTGGCCACGCGGGTTTGGTTGGCGTCGAGGACGACGATGCGCACGACTTCGGGGTTGTCGAAGGTGTCGAGGTGGTAGCGCAAGGTGACGTTGAGGCCGTCGAGGATGCCCATCTCCATGACGGCGACCAGCGCCGCGACCATAAAGAGGGGCGCTCCGATGCGGCGCAGCAGGTCTCGCCGGGTGGGGCCGGTGTTGGCGGTGTCCTGGCTCATCAGGCGTCCACCAGGGATTTTTCCCACCAAAGCTCGAAGCCTTTGTGTTCGCCGGCGCAGAGGTAGGTGGAGACGTGGCCCAGGCGCAGCCCCTGGCCGTCCTGGGTGGGGACAAGGTCGTAGATGTTGAACTTGCCGCCGAAGTGGGGGTTGTGGTGCTGGGCGACGCTGGTGGAGCCCGCCTCACAGATGTGGGTGGTTTGTCCCTTGGCGTTGGGGTGCGCGCTGAAGTGGTGTTGGTGGTTGTGGCCATGGACGACCAGGTCGACGCCGCTTTCGAGCAGGAGCGCCTTGACCTGGGGTTGGTCGCGCAGGTGGCGCAGGAACTCGGTGCGGGGCTTGGAGACCTTGGGCTGCTCCAAGTGGTGGTGGAGCATGGCGACGATGAAGCGCCCCTGGAGTTGGGGGTGTTGGAGCAGACGCTGGAGGCGTTGGCGCTGGGCTTTGCCGACCTTGCCGACTGCAAAAAGGGGCGGGGAGGGGATGCACGAGTTGATGCCGACGATGGCCGCGTGGTCGCCCAGGAGCTTGACGTAGGGGTAGACCTTGCCGTCCTCGACGGGGATGTCGGACTGCATCCAGGGAGAGAAGAAGGACTCGAAGCGGGCGGTGCGCACGGAGTTGAGCGTGTAGTAGTCGTGGTTGCCAGGGATGACGGAGACGGTCTGGGGGCCTCCGGCGTGGGCTTCGAGGGTGCGGCGGCCCGCGTCAAATTCGGACTCCAGGGCCAGGTTGCTCAGGTCCCCAGTGACCATGATGTGGTCGACGTCCATGGCGCGGATTTGCGCAAAGGCATCCACGACCACCTGGTGGCTGTGGGACTTTTTGCGCTTCATCATCAGGTTGGCCCCGCCCGTGAGGCGCTTGCCCAGATATCGCCAGGGCTTGACCCCCTCGATGTGCAGGATGTGGAGGTCGGAGACGTGGGCCAGCTTGAGGGCTTTGGCAGGGGCTGCGGATGTCATATCGATTGGTCTGTCTGGTGCGCTGTGCGGGCCATGGTGGGGCGTTGCAGCAGGCGCTTGGCCTTTGGGGTGATGCCGAGTCCACCGGTTGGGTGGTCTTGGCCTGTGGTGGGCTGCGATGGGTCCCTGGATGTGCCTTTGAGGCGCAAGGCGGTGTCTGAGCATGCCTGTGTCGTCACAGGGGCAATCGCGCATCTGTGGTTTGGTATGCCCGAGATGCACCTGTGTCTGCAAGGCCAGGGGCCAGGCAGACGCTTTATTTTAAGGTGTAAAGGGAAAGGGGTGGTCAGGGACGACGGGGTGTGTCCCTGACCTTGAGGGGGTCAAGTGGGGATCACTCGACGATGGGACCGGTCAGCGAGAGGCTGTAGGTGTTGGTGCCGTCGGGGCGCAGCGGGAAGACCCGGACGCAGACGCGGCTGGGGGCGTCGAGGGTGAACTCGACGGTGGCGTTGTCGCCCAGGTTCAGGGCGTTGCCCAACGCGGCGGTCTCGACGCGGTTCTCGTCCACGGCGATGACGGCCATGTTGAGGTCGCTTCCGATGCTGTTGTTGGGGTCGCGGGTGAAGGTGGCCGTGGAGTTGTAGTCGCCAGCGGCCAGCTCATCGGTGCAGAACCAGTCCTCGGTGTTGGGGCAGATGTTGAGGTCTTCCACCGGGGTGTCGAGCAGAAGCTCGGCGCCGTTGGCAGGAGAGTCGTTGCCCTCAAAGGCGTCGTCTTCGCAGACCAGGAGGTTGACCTGGGCCTGGAGGACGTTGTTGGTCTCGTTCTCTTCCTCGACGGTGTCCTGCGGGTCAATGACGATGCCGATGTAGCCTTCGCCAGCGGAGTAGGGGCCGTCTTCGGGCAGCAGGACGACGTCTTCGATCTCCAGCTCCTGGAAGCCGTCGATGGCGTCGATGCTGCGGGTGTCGATGAGGAAGTCATCGAGCGGGTTGATTTCGGGATCGACCGAGTAGTAGATGCCGTACTCGATGTTTTCGGCGCGGTCGGTGCGGGCGTTCTCCAGGGTGAAGTTGTAGACCGTCAGGGTGTCAAAATCACCGGGGATGATGTCGGTGGGGTTGGCGGTGAAGTCACGGCCGACCAGATCGACACCAAAGAGGCCTTCGAGCGTCATGCGGTAGCGCACGGCGCGGCGCTCGGGGTTGATGGAGAGCACGCGGACGAAGTAGCGCCCAGAGGTGACCAACTGACGCGTGATGCAGGGGTTGGTGCCGGTGTTGGCGGCCAACTGCGCCTGGTTGGGGTCAAAGAGCGCCAGGTTGATGTTGAAGTCCTGCGGGTTGGACTCATCGTTTTCGGCGCAGAGGGTGACGGTGGGGCCAGCGACGAGATCGACGTAGTAGAAGTCGAAGTCGTTTTCGGGGCAGCGGTCCAGCGCGGCTTCCTGGTGGATGGCCAGGGTCAGGTCGGCGCCCGAGGCGATGGCGGCGTCGGGGGTGTCGTTGGGCTCAAAGAAGGCATCGCAGCGCAGCAGCGGGTCACCGGGCTCGACCAGAAGGTCAAGGCTGTAGTCGTTGCTGACGGCGTTGCGGTCGTTGAGGTAGACTTGGAGGATGAAGCACTGCTCGCCGTTGACGTACTCGAGTTCGATTTCTTCGAAGTCGCGCACGCCGATGGAGTTGCCAATCTCGGGGTTGCCCTCGTCGTCGGAGAGCAGGCGCAGGTCGATGTCACCGTCGCGGTGGACAAAGTCAGCGCGGGCCACGACGCGGGTGCCGTCCTCGACGCAGAAGCGGTAGTTGTCCATGCGGCCCTGGTTGCAGACGTTGAGGTTCTCCAGGGTGCCGGGCTCGATGTCGGTGGCCGTGGCGGGGGTGTCGTTGACCTCGAAGGGGTCGTAGCAGGAGGTGTCGACTTCGATCTGCTCGCTGCAGATGACGTTGTTGTCTTCGTCGATCTCTTCGACTTCCTCGGCGTTGTCGAGGCGAGCACAGACGAAGTAGGCGCCTTCGGTGGCGGCCACGGGGATGGGCACGGTCAGCTCATCGTCGCGGGAGCGGGCGCCCTGGAGGCCGTCGCCGACGCGCTCGGTGATGAGCGTGAAGTCGGTCTCGTCGATGACGGTGTCGGTGCTCAGGAAGAGGGTGATGTCGTAGGCACCGGCGTCATCGTCGGCGATGTTCAGGGTGCGGAACGAGGCGGTGATCTCCTGAGCCAGGGCGGGGTTGAGGTCGTTGACAATCAGGTCGGTGCCGGTCAGGTCAACGCCGGGGCCGGGCGAGGCGATGGAGACTTCCATGTTGTAGCGGTTGACGTCGCAGCCGGTGCGGCCTTTGATGCGCACGCCGTAACGGCCAGCGGTCTGGACCAGGAAGAGGTCGGCTTGCTCAAGCTGACCGTCGGTCTGACTGATGGCATCATCAATGGGCTCGCGGTTGATGTCGAGGAGCTCCAGGTCGAGGTTGGAGCACTCGCCGGTGTGGGCCAGGTTGACGCGCACGGCCAGGGACTGGCCGATTTCGAGGTCAATGGCGTAGTTGTCTTCGCCGCCGGGGGCGCAGATGGTGAGGTCCTCGTAGGTGCCATCGGTGATGGGCACGGTGTCGAGGGGGGTTTCGTTGGGCTCAAAATCGTCGGTTTCACAGTTGCAGCGGGCACCCAGGAAGCTCAGGGCGTCTTCGAGCACGGTGAGGTTGTTGTTCTCGTCGATTTCGGGCACGTCGTTGGCCGGGTCCACCTGGATGCACAGGTTGTAGCTGGGCTGGAAGATGTCGCAGAGCAGGCCGTTGGAGACGATCTCAATCGGGGCCGACTCGGACGGGCCAAGCGGGGGAATCATGCCTTCGCCGATGACGGGGTCATCGCTGGTGCAGGAGGTGTCGATGGAGCGGCGCACGCGCAGCATGGCCGGACCGGCGCCGCTGGTGCCGTCGTTGGTCATGGTGGCGCTGATGGTGACGTCGCCGCCGTCCTCAAGCTCCGCGGGCTCGATGTTGATGTCGCTGGCGATGAGGTCGATGATCGCCTCGGCGGTGATGGTGACCTGCTCGTCGAGGCGACGGATGTTGTTCTCCTCGATGGTCTCGCGCACGACGTCGCTGGAGTCGCAGAACGCAAAGGCGTTGAAGACACCGACCGGCAGGAAGCCGGGGACGTTGCTGGAGCTGGACACGACGCGCGTCTCGTTCTCAACCAGGTTGGAGAAGTTGACGTTGGTCAGGCGGATGTCGGTGCCCGTGTCGAGCGTGTCATCTTCGGACAGGAAGATGGTGCAGAAGAAGGAGCGGGTGGGCATGGTGCCGAAGTTGGCGACCTCAAGGTCAATCAGGACCGTGCCGTCGAGGAAGGTGCTGGTCGGACCCAGGTCAAAGTTGGTCAGGACAATGTCCACGCCGTCCATGGGGGTGTTGGAGAGCTGCACGCAGGTCTCCGAGCGAGAGAGGTTGTTTTCCTCGTTCTCCTCGACCAGGACGTTGCTGGCATCGACCTGAACCCACACGCACACCTCAAGTTCATCGACGCCCTCGGGCAGCTCGACCGGCTCGGGCAGGACGATCTGCTGGGCGCGGACCTGGAAGGTGTTGTTGGGCTCGCGGAACTCCAGCGAGAAGGCCTCGGAGGTGACGACCGGCACGGCCTGCTCCGGGTCAAACTCGTCGGTGTTGGTCTGGATGAAGACCGTGTAGGAGGTGTCGGCGTCGCGGCTGCCGATGTTGCTCAGGTCAGCGTTGATGCTGATGGCCGACAACTGCTGGAAGGCCGTGCTGGGGCCAACCTGGACGTTCTCAACCAGGACATCGGCGGCGTCATTGATGCTGTTCTCAATGAAGACCTGTGCGCCCGAAGCGACGATGTTGTTGCGCTCGTCGTCCTCCTCGCCGATTTCATTGGCCAGGTCGATGGCCGCGATCACGCTGTAGGAGCCGGTGGGCAGGTCGTCAGGGACGTCCACCGTCTCCGAGATGTCGCGCTCACCGCCGGCGGCGATGGTCACGCCGCCGTCATCGGCGTTGAGGGTGACGTTGGTCAGCGGGGTCAGGGTCGGGATCTCGTCCCAGAGCACCCCAGGGCGGTTGGCCAGGAAGAAGCTCACCGTCACCGGAAGCTCCAGGTCACTGCCCGATTCGTTGAGCACCGACAAGTCGATCTGGAGTTGGTCCAAAACGGTGATGTTGCCAGGCCGGGCCGACATGTTGTCGCCGGTCAACTCAACGGGGGCCACGACCACGATGTTCGTCGTGGCGATCTCTTCGGTGCCGCACGTCTCATCGTTGACGGTCAGCTTGACCTCGTAGGTGCCAGGCGTCTCATACGTGTGCGACGCGCGCGGGGTGTTGAGTCCCGAGGTCGTCGTGCCGTCGCCAAAATCAAAAGTCCAGGCGTAGCTGACGTCCGCAATCAACGAGACGCGACCCTCGAAGGTCACCGACAGCGGCGCAAACCCCTGGGCGTTGGGCGGATCGTCCAGCCCCACCGAGATGGTCTGATCCCCGGTGCACTCATCCGAGATGTTGTCGTTGTTGTTGCCGCCGTCGTCGTCGTCGTTGTCCGAGCAGGCCATAAGGCCCAGGGTACCCAGGATCAATGCCAGTCTGGCGCCGGCTCCCACCCATGATCTGTACGTGTTCATTCGCTCCTGCCTCTACACGCGTCCAAGCCCCGATCCTCTTGAAAGACAAGCCGTCAGGGGAGTGAATCCCCGGCAACCCACAGACGCTTTGACCGTCATGACCAGCGCAGCGGCGCAGCGCACCGCTCCAAGCCCATCACCACAAATCCTCAAAACGCCATGTTTCCCATTGCCGGTTTTTCTCAACCGCTCACTTTAAGAAGATGCCTGTGTTTTTATCGCATACAACTTAACCAATGATGCTCCAATCTCCCTCTTTTGTCGAGACTCAACAGCGTTGAACAACCCACCTGTTGTGTGGATTGCGCCTCCAATAAAGGGTCGACGACTCACCATAGTGGGCCACGCACACACAAGCAAGCTCACTCGCGGTGCGAGTGAGCGGTTCGCTTGCTGGCGCTGCGCTTGTGGTTCGGTCGCCGGCGCTTCGCTTGGCTTCCTTGTGGTTCGGTCGCGGCGCTGCGCTTGCTTCCTTTTGGTGCGGTCGCTGCGCTCCCTTGTGGCATTTGCGATGGGTTGGGTTCTTTGCTTCGCCGGTTGGAGTGGGGCATTTCGTCGAAATTGGTTCATTTTTGGAGGCCTGATGAGCGCTGATTGAGGCTTGTGAGGCTTTCCAAGGGGTTTTGTGGTCGGTGGTGGAGGTTCAGGGGCTTTCCAAGGGGGTGGGGCGGCTTTGCTGGTGGAACCTTTTGAGCCTTCTAAGGGGATGATGGCTGGTTTTGGGGCGAAGGTAGGCGGCGATAGCCCGCCTGACCGAGCAGCCCTGAAGTTGAGGACCAACCCCAACAATGGCTCCACGGGGCGAAGGTGGGCGGCGATAGCCCGACCACCTTCAGTGGCCCTTGAAGTTGAGAACCAACGTCAACGGTGACTCCACGGGCGAAGGTGGGCGGCGACAGCCCGACCACCTTCAGTGGCTTCCCGAATCTAAAAACCAACGCCATTGCCACCCACAAAGGCCAGCAGGACAGGCGAGCTGTCGCCGCCTACCTGCCCCCTCATGAGGCCGACCACCCCTTTGGAAAGCCCCCCAAGCCTCCACCGCCCATCACAAACCCCCTGGAAAGCTCCCCAAGCCCCCACCGCCCCCATCCGGCCCCCAAAAATGAAGCACTTTCGCCTACATGCCCCACTCCAACCGGCGAAGCCAAGAACCCAACCCATCACAAATCCCATAAGCAAGCGAAGCGCGCGCACCACAAGGAAGCGAGCGCAGCGAGCGACCGAACCACAAGCAAGCGCAGCGCCGCGAACCAAAAGCGCAGCGCCAGCAAGCGAACCGCTCACTCGCACCGCGAGTGAGCTTGACGGTTTGTGTGGGGGTGGGGTAGGGTTGGGGGGCTGGCGAATGCCTTCATTTTCGTTTCTTTGTTTGAGTTTCTTGCCCAAAACATTGCACCGCCTCTTTTAAGCATGAGTAAAAGAGGGCGTCGTGCCGTGGTGGTGAGAAAAGGACCTGTGTCATTCAGGAGGAGCTCTTGGCCACACGACGCAGAAAGCCCCAAAAGGATCTTGGCGATCTCAAAGCCCGGCTTGGATTGACCAAGAGCCTTGAGCAGCGGCCCGTTGAGCCTCAACCCGCGCCGCAGCCTCAGGCGATGGCCCCCGGAGAAGTGACCATCGCCCAGCCGCCCCCCGGGGCTCACCCGCATCCTGGTCATCCCGGCGCACCGATGCATCAAGGCCCGCCTGGCCAGGCTCGCCCGCCTTTCGCGGGGCCTCCTGGTGGTCCTCGCCGTCCGCCGTTTGCTGGCCCGCCTGGGGGTCCTCGGCCTGCGCGCCCAGCACCCAAGAAGGAGCCGGTCAACGATTGGGCGCCGCCGCCTTCGGACCCCAACGCAGCCATGGACGTGCCGGTCAAGACCCGGCTGTCTCCCGTTCAGCTCCTATCCTTTATAGGTGGGGTCGGGATCATTGTGCTGATCTCGATTCTGGTGGGTTACGTCTTTGGCAACGGAAGCCAGGTCCGCCAACTCTACGATGCCCAGAGCGCCGACGCCAAGCGCGTCCTTGAGGCCGTCGAGCCCAAGCTCACCAAGGTCAACTCGCTGCTTGCGGCCGCGCAGAAGCACGACGGGCTCTCTCCGGATCCCGCCGTCATTGAGGCCCTGTCCGAGCGCGACTTTGTCCTTGAGCCCGAGTCCATCGCTCAGGACCGCCTCCTGCTTGGGGCCGAGGCCACCACGCTCTTGATGCGCTTCTCGGCCGACTCCAAGGTGCTGGCCGATCTGCTCAAGCGTCACCAGACCATGACCACCCGCGTGGACAAAAAAGAGCTGGAGGAGCTGGCCAAGGCCGACGCCGCTGGCAAAGCCGCAGGGTTTGCCATCATCTTTGATGCCCAGCGCTACACCTCCAACCTGGAATCCAAGGACCAGAAGCCCCCGCTCGAAGGGCGCCTCTATGTCCTTGACTCCACCGACACCATCGATAAGGACGGCGAGAAACACGTCAAACTGCGTTCCCCCTCGTCGGGCAAGGAGCTTGACTGGAGCCTGCGTCGCCTGATCCTGCTCGACAAGAAAGAGATGCTCAAGTCCAGCGGCCCCAACGCGCTTCGCCGCTATGAGCGCCGCCACAAGGAAATCGCCGCCAAGCTCAAAGAAATGAGCCAGTACTCCGATGCGCTGGTCACCAAGTTGAGCGAAATGGCCGAGCGCCCCGGCGCACCCCTGCTTTCGTTCTGATGAGCGCCTGACACATCCCAAGCATCTGCTCTGATGACGCCCTTGATAAAGTATCAAGGGCGTTTTGGCGTTTTTGAGCCCCCACAGCGACGCCCCTGCCGCTCACCTTGGCGTCATTGAGTCAGGCGTATGAAGATGTCCTGACCTTCGTCGTCTTTGCTCGACAGCTTGAGCAACTCAAAGTCATTGGGTTTGGAGACCAGGGCGCCTCTGGCGGGGAGGAAGGGCCAGAGTTCTGCGGTGACGGTGATGACGGCCTGCGGTGGCCAGGGCTGACCGTCGGCGACCGCTGCGCCCATCATGATGTTGCGGCGTTTGAGCGTCAGCAACCGGCCACTGGAGTGAACGAGGGCCATGTGTCCGGGGTAACCTCGGTCAAAAATATGGTGGGTTTGCTGGGGTTGGCCCGTCAGGTTTTTGATCTCCAGGGTCAACCGACAGCCGTTGTCTGAGAGCCGCAACGGGCGTCCCTTGTGTCGAAACACAGAGAGCGTGCACTGGTGTTTGAGCAGCCTGGCCTCGTAGGCGCCGTCTGTGGAGCGAGTCCATTGCCCTTTGGGAGGCGCCTTGGTCAGCAGCCGGGTCAGCGTCTCTTGGATCAACTCGGTGTGCCGTTGTTGGACTCGCTGGTACCACACGACCCTTGACCAGACCATGGGGTCGGCCCACCCAACCAGCGCCGCCGCTTTGCCCAGGTTGGCCACCACGGCGTTGTCTTCTTTGCTGGGAAAGTCGGCCTTGTCCAGCCCGGCGGCGGCACGCAGCATCCATGCTTCCATCAAACGACGATTTTCTTCCATAAGTGCCTCAAGTTCGGCTTGGACCTTTGCTTGAGGTGCTGGGGCGCAGGTGGCGCTGTAGTGTCGCGCGGTGAGCGTTATCGGGAAGCGGCCTTTGAAGGTCCCGGCAGCGGTGCCCAGGCTGTCTTTTCCAAAGACATCTTCGTCGTAGAGCCAGAGCTTGAGGCGCTGGCCTTTGCGCAGATGCACGCCGGGCCAGGAGGCCTGCATCCGTTTGAGGTTTTGGGTCACCGGGCGGTGGTTTCCCAGCGTGGCCTGGAGGACGTACTCCGCGCTGCCCATGGAGTCGAAGCGTTTGTTGGTGGTGCGTTTGAGTTTGCAGACCAGCAGCCTGCCTTCGAGGGCATCGGTTTGCACCTCCTGGCTCAGCGTCTGACCCCACGCATCGGTCTTGTGGGCGGTGGGCAGCGGGTCGATGAAGGTATACCAGCGTGGGGCCGCTTTGACGTGGTCATCAAGGCGCGGGGCTTTGGCTGGGTTTGCGGTGGGGGCAGGTGGTGAGACCAGCTCGCCAAAAACGTCCGGGTCCGGGGCAATGGGCGGTGGTGGGGCCTGCCAGGTGGGTTTGGGGTCCTCGGGGGTGGGGGAGGCAGGAGGGCTGGGCGGCGGTGTGTCGCGGCGAGCTTTGCGGGATTGTTTGGGGGCCTTGCGCCGAGCCTTTTGTGGGTTGTGATCACGGGGGCAGGCCGTCACCATCGTGGTGGTCAAGAGGGCCAGCGCCAAGCACAAAATCGTGGAACGGCCAGCGCCCAGAGACGCCTTGACAGCTAGGGGAGACGGGGACATGATCTCGGCCTCATCGGCTCGTTTGTCATCACCACAGCAAACATCTTCGGGAGTGAACATGCCGCTCTTTGACGGGACGCTGACCCTCTCCAGCAATCTCGATTACTTTGAACACCAGGGGGCCTGTTATGTTTATCATAACCTCTTTGGTTACATCCTCCAGATGAGCGAAGATCTGGTGGAACTCTTGGAGTTCTTCCGTGGCGCCCAGCGGACCCCCGCCGAGGTCGAGGAGGCCTTTGGGCAACTCTTTGAGTCTGCCCAGTTGGGGCACTTTCTGATGGTCTTCATCACCCAGCACTGCTTGCTTGAAGAGGGGCAGGATGAGGAAGCTGCGGCGCTGAAGATGTTTCCCGTGCGGGCGCGCTGGACGGTGTACGAAGAGTTGGCCGGTCAAGAGTCGGTGGTCCTGGTGCGCGTGGGCAGCGGCGATGAGGTCGAAGAGATTGTCCTGGACGATTGGGACGGGGCGTTCTGGCGCTTGATCGACGGGGAGCGGACGTTGGGAGAGATTGTGGAGCTGCTGCGCAAGCGCTCGGACTCTCCTGCGATGGGCCTGGAGCGCAAAGCTCTGGCCACCCTGAGCATGCTCACCCACAGCGACGCCCAATTCCTCAAGCTCAGTCCTCGCCCCATGAGCTTCTTCCGCGCCAAGGTCAGCCGCCGGGGCACGCCGCCTTATTTGATCAGCACCATGCCCTATCGCCGGATCACCGAAGAGGTTCGCGGTGAGTCAGACATTCGCGTGGAGTTGGACGCGACGGCCAAGCCGCCGTCCCCTGTGGATCAGGAGCGCGACCGGATTGAGGCCACCATGGCGCACCTCTTTCGGCGACCGCACCCGGCGTTTGGAGGGCGAACCTACGGCGCGGCGCTCTGCGACCACTTCATCCAAAGTGGGGCGCTTGGGAACGGCACCAGGATTCTTGAGGTGGGCGGCGCCACAGCCAGCCTGGCGCTGGCGATGCTGGCGCACCTGAAGGACGAAAAGTCGCTTCAGGTCAGCTACCACGTCCTGGTCGACGGCGCCGAGCAGGCTGGGCGTCTGCGGGCCGCTTTTGACGCCGCCGGCCAACCCATCGAGGTCCATGTGGGCAAGGCCGACGCCATGGGTGAGGTCGAGTCGCTTGGCGAGCAGTACGACCTCATTTTTAGCAACGAGCATCTGGCCAACCTTGAGACTGTCTTGATGAGTCGTCTGCCGATGCTGGACGATGAAGAAGATGAGGAAGAGCCCGAGGAGGAGGGCGGCGATGACAAGCGCAAGCCCCCCAAGAACCTCTTTCTGGGCGAGGGTGACGGCGTCAATCTGGTCTTCAAGCACAAGCTGAGCTTTGATGATGTCGACGGCGAGTTCTTTATGAACGCCGGTGCGATCCACTTCTTGGAGCAGGCCGCCGAGCGTTTGGCGCCTGGGGGATCGATCTCGGTGATTGAGTTTGGGGATCTTTTTGGCTACCCCAAAGCCGCCGAGCAGAGTCATGGCACCCAGTTTTCGCTCCATTTTCGCACCCTCCTGGCCGTGGGCAAGTCGCTGGGGATGGAGGGAGAGTTTGAGTGGTTGTTGGCGCGCCTTGGGGCGGACAACCATACGCAGATGCTCTCGACCAATCGGCGGTTTTTCCGCTGCCTGAGGCACCTGCTGGCACGCCACGATGTGGTCCTTGAGGACATCGCCTACACCCAGGACATGTTTGAGAAGCTTCTGGGCGACGCAGGCCTCAAGACCGACGCCATCCACGCCATCGAATACGAGGCGCTCAACGATCGCGCCATGGGCATCGTCCCCTCCATGCTGAAGATCGTGGATCTGCGCTCAGAGGGCGACGCGGCTTCGTGAGCGAACTCAACCCCCAACAGCAAGCCGTCGTCCACACCGGCGGCGGCGTCTGCCTCGTGCTCGCCGGAGCGGGCACCGGCAAAACCCGCACACTCACGCGCCGTTTGCAGCGTCTGCTTGGCCTTGGGGTCCCCCCCGAGCGCATCTGCTTGCTGACCTTCACCAACCGCGCCGCCGCCACCATGGTCGAGCGCCTGGAGGGTTATGGCGTTGAAGGGGTTGAGCGTCTGTGGGCGGGCACCTTTCACTGTGTCGCAGCCCAACTCCTGCGCGAGCAGGGCCACCGCATCGGTGTTGAGCCCCATTTTTCCATCCTGGATCAGAGCGACGCGTTGGAGTTGATGTCCAAGGCGGCGGTGCAGGTTGGGGTCTGGGAGCGAAAGCCAGGCACAAAGCGCGTCCAACAGCTCCTGGACCTCTACAGCGCCTGTTTGCAGCGTGCCTGTCACCTGGAGACCATTCTCCAGGAGCGTCATCCGCTGTGGTTTTCGCGTCGCGACGGCGTCCGCGCCATTTTTGGGGCGTATATGGCGCGCAAACAGGCGCTGCGCGTGATGGACTTTGATGATCTCCTGCTTGGATGGCGTCAACTGCTCCAGAGCGGTCAGGGTGGCACCTGCCCCGGTGGGTTTGAGCACGTTCTTGTGGACGAGTATCAGGACATCAACCGCC
Organism: uncultured Pseudomonadota bacterium; assembly: GCA_937123825.1. Taxonomy (GTDB): domain Bacteria; phylum Myxococcota_A; class Bradymonadia; order Bradymonadales; genus CAKZKQ01. The sequence continues at coordinate 12,873 of CAKZKQ010000619.1, forward strand.
TTCAGGGGCAGATCGTGGAGCTTTTGGCGGCGCCCTGCGGCAATTTGACCGTGGTGGGGGACGACGCGCAGTCCATTTATGGCTTTCGAGGCGCGAATCCAGAAGAAATCCTCAACTTTGAGCAGCGCTTTGCCCGCTGTCGTGTCCTGAAGCTGGAGCAAAACTACCGCTCCACCGGCCATATTCTGTCGCTGGCCAACGCCTCCATCGCCCACAACGCCCATCGTCACCCCAAGACACTCCAGGGGCAGGGTCCAAAAGGGGACTTGCCGACGTTGGTGCCCTGCAAAGACGAGCGCCAACAGGCTGCCTTTGTGGCCCAGCGCATCGCAGAGCTTGTGGCCCAGGGCACTGACCCGGCGGAGATCGCGGTGCTTTACCGGGCGCACTGGCACAGCAACGCCTTGCAGCAAGCGCTGGGAGACTTGAACGTCGCCTTCAGCCTCCACTCCGGGCTGCCTTTCTTTGAGCGAGCCCACATCAAAGACGCTTTGAGTTGGCTTAAGGCCATGCACAACCCTCGAGACGCGGTGGCGCTTCGGCGTTTGCTGCTGAGGATGGACGGGGTTGGGGCGCGCACCGCCGAGCGCATCGCCCAGGTGGCCTGCGCCGCCAATCACGCCGACCTTGCCACGGGCCTGCGGGCTGCGCTGACGGCGTTGGCGCTCAAAGGGCGCGTGCGGGCGGGAGTGGCTCAGTTGGCGCTGGCCAGCGCGCAGCCGGGCGACGATAAGGCGGCCTGGTTGCGTCCCGCGCTTGAGGGTTGGCTGGGCCAGTTGTGTTTGGAAGGGCGCGAAGACCCCGAGCGGCGTTTTGCTGAGTTGATGGCGCTGGCCGACTTTGCCCATGACGCCGACAACCTGACTGAGCTGTTGACCGACGCGGCGCTCTTGACCTCAGAGCGAGGCCGAATTCTGGTCCACTCCGAGCAGGTGCAGTCGTGCGTCACGCTCTCCACCATCCACAAGTCCAAGGGTTTGGAATGGGACGTGGTCTTTGTGATTGGACTGGCGCAAGGGCGCTTTCCGCTGGCCCGCGCCGCCGAAGACGCCGCTGAACTGGAAGAGGAGCGCCGCCTTTTCCATGTCGCCGTCACCCGCGCGCGCCACAGCTTGACGCTGACCTTTCCGCGCCGGGGTCGGCTGGAAGGGCGCATGGGCGGGCTTGGCCCCTCAGTCTTTTTAAAAGAGCTGGGTGGACTTCAAGCCCCCTGGTGGACTCGCCTTCAGCTTGTTCAAGACCCATCTGAGCCCAAACCTGCCAAACCTCTGCAGATGTCTTTGCTGGGGCTTGTTGCCGAGTCCAAGGGGTAGCGCACTGGTGCACGGCCGCAGTGATGCGGTGACGCAGCGCTCCCAAAAGAGACGCGATGGTGAGGCTGTGCGGGCTTGGGTTTGGGCGAAGCTGGTCTATGAAGAAGATGTGGGGTTGTGTTCTTTTGCGGGCATCAGCCCCAAAAGAAGCCGTAGACCAAGCGCCGAAAGTCCGACGCCAAGGAGGACACTGATCAGCAAAGTCATGATCACGCCAAAAGCCTCCATCTCTTCAACCCTCCATGGTTGTTGTGTGGTTTGGGCCCACCGACCTGTAATTCACCAAACTCGTTGGAGTTTGTTTTGATTGTAAGGCTGAGCCTTGCCACCTCTGGGGGTACCACGGCACAGCCCTTCGTCAACAATATGAATTAAAGTGCGCGTGGGTTTCGTTAAGGGCTATGGACGCGTGCACAACCTGCTTGGCGAGTCCACGGATGGACCAACATCGGTGGGGATAATCTGTTAAAGTAGTGGCACCGTAGAGTGGCCGAGTGGATGCAAAAGCGTTTACGATGCACACCCGGACCCAGGGGGCAGAGCATCTGCCTTGTGTGCGGTGCGCGTTCGAGCCGAGCAAGAGCCCGGACAAGACGGTATCAAAGAAAGATGGATTGAGGTTTCATCCTGGCGAGCGCCACAGGCGCCCGCTGTGGGATGCGACGGTCGGACGGAGACGTGGATGAGGACAAAGCAAGTGATGAGGCGCCGATGGGCGTGGATGGCCTTTGCGGCGCTGTGGATGATGGGTGCGGTCGGCTGTCAGACCGGCGCAGGGGCCCAGCGCCAGGACGCGCCGGTGATGCCGATGGTGTTGCCAGAGGCGCCGCCCGCCAAGCTGCCAGCCCACAACGGCTCCAACGCCACGTTGGTCCAGCACACCGATGGGTTCTATTACGCCGTGGGCTTCACCGACCCGGTCAAGGTGGGCGACGACGTGATGCTGCGTTACGGCGGTGAGTGGTCCAAGCGCGCAGGGCGCCGCCCGCTGCTGGGGTTGATGCAGGTGGTCAAAACCTGGCCCGCCAAACCCGACGCGGCCATGGTGCAGCCGGTTTATATGTTGCCCGGCGCCAGTCTCAAAGATGTTCAGGCCGTCTTGTGGAACCACGAGCGTCCTCCGGAAGTGGGCAAGGGCCTTGGCCAGCTCGGCTCCATTCAAGGCTCCAACGTTCAGATCTCGCTCGACGGCACCAGCGGCATCCAGCCCGGCGACCGCTACCTGGTCATCGGCAAGGCCGCCGCCGACGAGCGCCTGGGTCAGCGCATCAAAGGCGTGGTCATGGTCACGCAGATCGACCAACGCGGCGCCCGTGGCCGCCTGCTGCGCTCCAATGGCCCCGCCGGCGCCGCCGCCGAAGGCGACACCGTTGTCTTTGTTGGCGCCGGTGACGAGCGCTCGCCGCTTAAAGGCATCATCGAGGTCGGCAAGATTGCAGGTGCCGACCAGACCGTGCAGTTGACCGTCGCTTCGATGCTCGACATCTACCTTAAAGAGCTCGGCGTGCAGAACATGGCCGTGGCGGTGGTGGACGTGGAGGGCGACCCGCTCGATCCTTTCTACGGCGCCGATGACATGGGCCGCGACCCGGTCGACATGCCCCGGATGATGCTCAACGGGGCGTTTGTCGATGGCCGCTTCATCTTCAACTACACCAACACTGGCCTGAGCGTGGCCCACGCCATGATCGCCGCCACCCCCGAAGAGGGCATGGGCGCTGGTGGCCCCTCCAAGATGGGCATGGCGTCGATGGCCCCCATTTTCCACAACCTCGTGGCGGCCGCGTTGACCCACCGGGGTCAAAACGCGCGGGCAATTCACCTGCTGGAGTCTGCGCTGGCCCCCGGCGGCTGGGCTGGCCGCACCCGTTGGCACGCCCGCGACCAGTTGGCCATGCGTTGGAGCCAGATCGGCAACCACTGGGAGGCGCTGCGCAGCGTCCAGCAAGATGTGGCCCGCGCCGAAGCCAACGACGACAAGCCCGCCATCATCAACGCCGTCGGGACCTTGATGCCGCTCTACGAAGAGGTGGAGCGGATGGAGTTGAGCCTGGACGCCGCCGAGCGTTTCTACACCATGCGCAAGGACCTGGGTGAGGGCATCAACACGACCCACGCCTGGCGGTTCTTTATTGAGACCATGTACAAGGCGGGCAAGACCGAAGACGCCGAGCGCGAGTTTGCCAAGCTCACCGAAGCCTGTCAGCCCGCCTTGAAGCTGGCCCAGGACGCCTTTGCCGCCGGTGAAGCGCCCGACAAGGCCAAGGTCAGCTGCATCCTGGACCTCTACGGGGCGCTGATGTCCTTCTACTGGCAGACCAGCGACGCCGACAAACGCGGTCAACTCTTGGAGCAGGCCGAGGCCTACGCCGAGCTCTACCCCGAGATCAACAAGGGCTCCATCCGCCTCATCCAGGCCATGGCCATGCTGGGCAACAACGACCCCGACGGGGCCATGATCGGCTTTATGGAGGCGCGTCGTCTCTTTGAAAAAGATGGCTACACCCAGGGTATGGCGCGCGTGGACCTGCTGACCTTCAACCTGCATGTCTTGACCGGTCAGCGTCAGCTTGCTTTTGAGGCCGCCATGAACGCCGCCGACACCTACGCGCGCCTGCGCGACACCCAGGAGGTCATCGGCGCCTACCGCACCTTGCTGCGCCTCTACGCCAGCGTGCCGCCCCAGGACATGAACTTTGAGGCCTACGCCCGCAGCGCCCACGAGGTCATGTCTGAAGCCCTGCGCTTGCAGCTTGCTGGAGACGATTTGGCGGGCGCCGCCGAGGTCTTCCTTGTCAGCGGCCGCTTCCGCATCCCGACCAACCCGCAGCAGGCGGTGGCCTTGATGGAGCGCGCCAGCGAGGTGGCCGTGCGCGCCACCCGCTTTGACATCGCCGCCATGTCCCAGTTGAACCTGGCCATGCTCTCGGACGCCATGGGCGACGCGGGCGCGTTCCAGTCTCACCTGGAGATGGCCAAAGAGTACGCCCGCATTCTGGGCGACGCCGAGTTGCTTCAGAACATCATTCAGCTTGAGCGCGGCGGCGGTGGCGATGAGCCCACGACCCTCTGAGGCTGACAGATAAATTCTCTTCAAGTGTGCAAACAATGGGGCGTGTGGTCGTCAAAGACCGCGCGCCTTTTGTGTATCCAGGCCTGTGGTTTGGCTGCGCCGGGCGCCGTGGTATCTTTTGAGGACCAGGTTCCTCCAGTATGACGCTGAGCGCCAAAACCTTAAGCAAAGGTTGATGTGTTCCATGCGTGCTTTTGCGTGCACCAAGACATTCAGGTTTTGTGGGGTGTTTGCTTGAATGAGAGTTGTTGTGCATCTCGCTTTAGAGGACTTTAGTGGGTAATTTTTAAAGTTGTTTGTAGGTTTTGAGGGCGCTGTGTTGGGGCAAGTAAAGGGGGCGGCTGTGGTGGGATGGATGACCGTGCGTTGGCAGGTGTGCTTGGGGGCTTTGGCAAGCGCGTTGGTGCTCTTGTTTGGGGTTCCGGCGAGCGCTTCAGTGGAGTTTTGCGGTCAGACCTTTGAGGCGGATAAGACCACGGAGGTGGTGTGCAAAAGCCTT
>CAKZKQ010000620.1 GCA_937123825.1 uncultured Pseudomonadota bacterium
CTTACTGACGATATTCGAAGCTTTAAATTAAACGTTTGGGATAACTTGGCTGATTCTGATCGTTGTGGTGGTTGCCACAATGACACCACTGGTCAAGAGCCCATGTTTGTTCGCTCTGACAACATTAACCTTGCCTATGAAGCGGCCTTGACGATTACCGATAAGGTAGCGCCGGTGCTTTCGCGTATGGTGAGCAAGGTCGACGAGGGCCACAGCTGCTGGAGGGATGAAGCCGGTGTGTGTGCCGACATTATTACAAACTTCATTCAAGCCTGGGCGACAGAGACGGGCTCCACGGAAAACGTCGTCGTATTGGAAGCTCCTGCGGTACGTGTGCCCGGTGCGAGCTTGCAGTTCCCGCCAGAGGCAACACAATTCGGTGACACCATTTGGCCACTGCTTCGTGGCGAATCGGGTTGTGCCGACTGCCACGCGGAAGATGGTACGCGGGCTCAACAGCAGCCTTATTTTGCTAGCAGTAACTTAGAGGCAGCCTATCAGGCAGCGAAAACCAAGATCGATTTAAATAGCGCAAGTGCTTCTCGTTTTGTGGAGCGTATGCGCGAGCGCCACAATTGTTGGGTGGACGACAGTGGTCAGGTTGCTGATCCATGTACCTACAGTGCGGCTGAGATGCAAAGGGTGATTAACGACTATCTCGGCCTTATCCCTGAAGCGGAAGAAATTGATGAAAGTTTGGTGATCAGTAATGCGGTGAATCTCACGCTAGACGGTATCGTTGTGAGTAGTGGCGGTCGCGTAGATTCTGACGTGATTGCCATGTATCAGTTCAAGCAGGGTGAGGGTGGCGTTGCTGCGCCAGATGGCGACGCTTGCGCCGCCAGCGCCGCCGGAGCCGGAGCCGCCGGTGCCTCCAGCGCCGCCAGCACCGCCGCCGCCGCCAGCGCCGGAGTCGTCGCGTCCCTGGCCGCCGGTGCCGCCGCCGCCGCCGGAGCCTCCAGCGCCGCCAGCGCCGCCGTTGCCGCCGCGTCCGCCGTTGCCGGTGGTGAGGGTGTTGTCTTCGATGATGGCGCCGGAGCTGTTGTGGGCGAAGATGGCAAATGAGCCGCCGCCGCCGGTGCCAGCGCCGCCGCCGCCTCCGCCGCCTCCGCCGCCTCCGCCGCCGCCGCCGCCGCCGCCTCGGTCACGTCGGCACAGTCCGGTGGCGACGCCGCCACCTCCGCCGCCGCCGCCTCCGCCGCCGCCGCCGTGTTGGCCGGTGGTGCCGGGTCGGCCGTCTCCGGCGCGCCACAGGCCCTGGTTGTCGACGCTGCCGAGGTTCTGGTTGCCGGGCAGGGTGCCGTGTCCGCCGGTGTTGCCGTTGCTGCCGACGCTGCCGGCGCTGCCGGTGTCGCCGTCGCCGAAGCAGCTTCCGGCGACTTCGCCGCCTCGGCCGCCGTTGCCGCCGGCGGCGCCGTTGTTGGGTCGGTTGCCGACGTTGCCTCGGTAGCCGTTGCCTCGGCCGCCGTCACCGTCGCCGTCGCCGTAGTGTCCGCCGCGCCCTCCGGCGCCGCCGGTGTTGTTGCAGGAGACGTTGCCGCTGGTGCCCTGTGCGCCGCCGCCGGAGCAGCCGTCGCAGCCGGTGCCGCCGTTGCCGCCTCGGCTGCCGGAGGCGGCCTGTGCGGGGCTGTTTCCGGCGGTGCCGGCGGTGCCAGCGGCGGCTTCGATGGTGTTGTGGGAGAGGATGAGGGGTTGGTTGGTGTCGATGATGAAGACGCCGTAGGAGCTGCCGCCGCTGGCGGGGTTGACGGCGCTGCGGATGGTGAGGCCGGAGAGGGCGACGGGGGCGTCCAGTGAGCGGGCTTCGACGCCGATGAAGTCGCCTTGGATGGTGGTGGTGTTGTCTTCGGAGCGGTTCCAGTCGGGGACGCCGGAGTAGCCGCCAAAGACGCTGACACCGCCGCGCAGTTGGAGTCGGCCGTTGAAGGTGCCGGCGCTGACGTAGACGTGATCACGCTCGGGGTCGTTGCGGGCGGCGGTGATGGCGGCGTTGGGGTCAAGCAGGGGGTCCTGGGGTGTGCCAGCGGCGCCGCTACGGCCGTTGATGAGGTCGACAAAGACGCCGCGGATGATCTGGCCGTCGATGCCGTCGCAGTCGAGGTCTTCAAAGTTGGGGTCGGGGTCATCGTCGCCGCCCTGGGGGGTGCAGGCGTATTCGCAGCCGTCGGCGGTGTCGCCGTTGAGGTCGATGAAGCCCTCGTTGCATGGGCCCATGGCGCAGGTGGCGTCGGCGCAGGTGGGCTGGGCGTTGGGGTATTGGCAGGCCTGGCCGCAGCCGCCGCAGTGCAGTGGGTCGGTGTTGAGGTCGAAGTCTTCGTCGATGGTGCCGTCGCAGTCGTTGTCGATCTGGTCGCAGGCTTCGGCGCCGTTGTTGCTCAGCACGCAGGCGTATTCGCAGCCGTCGGCGATGTCGCCGTTGAGATCGTAGCGGTCGGGGAGGCATTGATCGATGGCGCATTGGCGCTCGACGCAGGCGGGTGCGGCGCCGTCGATCTGACAAATTTGGCCGCAGCCGCCGCAGTTGAGCGGGTCGTTGATGAAGTCAAAGGTTTCATCGATGTTGCCGTCGCAGTTGTTGTCGACGCCGTCGCAGATTTCGTTGGCGTTGGGGTTGATGGCGGGGTCGTTGGGGGCGCAGTCTTCGCCGGGGCAGGCGGTGCCGGTGCCGTAGCCATCGTCGTCGGGGTCAAAACAGTCGGAGCAGATGTTGAGTTGGTTGCGGCATTGGCGGATGGGGCCGTCTTCGGAGGGGGTTTCGATGCAGTCGTAGCCTTCGGGGCACTGGCGCGTCTGGCAGCTTCGGCCGCAGAAGTTGCCGTCGAGGTATTCGAGGCAGGTGTCGGAGAGACCGCCGCAGTCGTTGTCGTTTTGGCAGGGGTCGCACAGGAAGTCGGCTTGAGGGAAGCACAAAAAGACGCGGTCGGCCCCGGAGTTGGCGACCGCGGCGCAGGTGTAGCCCTCGGGACAGGTGCTTTCGTTGCCGGGGTCGCAAAAGTCGGTGCAGATGCGTTGTCCGTTGCCCTCGGCCACTTCGATGCAGTAGCCGCTGGGGCAGTCGTCGGCCTCATCGCAGGGGTCACCGATCTCGGTTTCCGGGGGCAAGTCGGGTTGGGCGTCGGGGGGGGTTGGGGGTGGTGTCCTCTGGAGAGGTGTCTTCGGGGGAGGTGTCTTGTGTGACCGGCGAGTCGTCCAGGACGCACTCTTGCTCGGCGCAGACAAAGCCCATGTCGCAGTCGTTGTCGCTTTAGCACTCGGCCTCGGCGTTGGCACCGCCCGGCGCGGTGCTTTGTGCGCACCCGCCCAGTGCCCACATGGCCACCAGCAGCCATCCCAGAAATCTGCCAGAATATTGCAGCCTTTGCCGCCCATCTGCCGTCATAAATGTTCCCCTTGTGGCACCACAGCGCGCAGTCTTTTGTGCGACTTTTGTCGGTTTTCGATCTTGTCGCCGGTTCTTTTTGAGCGTTGGGTGATTTGTGGGCCGCCACCGTGTTTTGCGGCCTCTTTTCAAGGTAGCAGAACCTGCCACCGAGCAACAGTGAGGCCCTGTTTGTCGCGGTTGAGTCGATGGCGTGTGGGGATGTGGCGCGGTTTGGAAAAAAAGGCGATTGACAGCGCGGATGGGTGACTTTAACTTTCTGCCCGTTCTGAGATTATGCCAACCACATGGTGCTCCGATGAAGCTTTACAACCACTGATTCCTTCGCCCTCTTTTGTGGAATCGCGCCCGATGTGACGCCCTTTTTGTGGGTTGTTCCGGGTGCCTTGTGTGGTTGTGGTTGTGTCTCAAAACCTTGCTTTGCGCCTTGAGCGCCTTTCTTTTTCTTATTCTGACATCGAGCCTCTGATCGTGGACGCGACGGCCCATTTGAGCCCAGGCTGGACGGGTTTGATTGCGCCCAACGGCGGTGGCAAGAGCACGCTCTTGCATTTGATCGCTGGGGGACTTCGTCCTGTGTCGGGGGCGGTGCGGTTGGTGCCTGAGGGGGCCAGGCGGCACCTGTGTCCGCAGCGAGTGGGGGCGCTGAGCGCTGAGGTGCAGGCGTTTGGCTGGGACTGGGAGGCTGAGGCGCGGCGCTGGCGAGCGCTTTTGAAGCTGGACCCCGATGGTTTGGAGCGTTGGGAGACGCTTTCGCCTGGTGAGCGCAAGCGCTGGCAGGTGGGGGCGGCGCTGTGCGATGGGCCGCAGGTGCTTTTGTTGGACGAGCCGACCAACCACCTTGATGTGCAGGCGCGGGGGCTCTTGTTGGAGGCGCTGCGGCGGTACAGCGGTGTTGGGTTGGTGGTGTCCCACGACCGTGACTTTCTGGATGCGTTGACACAGCGGACCTGGCGCCTGGAGCAGGGGCGTTTGGAGGTCATGGCGGCGCCTTTCTCTGAGGCCAGCGCGCAGTGGTCGCAGGAGGCCAGGGTCCGGCAGGCGGAGATGGATCGCGCTGGGGCCGAAGTGCGCAAGCTCAAGCGCAGGCTCGGGGACAAGCGGCGCCAGCGGGCCACGGCGCAGGCGTCGATGAGCACGCGCAAGCGCCTCAAGGGGCCCAAAGACTCTGACGCCCGGAGCATGGCGGCCAAGGCCAGGGTGATCAACGGTGAGGCGCGCTTGTCGCGTCAGGTGTCGGTGTTGCGTCAGCAGGCCGAGCGGGCCAGCGCGGTTTTGGCCGGTCACAAGGCCCAAAAGACGCTTGGTGGTGCGGTGTGGGTGGATTTTGTGCCTGCGCCGATGCGTCGTCTGGTGCATGTGGAGGCGCCCGCGCTGTGTGCGGGGGAGCAGGTGTTGGTGCGCGACGTGAATGTGAGCGTGGAGCGCGACAGCCACGTGCACTTGCGGGGTCCCAACGGCAGCGGGAAGACGACGCTCTTGCGGGCGCTGGTGGAGCGGCTGCGTTGGGATGAGGAGCGCTTTTTGTATTTGCCCCAGGACATTGGCCTGGAGCGTGCTCGTGGGTTGTTGGAGCGGGTGCGTCAGGCCCAGCCCGAGGTGCGGCGCCGGACTTTGGATATGGTGGCGGCGTTGGGTGTGGATCCGGGGCGTTTGTTGCTCTCTGAGCAGCCCTCACCGGGGGAGGCGCACAAGTTGGCGATCGCCTGGGGGTTGGGGCGGCACGTGCACCTGTTGATTTTGGATGAGCCGACCAACCACCTGGATTTGCCGTCACTGGAGCGTCTGGAGCAGGCGTTGGCCCAGTATCCGGGGGCGCTGATCGTGGTGTCGCACGACATGCGCTTTGCGCGCGCATGCACGGACACCGCCTGGACGCTGCCCGATGTGCGCGGGGGGCGGCTGGCGGTCAGCACGGTGGTGCGTTGAGGGGGTCAGGGAGTTTGGGCCAGGATTTTGTCGCCGTAGACGATCTGCACTTTGGTGATGGCGCCTGGGTCGTTCACGCCGGTGAGCTTGAGGGTCTGGGCGTGGTGCCCGGGGCATTTGGCCTTGGGCTGGTCTGAGTCGAGCAGGATCAGGGTGACGGTGTCGCCGGTGGCCTGAGCGCTGTAGCGAGGCGCGGGGGCGCAGGTGCCGCGCATGCGGGCGATTTGGATCGTGAGGGCGTCCTGGGCGGCGGTGTGGCTGACGGTGGTGGGGGTTTGGATGATGCCTTCGGTCCTGGCCTCGGTGACGATGGTGACCTCCAGCGCGGTGCTCTTGTCGCTGGGGGCGTCGGGTGAGGCGGAGTCAGCGGCGGCGCTGGGCTCGGCTGCGACCTCGTGGTGAGGGGCGGCGTCGGGCGCGGCGTGCTGCGCGGGGGCCGAGCAGGCCGTCAGCGCGTGGACAAAGAGGGCAAAAAAGGCAATGCGGATTGGGAGCGTCATCATTTGGGTGCATTCCTCAGGTCCTGTCTGACAGAACCCAATGGGTCCAAGGGGCTGGCCATCGCATCAACAAAAGGTGCCCGCGTTGGAACCGGTGTGTATGGGCGCCCGCTGCCTCTTGGTGCAGCGGGCGGTCATTCATTGGGGGGGCGAGGCTACATCTTGGAGCGCTCCATCATGGCTGCCAGCTCTTTTTGGCGCTGCGCTTCTTCGGCCTGGAATTTTTCAAGGTCTTTTTTGGCTGTGGCGAGCTGCTGGCGCGCGGTGATCAGGTGCTTGGCGGCCTGCTCAATGGCGGCTTTGTCGTCTTTGGCCACCGCTTCGGTCAGCGCCTGGGTGCTGCGCTCGACGCTCTCTTCAAGCCATTGGACTTCCATCTGTGCCATCTCAACCGAGCTCATGTAGGGGCCGCAGGCGTTGGCGCTGGGCATGCTGACACCGCCCACCATCAAACCGACCATCACAGCGCACACAGTCATCATCTTCTTCATGGGGTTGTTCATGGTCTTTCGCTCCTTTGTGGATCTCTTTGTCGGCCAGCAGTGGCTTCTGCCTGCTGGCCCGATGAAGGTAGAAACTTCAGGCGTTTAAAAAGGTTTGAAAAAAGATCGGAAGGGTCGGCGTAAACGTTTGGTTTACAATCGGCTTGAGTGCTGCGGCAAAGGTTGGGAGGCCGGTCAGAGCGGCGTCGAAGGGTTCAGGCTTCGAGGTCTGCGGAGGTCCAGGAGCGCTGTTGGACCCACTCAAAAATGTAGATCCCGGCGATAAAAGGGATGCCGATGAGGAACCAGGTGATGGTCATGTGGACCTGGGCCAGCTTGCCCAGGATGGTCGAGGCGCCCAGCGTGGCGGCGACGCCCAGGAGCATCAAGCCGATGATCTGCACGCGCCAGACGCGCTTGATCCAACGGTCGGGGCCGGGTTCAAAGAGCCGGGTGGCGTAGTAGACCACGCCCCCGAGGGCCTGGGCAGGGATGGACAGCGCCCAGATCCACCCAAAGGGCTCTCCCAGCAGCGTGCGCAGCAAGGGTCCGCCCAGCGCCAGCCCCGCAGCCCCAGCCGCCACAAGGACGTTGAGGACAAACCCCGAGGTCAACCGCCCTGGCGCGTCGTTTTCGGGCATGCTCAGAAACCAGGATTGCACCGGAAAGGGCAGCATGGCGCTGATCCGCGATGACTCGCGGGCCATGCTGATGAGCATGCCACGGGATTTGACCACCGACAGTTCCCGTCGGATGAGGCTCTGGACCGTGTTGTTGTACTGGGCGGTGGCCTCTTGTGGGGTCAACTGCCCCAGGGCGGCCTGGTGAAGTGTGGTGGCCAGATGGTGGACGCACTGCCCCAGGGCCGCCATGCCTCTAAAGAAGGGCAGAGAGACAGCGGCGTCGCCGACCAGAAAGATGTGGGCGTTGCTGGCCGGGTCAAAAGCCGCGCAGCGGGCAGCGGCCTGGTGCTCCAGCTTGAACGACGAATAGAGCATGACCCGGCACTGTCCTTGGCCAAAGCCGTCCCTGAGGTGGTCCACGATCCGCTTGAAGAGCGGCGCCTGGAGGCTTTTGAGCAGCGCGTCGTCCAACTCCACCGGGTTTTTGGGGGCCGCACCCAGGGCGCTGAGGTTGATGTGCTCGTCCTGGCCCAAAAAGAGGTCGACTTCGGCAAAGCCGTTGCGGTTGAGGCGATAATCCAGCAACGAGTTGATGAGTTTGGAGAGGCGGACCTGGGCCAAGATGCCCAGTTGCTCTGGCAACCCTTTGCCCTCCACGCGCAGCCGAACAAGCTGCTGGTGGGTGTGCTTGTGGATGTCGTCCTGGCCCATCGCCAGCCGCCGCACGGTGCTGTGGACCGAGTCGGCGCCCACCACCGTCAAGACGCCGTCGGGCGTCAGCAGCCCCTCCTCCTCCAGGTGCGCCCGCAGCGCAGGCAGGTCGGTCTGCTCGGGGCCGTCGCCCAGCGTCAACTGCACTTTGCGCACGCCCAGCTCTGCGGCCAGGCTCACCAAGCGCTCTTCAAGCTCGTTGACGACCGGTTTGAAGCGCGCTTCGTTCAAAAACGCCATCAGCGCATCAAAGCGCTCATCCTGGAGGGCCTTTGCCATGGCCTGGTACGGGCGTGGATCCATGCGCAGGCGGTGGGTCCGGGCGTAGGCGGTGCGCTTGTCAAAGAGCGCCAGCGTCCACCTGGAGGGGGTCTGCGTCGATGTCGTCTGGAGGCTCAGCAGCCGCGCGGCGATGCAAAAGAGCAGTCCGGCGGGGCCAGCGCCGATGACGGCCGTGACCATGTGGGCGGAGGGTTGTTTCATGGTGGTGTGCGGGGTTTGGGCCAGAGAGTCTGTCACAGTCTTTGGTTTTGCCACCTGTACACATACACGGGTGCGTTGGCCAATGCATGCTCTGGTTCAATCGGGAGGTGAATGATGGGGGAGATGTTGATGAAAGCCTGGGCGTGGGCCCAGACCCCTGGAGCGGGCCTGTACCTGGCGTTGGGGGCGCTCGCTGTGACGGTCCTCGTGACCGAAGTCTGGCTTCGCGGCCGCGCCAAACGCGGACAACACGATGCGAACCGCCGTGTGGCTGTGGCTGCGCATGTGGCGTTGGTGGCGGTGGTCTGGTTGGGGTTGGATATGGGCTTTGCCTACGACGTTCATCTCAGCGCCCAGCCCCTCAATGAGCGGCTTGAAGAGGGGCAATGCACCACCTCCGCGCCGTGCCGGTTGCTGGTCTCCGAGGCGGTCTGTCAGGCCCTCCAGGGCGATTTTTATGTGCCCTTTGTGATGACGCGCGCCTCGGCGTCCCTGGTCCACGCCCAGCCCGTGCACAAGACCTTTTGTATGGACAATGATCGCAACGTCCTGGTGATGGTGGCCAGGTAATGCGGGAGCCTCCCGGTGCGCCTTCAAGGGGCGAGCATCTCTTTGGTGAGTTTGACCTTGGCCACAAAGCTCAGCGTGATGGTCGTGTGCGGGGTGACCTCGGGGATGTCCAGGTAAGGGTCGCCGTTGCGGGTCGAGACCTTGCCGTCGTAGCTGCCCGGTGTGTAGGGCGGATCCTGACGATCGGCCGCTGGGGTCTGCGCAAAAATCCCTGCCGGGGCCTCCAGAGTGACGCTGCCGTTGAAGCTGTAAAGCTCGCCGGGTTTGGGCGCCGTGCTGTGGTTGTCGAGGTATTGCTTGAAAAATGGCTTCAGGTCGGCGCTGATGGTGATGGTGTTGCCGTCGGTCTGTGAGGCAAAGAAGTCGCTCTGGCGGTTGGGCCCAAGCTGCGCGCCCGCGATGCGCCCCAGACCCGCGTCGACCTCCTTGATCTTTGCCCCTTGCGGGATCGTCAGCGTGACCTGCGCGCGCGTGCCTTCCGAGGCGGCCGCCCGGGCGTCAAAGAGCGCAGTGTTGATGGAGACGTCCACCGACTCAAAGTGCTGGCTGGGCTGATACCAGTCCAGACGCAGCGTCTCTTCGATGGACGCCACGCAGCCCTGAGCCTCTGCGTCAGCAGCCATGAAGTCATCGCCCAACTCAATCAGGAGCATGCTGGCGGGGTAGGGCAGCGCCGCCTGGGTGAATTTGCCCTCGGCGTCAAACTTCAGCGGATGGTTGTTGAACTCGTCTTCCACCGCGTGCCGATGCAGGCGCGCGGTCTGGGCTTGCGCCTCGATGCCCGCTGGGGTCTGAACCGAGACCGAGAGGTCGGTCTGGCGGTCCTGGAAGATGGCGTGCATGGCGCGGTCGTACTCGTCCTGGTTCCAAAAGGCGGGGCGCGCCGGTTGGGGCTCCGATGGTTTGGGGTCGGGGACGGGCTGGTCTGCGGAGCACGCGGCCAGCAAAAGTCCAAGCAGCAGCATGGTGAGGGCGGTTTCAGGGCGCATGGGCGGCTCCGAGGTGGGGGTGGATGGGCCCCGCAGTGGTTTGGGGCTTGTGGTCTTTTACGGACGAACGCGAGCGTCGAGCGTTGCGCCGTTTTGTCTGTGTGGCGACACTTCTCAGGGCGATTCTGCGCTGGCCGTCGGCAGGCGCAGGCGGTGCCACTCGAGCATGCCGCCCTTGAGGTTGGCCAGTTTGGTAAAGCCCCCTTTGCGCAAAATGACGGCGGCCTGCCCCGAGCGCATCCCCGAGCGGCACACCGCCACCACAGGTTTGTCTTTGGGGATGCTGTCCAGGCGCTGGCGCAGCTCGTCAAGCGGGACCAACGCGGCGCCTTCGATGGGCGCCAGCGGCCCGGCAAACTCTTGCGGGCTGCGCACGTCGATGATGTGCAGTTTGGAGAGGTTCTCCGCCACCCAGTCGGCCTCGATCTGGGGGATGTTGGCGTAGGTCAGCGTCACCGGCGCCCAGGACGCCTGGCTGTGGCCATCAAAGGCCTGCGGATCTTCGGGACGCCCCAGGCGCATGTTGGCCGGCACGGCGATGTCCAGCTTGCGCGGGTGCGCCAACCCCAGGTTGTTCATAAAGCCCACAAAGTCTTCCTGGTTGGCCTCGCCGCCGGCCCTGGCGTTGAAACGCTGCTCCTCCATGACGCTGGTGACGGTGCGCCCGGCGTAATCATGGGCCGGGTAGAGCAGGCACTGGGACGGGAGGGTGAAGAGCTGCTCGGTGATGGATTGGTAGAGCATGGCCGCGTCGCCGCCCTGAAAGTCGGTGCGCCCCGCGCCTCGGATCAGCAGCGCGTCGCCCGTAAAGGCCTGGCTGTGGTCGGAGGTGACGTAGGTGACGCAGCCGCTGGTGTGGCCCGGGGTGGCGCGGACCTCCAGGCCCAGCTCTCCAAAGCGCAGCGTGTGGCCGTGGTCGACGGCCTGGTCCACCACGTCGATGTCGTAGCGCCCCGAGAGCGCGATTTTGCTGCCAAAGGCCTGCTTCATGAGCCACGCGCCCGTGACGTGGTCGGCGTGCACGTGCGTGTCGAGCGTGTAGACCAGATCCAGGTCCAGCTCGCGCACCAGCGCCGCGTCTCGGTCGTGGTGCTCAAAGACCGGGTCGATCAACACCGCCTTGCCCGTCTTGGGGTCGGCCAGCAAGTAGGTGTAGGTGCATGAAACGGAGTCAAAGAGTTGGCGAAAGATCATGGGTTGTGTCTCATCGCTGGTGGGCGCGTGTGAGATCCTATAGGTGGGCTCAGCGTGCGGCGCCGCGGTGGCCCATGCGCTGTGGGGGCAGCGCCGTTGTGGGCCTGGGGAGTGTGTCACAGGTGGCGGCCAGGGTAGGGCAGCGCCTGCGACCTCTGCACAGATTGTTGGCGCTCATGATAAACCTCACAGCAGGTCGAAGCCAGAGTTGTTGACCTCAAAGCGTGTGAATTGGGTCTTGGAGACCTTTTAAAGGAGGGGAGATGGAAGAGGACGACGCTCAAAAGAGCATCCGAGGGGCGTGTCTTTGTGGTGCGGTGGTCTTTGAGTGCGTCGGCGCGCCGGTGCACTTCAACCTCTGCCACTGCACCATGTGCCAGAAGTTCCACGGGGCGATGTTGGGCCCGTACGTCTGGTTTAAAGCGGCGCAGGTGACCATGGTCCAGGGCCACGATTACGAGTCCATCTACGACTCCAGCCAGTGGGCCAGCCGCAGCTTTTGTCGCCGGTGCGGCTCGTCGCTGCGCTACATCTACCACAAAGAACCCGACATGCGCTTTATGGCCGCCGGGATCTTTGAGGGGGACATCGGCCTGAAGCCCGTCCGGCACATCTTTGTCAAAGACAAGTGCGCCTGGTTTGAGATCGAAGACGGCCTGCCCCAGGTCGCCGCCTGGGTGCAAAGCGACCTGCCAGAGGCCATCGCCAACACCCCAACCGAAGATTCTTGAGCACACCATCAAGGCGCAACCATGCCCACCTGCGATGGTGTTGGGCCAGTTCAGGGCTCAAAGACGCCGTTCAAAAGCAACGCAAGGCCGCATGATTCTCTGCGTGTCGCTTTTTAGAGCGTTGAGGTCAGGCATGACCCCAATCACTGGCTGTGGCAAAGTCATCGCAGCGCCGCCCATCGGATTTGGAGACACCAAGGAGCGCCACCATGCTCACCTGCATCGAACACAATGATCTGGACGACTTCAAACGCCGACACACCCAGCGCTGGTTGGCCAATGAAGCGCAGGACAGCGCGCTTTTGCGCCTGCGCCAGCGGCCCGATGGAAACCCCCAGGTGGGGCTGACCATCATTGACGCTCAAACCGACACTGTGCTCCACACCGCCTGCATGAGCGTGGGCCGCCAGTTGACCCTGTCGAGCGGCGCGCCGCACGTCTTGGCGTTTTTGGCCTCGCACATCGTCCAGCGCCACTGGCACCTCCCTGGCCTCTTTGCTCCTCGCCCCGCCAGCGAAGATTTCGTCGACGCCTACGCCCGCTTGACGGGCTTGCGGCTGACGAGGGTCAAGGCGTTGGCCCACATGGAGTTGACCGCGCTGACGCCGCCGGGCCGCGTTTGTGGCGGAGGGATGCGCCTTGCCCGCGCCTCAGAGATCGGACTTTTGGCGTCTTTCAGGGACCGCGCCCAGCAAGAGGGCAACACCCAACTGCCTTTTGACTCAGAGGCGTCGGTGCGCGCCGATTTGAGCGCCGGCGCGTCCTTTGTCTGGGAGGATGGGGGTGGTCAGGTGGTGTGCGCGGCGTCTTTGGACATGGAGCGCTCGGCGCGCAGCGCCTACATCAACCATGTCTATACACCCGCGGCGCTCCGCCGCCAGGGCTATGCGACTGCGCTGGTGCGCGGGTTGGCGGCGCGCGCCTTGGAGCAAGGCAAGGTGGTGAGCTTGTCGGTCGACGCCGACAGCCATGGCGCCATCTCTGTGTATCTGGCCACCGGCTTCAAGGTGTGCTGCACGATGGACAACATGCGCCTGCTTTGATGAAACTTGGGATGGGTTCAGCGACGTTCACAAAGGGGGTTTGAAATGGTGAGGGTGAGTTTGTGTGGTGCGGTTTTGGTGGGGTTGTGGGCCCTGGTGGGGTGCGCCAGCGCGCCGCCCGCTGCGCCCGAGCCGGCAAAGACCGCCAAAGACGCCGCGGATAAAGCGGCGCCGAGCGATGACGAACGGCGAGAGACAGCCAAGGAGCGTCGCGCATTTTCGCCCATGGTGGACGGCGCGCCGGTCCTGGCTGGGATCTCCTATGGTCCCTACCGCAAGGGCCAGCGCCCTGGCGGCACGGAGCCCTCCGAGGCGCAGGTGCGCGAGGATTTGCAGATCATCGCGCGCCATTGGAAGATGCTGCGGGTCTACGGCAGCCGCGGCTCGTCAGAGACGATCCTGCGCATCATCAAAGAGGATGGCCTGGGGCTGGTGGTGATGCTGGGGGCGTGGATCGCGCCCAACGACCCCCAAAGCAATGAGGCCGAGGTCAAAGAGGCCATTCGTCTGGCCAACCTCTATCCCCAGCAGGTCGCGGCGGTGAGCGTCGGCAACGAGACGCAGGTCTTCTGGTCCGGGCACCGCACGGACGCTGAGGTCTTGATCGGTCATTTGCGCACCGTGCGCGCAGCGGTCACCCAGCCGGTCACCACCGCCGACGACTACAACTTCTGGAACAAGCCCGAGAGCCACGCCGTGGTGGCTGAGGTCGACTTTGTGCTCTTGCACGCCTACGCGATGTGGAATCAGCAGCAACTTGGCGACGCGGTGGCGTGGACGGTCAAGACCGTCGATTCCATCAAGGCCGAGCACCCCCAGATGCTGGTGGTGCTCGGAGAGACCGGGTGGGCAACCGAACTCAACCCCGACGGCGACGAGGTCAAATACATCAAAGCCCCCGCAGGAGAGGCGCAGCAGGCGACCTTCTACGCCGAGTTCACCGCCTGGGCCCAGCAAACTGGCCTGCCCTACTTCTACTTTGAAGCGTTCGACGAACCCTGGAAGGGCGGCGATGATCCCCGCGAGGTCGAGAAGCACTGGGGCCTCTACCGCGAAGACCGCTCGCCCAAGCCCGCCATCAAAACCCCCTGAACACCTTGGCTGGTCCGGCCATTTTTCGTGCTGTCCCATACAGATCCTGCACGATGGGCGCTTGCCAGACAGATCCAGCGCGCTTTGTTGGGGCTTGCGCGGCTTGACCGTGGAGCGCGCCATTTTTTACCCTGTGTGTGTCTCTTGTACCGGGTGAACCATGGACACGCTGGCGTTTGTGCGCCAAGCTCAAAAGGTCACAACACCCCCTTGACTGGTGCCTCATGAACGCTCTGCTCCCATCTCGCTTCTCATTGGTCGCTTTCTGGAGCATGGGCCTTGTGTTGTGGACCGCCTGCGCGGCAGACAGAGCCCCCGAGCTTGCCGTGGGACCAGACGATCAGCCTTTGCCCGACGCGTCCGTCATGGACGTGACCGAGGGGGAAGACACCACAGACCCCGCCGACGCCGATGACCCCGAAGGCAGCACATGCAACAGCAATGAGGACTGTCCCGAAGGAGGGGCCTGCGTCGGTGGCATCTGCTGCAATGAGCCCTGCGAAGGTCCTTGCATGGCGTGCAACGACCAGGGGGAGTGTGTCTTGACCCCCGAAGATGATCCCGCCTGCGGTTCGATCTCGTGTGCGGGGCTGGACACGACCTGTCGCCAGTACGATCCCCTCAACTCAGGCCGATGCGCGGGTTTTGGACAGTGCGCCGCCCCCGATGGCCCCCAGTGCACCCAAAGCACCCCCGCACCCCAGGGCACCGTGTGCAGCAGCGCCGACCGGTGCGGGGTGTCGTTGGTTTGCGACGGTGACGGCGAATGTGTGGCGGCCGAGGGAGAGGTCGGGCTGGTGTGGGATGCAGGGCCGTGGGGAGACTGTGACGAACTCTGCGGTGGGGGAACCCGTGGGCGTCAGGTCCTTTGCGTCAACGCCCAGACCGAGGAGATCGTCGATCTGGCGTGCTGTGAAGGGCAGCAGCGGCCCGAGACCGTCGAGGCCTGCAACACGCACCCCTGCGCGTCCCCTTGCGGCAGCACCGGGTTGGTCAAGTCGTGGAACGGCGACGGGAGCGTCACCTGCGACAATGACGATGTCATCACCGGGGTCAGTCTGGTCAGCGCACCGACTTCTGGGGCTTGCCACTGCGTCAACAGCAATGAGAGCGGCTGCAGCAGCGTCACGCTCTTTGAGACCAAGTGCGAAGGGCACCACAACGAAGAGAACGTGGCGCCTTGCACCGACGGCGACAACGTCGACCGCAAGCTCAGCTTGGTCGGCAACGTTCGGTTGAGCTTCGAGGGCAACACCTACACCGTCCAGGTTCAAGCCACGTCGATTGAAGGCGGTGAGGACGTGGAGCTATGCGCTTGGTAACGGACGGCGCGCTGCAGGCACCATAGAGTGCCTGGCAATCGCCCGGCAGCACAAAGTGAGCGCAGTCTGGCGAGCAATACAGAACCCCGGAAAACACTGCACATGAAGGTGAATGCGATGATGAACGAGGCGCGGGGGTGGCGGTGGGCAGCGGTGAGTGCGGTGCTGTGGACGTTGGCCGCCGGATGCTCCACCTCAGAACCCCAAACCGAACCCGACGGCAGAGTTGGGGACATGGGCGACCCCAACAACGCCCAAGACTCACCGGACGACGCCGCAGACCCCTCAGACGACGGTGGCCCAAACACCGACTCTCAGGACGCTCCCGACAACCCCGACGAACCCGGTGTTCGTGCCGATGTCACCCAGGTGTCGGTCTCCGGCAGCGACGGCGCCTACACCTTCAGCGTCACCCTGCGCAGCGACGACACCGGTTGCCCACAGTTTGCCGACTGGTGGGAAGTCCTCGACGAAGAGGGCAACCTCCTCTACCGACGCGTCCTGCTCCACAGCCACGTCGACGAACAACCCTTCACCCGCTCCGGAGGGCCCGTCAACATCGACGCCAACACCACCGTCATCGTCCGCGCCCACATGAACACCACCGGCTACGCCCCACAAGCCCAACTGATGCGCGGCACCCCCACCACCGACTTCCAACCCTTCCAACCCCCCCAAAACTTCGCCGCCAACGCCGAAACACTGCCGCCGTTACCCACCAACTGCGCCTTCTAGCCGCGGGTTTGGGACGGCCCTGATGGCGTCAGACACCACAGAACTCGCTTGCGGTAGCGCTGCTACAGCTGCGCTCGTTCTGAGGCGTCTGACATCCATCATTGCTCGCCCCAAACCCGTGGCTTCTTCTCTCTTTTGGAATTGCTTGGGTTTGGTGTGGGGCCTACAACGGCTTGGTGTCCTGTGGGTCAACCACGGATGACGTGGCCCCCCTGCCCCACTCCTTTGCCTCTACAGACTCACCGCTTGCGAAAGACGCACTCCCAGGTCTTGAAACGGCGTCCTTTGCCTTGTCCGTACCAGCCTTTGCGGACCTCTATGATTTCAAAGAGCCCTTCGACGGCGGTGGCAATCTGCAGGAGGGTCAGGCGCGGGTAGGTGTGGCGCTGTGGGTCGTTGGGATCGTCGTGATGATCGGCTGATCCGGCTGACGATATCCATATCCCCGCCGGTTTGAGCATGCCGTGAACTGCGCGGGCAAGGTCTGCGCGGCTTTGGGGGTCAAAGAAGGAGTGCCAACAACCCTTTTCGTAGACCACATCAAAGGTCCCGAGCGCTTTGGGTGGGTTGGTGACGTCCAAGACCGCTGCATGGAGGTCCACGGCAGCGTTATGGGCCAGTTGTCGGCACTTTTCGACGGCGCGCGGGGAGATGTCGGTGGCTGTTAAGGACAATCCAGCGCGTGCTAGGTGCACGGCGTTGTGTCCCAGGCCGCATCCCAACTCCAAAACGCGGCTTTGGGGGTCGCAGTGGTTCATGACCAGCGCACAAAAGGCCTCGTGGGCCTCCATATCCTCCCATGCAGGCGGCTGATCGCCTTTGTAAAGTCCGTCCCAATCGTCGATCCATTGCCCTTTCACCTGTCCCCCCTCCAAATTGTGGCCTATGAGGCTCCAAACCAGTGCATGCGCATCTTTTTCAGGAACGCTTTGGTGATGGGAAAGCCGCTCGCATCACCGATCACCGAATCAATGGAGCATTTGGGACAAAATGCGGTCGCTTTGGGGGATTCTCTCTCCCCCATCCAGTCAGAAATGTCGCTGTATTCAAAGATCGCCAGGCAATGAAAGCAGCCGCAGCGCTGGCTGATGGACAATTCGCCTCGATGTTTGGCGCTGTGGGCGTGGGCGGCGATGTGTGCGGGCTTGGTCATGGCGTCAGATTCGATGTGTGCATGGTTGATGTGGATTTAAATCCACCTTTGGGGCCAAGAAAAGGTGTTAAATCTGGGTCTTGTTGGTGCTGCGCGGGTCATCAACCCACCGGGCGCGGTAGATTTCGCCGCCTCTGGCCTTTTGTCGCCATGGTTTGGCGTACTGAAGGGGGACTTTCCAGCGAGGATCGCCTTCGTCGAGGGTGGCAAAGCAGAGCGCGGGCGTTTGTGAGGGCTTGCAGGTCGCTTGGATCAGCCCATCGGGGCCAATGACGCGGCTGGAGAGCGCGTGGCTGACCTGTTGCGGGGCCGAAAGGCTGAACCAGACGTTGTGGCTGGCGGCATAGCCCTGGGCCTGGATGCCAAAGACGGGGTTGTCAGCGTAGGCGGAGAACAAGATGGCGTCCACGCCTGCGTTGGCGTAGTCCATGAAGACCTCGGGGAACTGGATTTCGATGCAGAGAGCGCATCCAAACCTCCATCCGCCCACCTCAATGACACAAGGGTCCCGTCCGGGGGTGTACCAGTCGGTCAATTCACTGTGTGAACACCACCGTTTGTCGTAGCGGGTGTCCTGTTGGCCGCACGGTGAGCAGATGTAGAGGCTGTTGTGGGGCCGGTGGGGGGGAGTGAGTCGGTGGTTGGCGCCGATGACGGCCCAAATGCCCAGTTCGACAGCCAGCGCGGCGGTCTGTTGGAGTTCTGCGCGCAGCGTGTCCCAATCCACGCCGTCCCAAGAGCGGATTTGGGCTTTGACATAGCCGGACATGGCCCCTTCTGGGAAGTGAATCAGGTCTGCGCCTTGCTGGTGGGCCTGATGCATGAGTTGACGGATGG
>CAKZKQ010000621.1 GCA_937123825.1 uncultured Pseudomonadota bacterium
TATGATGGCTTTATTTGCTTGTGGTCATGTGCCCTGCGATGGCTTCAGCGCAGGTTGACGATATTGCCCGAAGCGTAGGTGGCGTTGATCACGATGCTGTCGTTGCCCACCTCAACGTTTTCATTGACGACCTTTACGACAACGACGGCCAGCTTGGGGCCGGTGAGGCGCGCCATGGCGGCCGCAGGGATGGTCAGCTGACCGGTGTCGCTCGAAGGGGAGCAGTTGAGCCCCACGCCGTCGAGGAAGCCAAAGAAGTTGTCCATGGGGCTGATGGTCACGGCGACATCAAGTCCCGAACCCGAACCCGACCAGGACAACGTCAGGTCTTCTTGCGCCGAGACGCTGGAGTCGGCGGCAGGGGCGGTCAGGGTGTGTTCTGCGGGGGCGTTGAGCGAGCCTTCAAAGGCCGCCACCGCGTTGCCCGAGGCAGCCACCGTGATGGTGTCGTTGGGGGCAAAGATGTTTTCGTTGTTTTCGCCAAGCGGGGCCGTGTAGGTGACCGAGCCGTTGCCGCCCGTGGAGGGCATCAACTCAAGCACGTTGCCGCCCACATCGACGGTGATGTTGCCCGCTGAGTAGCCAAACGGCTCGGGGGCGTTTTGCGTGACGTTGACCAGATTGCAGTCGCCAAAGGTGTCCAGCGGGGGCTCTTCGGTGGTGGGCTCCACAAAGGCCGCGCCAGCGTTGCCGCGCCGAATGTTGAAGAGGGCGTTGGCCGAGATGTTGACCTCGAAGACGCTGATGCCGCCGGTCAATTCTCCGGGCCGATCCGGAGGCATGTTGTTGGGGTCATTGTTGGGGTTGTTGTTGGGGTCGTTATTGGGCTCGTTGTTGGGGTTGTTATTCGGATCGTTGTTTGGATTGTTGTTGGGGTCGTTATTGGGTTGGTTGTTGGGCTCGTTGTTGGGGTTGTTGTTTGGGGTGTTGTTGGGAGTATTGTTGGTGTCGTTGTTTGTGTCGTTGTTGCCGGCGTCGTTGGGGTCTCGGCACACGGTCCCCAGGCACAGAAGTCCGCTCTGGCACTGGTTGGAGGATTGGCATGATTCCCCAGCACCCAGGGTGCCTTCTTCCTGGTCGGCGGCGTCCTCACCGCACGCGCCGAGCGCCACGAGCAAGCTCGCCAGCAGGAGCATCATCAATGACGCGCGGGAGGTGAGGGGACGATGGGAGATGTTCATGGTGTTGTGGCCTCTTGTGTCATGGGGTCCCGTTGCCCGTGTGGCGAATGGCGATGAAGAGCGATGATCGTGGGATGGAGGCGCCATCGGCGTCCACCTCCCAGAAGACCGCCACATCGTCCTGCGCGGTGGCGTGACCGCGCAGCCACAGTGTCGGGGGTTGGAGGTTGTCGTTGATGTTGAGTGTCACGGTCAGCTCGGGACCGTATGCGTTGCTTTGGATTGTCAGCCGGCCTGCTTCTCTGATGCCGTCGTCCGTGTCGACCAGGATGCGTTGGCCTCGGTCATCGGCGCGCTCCAGGCGCAGCGGTTGGGCCACGACGTTGTAGCTGAGGTGGTCATCGTCCCCCAAACGCGCCGTCTGGATGCCAAAGAGCGTCCACTGGCCATCGGCCAGGAGACTGGCCGGCGAGCGGCCGCGCTCGATCATCAGAGCCAGCTCTGGCAAGGTCAGCGGCGCTTCGTCCTGGGCCGTGCCCTGGCGCCGCCTGGTCAGCACCGCCAGGTCTCCGCGCGTGGTCACTGGTCCAAAGAGCGAGACGGCGTCGTCTGGATCGGCGATCGTCATCAGGCCACCAAGGTCGATGGTGTAGTCCTGAGAGGCCTGGACTTCAAATCCGTCGCCCAGCAGCGCCAGCAACTGTGCGCGCTCATTGGCAGGCTCAAACCCCATGCGCGCCACAGTGGCACCGCGTGCGGTGGGGACGCGCAGCGGCTCGGTGGGGGCCGCGTGGACGAGGTTGTAGGGGCCGTGCGCGGTTGTGGGCGAGGTGGGCAACTCGGTGAAAGGGACCTTGACCAGCAGCGCGATGCTGGCAGCCTGTGCGTTGTTGTTGTACTCGATCAAGGCCGCCACGCGGCGGTCGGCGGTGATTTGTCCGCGGAAGACGCCGCCGAGCGGGTCATCGCTGTTTTGCGGGGTGATGCTCAGCGCGCCGTCGTTGTTCAGCGTCAGTGTCCGGGTGCTGGTCCGTTCAAACTCAAAGCGGCCTGCGTTGAGATCTTCGGCGTAGAGCGTCAGTTCGCTGAAGGTGGCCACCAGTTCTTGTGGGTCGGTGATGGCCATGCGTCCGGTGAGCAGCCCGGGGGGGAAGCCGGGGGTGCTGCGCCCAAATAGGTTGAAGTAGTGCCAGACGCCGTTGAAGCCCACCAACGCGC
Source organism: uncultured Pseudomonadota bacterium (assembly GCA_937123825.1). Classification (GTDB taxonomy): domain Bacteria; phylum Myxococcota_A; class Bradymonadia; order Bradymonadales; genus CAKZKQ01. Next base: position 2,340 of record CAKZKQ010000621.1, read on the forward strand.
AGCCATCATCCACGCGGCCGTCACAGTCGTTGTCGAGACCGTCGCTGCAGAACTCTTCATTGGAGGTGGGGACGCAGCCGTACTCGCAGCCGTTGCGGTGATCGCCGTCGAGGTCAAAATAATGGCGAGCGCAGGTCAACTGACACTGGCCATCGACGCAGCTGCGCTCGGCCTGGAAGCTGCCGCAGACCACCCCACAAGCCCCGCAGTGTGAGGGGTCATCGTTAAGGTCAAAGCCTTCATCGATTTGATCGTCGCAGTCGTTGTCCTGGCCATCACACACTTCTGGGGCCGCCAGCACAGCGCCGCGGCATGTGCCCCAGCGGCCCTGATCACAGCTTTGTTGTCCTGTGTTGCAGACCTCGGGGGCGTTGGGCAGGCACGGGCGCGTGTCTCCAGCCTCGCACGCGCACGAGGCTTCTATGCCCTCATCGACAAGCCCATCACAGTCGTTGTCGTCCAGGTCACAGATCTCATCGGGGGCAGGACCACACCCGCCGCAAGCGTTGGTGACGCCGTCGTCAATGGCCCCATCACAGTCATTGTCCCGGCCGTCGCAGGTCTCTTCTGGCTGTGGATCACACTGCCCGCACGTGTTGCGCTGTCCTTCATCAATCAAGCCATCACAGTCGTTGTCGATGCCATCGCAGAATTCGGGCAGCAACGGCGAGCGCCGCTCATTGTTGTCGTCGCAGTCGAGGGGGCCGCATCCGGCCAGCGCGCTGGTCCCGTCGTTGTCCTGGTCGGCCTCCTGACACGCCTCCGGGTCGGGCGGCGGGTCGGGGATGGGCTGCGTCATGCTGTCGACGCAGACCCCAGTGCCGTCGGCGTCTGGCGCGCTCAAGTCACAGGCTCGGCCATTGAGACAATCTTCGTTGGAAAAGCAACGATCGCGTCCCGATAAGTTGAAGTCGGGCAGACAACCCCCCAAGAACATCCCCAGGCACGACAACAAAAGCAGAACGGTCGAGCGACAAATGTGCGGCATGTGCATCTGGTCCTGTCGGGTCAGCCTCATCGAGGGAGACTCGCCAGTGTGGGCTTGCGGGACAAAACGCCCGCTGCAAAGGGGTTGTGAGTGCAGGGCCATGAGGGCATCCAAGCTCAAGCTCGCCATGGTGGTGACCCACCCTGGGACGATGCATGGTTCTAACAAATGCCAGGGGGGAGAAACAAGCAGCCCGTCCATGTGGGCGATGGTGGGACAAAGTGGCCAGCGGGCGCACAATGTGTAAGCCTATGAGCCACTATGGCGGTAGAGTCGTACCGTTTGTGTTGGCATGGCCTGCTCTGGTAATGCCTGCGCACGAGCCCAGCGGGCTTGTATGGTGAAAAATATCAATGTGATGGTCGGGGTCATAGAGGGCAGGGGTAGAAGATGACAAAACGCAGAGTGTGGATGTTGAAGGCAGTATTGTGTGGGGTGTGCGCGCTTGCTGCGGCGGCCTCGGGGTGTGCCGGAGGGCAGGACACCGGTCAGGAAGGCTACGGTCAGAGCGCCGATGACGCCTACAACGCGGGCAAGCGCCTGCTCCAAGACGGTGACAAAGCCGGTGCGGCCAAGGCGTTCAAGGTCAGCGTGGACCGCAACCCGCGCTTTGTGATGGCCAACTACGATCTGGCGCTGGTGCTGCGCGATCTGGGCCAGGACACCGAAGCCTTGGCGGCCATTGAGCAGGTCACGACCATGGACAGCAACCTGTCTGGGGCCCACCTGCTGCAAGCCGAACTCAACGTCGCGCTCAAACGCTACGAAGCGGCCCTGGAGGCGGCGACCAAGGCGTTGGCGCTCGATGAGACGCTCACAGAGGCCAAACTCTACAAAGCCATGGCTTTTGAGGCGCTCGGGCGGAAAGAAGAGGCGCTCGATGCCTACGAAGCCCTCCTTGAAGAGGATCCCGGCAACAAAGAGGCCAGCCTGCGCCTGGCGGCCATCCTGCTCGACAATGGTGACAGCGCCACCGCCATCCCGCGCCTTGTGCGTCTGATCGAGCAGCGCCCGGACATGTTTGAGGCCTACATCGTGCTGGGGCGCGCCTACATCGCGCGGCGCGCCTACGAGCGCGCGGTCGAGACGCTCCAAAAAGCCCTGACAATCAACAGCGATGACGCCGAGGCGCGCCGTTTGCTCGGCAGCGCCTACCTGCTCATGGGTCAGGACAGCATGGCGGTCATCGAACTGCAAAAGGCGCTGGAGCTCGATCCCGAGCTGGCCGAGGCTTACGTCTCCATGGGAGAAGCCGAACTTCGCCTCGGGTTCCCGCAGCGGGCGCTCGACATGGCCAACAAGGCGCTGACCAAGGACAGCAAGGTGATTTCTGCCTACATGCTCCAAGCCAAAGTCCACCAGCGCCGCGAAGAATACCTCAAGATGGAGCAGTCCCTGCGCGACGCGCTGGCGATCAACCCCAGGGTCGAGCAGGCCATCGTCCTGCTGGCCCGGCAATACCTCAAAGGCAACAACGCTCGCCCCGCTCAGGTCATCGCCATGGTCGAGGCCGCCATCGCCGCAGGCCCTGTGTCGAGCCAGGTGATGGTGCTGGCCGCGGACGCCGCCCAGGCCGCTGGTGACAAGGCCGCCGCTGTGAAATACCTCGCCGCAGCGCTCAAAGTCAGCGATGAGGTGATGCTCAAGGGCCGTCTGGTGGGGTTGGCGCTCTCTTTGCCCGACAACGCAGGCATGGAGCCCGCCACGCTGGTGGTGCTGGCCGATGAGCACTACCAGGGCAGCCATCAGAACAACGTCAAGGCGCTGCTCCTGCTGGCCAAAGCGCACGTGCTCGCTGGGGACACCGAGCGCGCGGTGTCCATCCTGGAGGCTGCTGCTGGGCGGATCGATGATCCGCGGATCAAGGACACGCTGGCTGACATCAAGAAGTGAGTGTGTGCCCGACGGCTTGCGCGATGCAGGCCGTCTTTGTGGTCATCCCAGACCCATAAAGGCCATGATCTCCTGGCCAAAGAACGCCAGGATGAGCAGCGCCATCAATCCAAAACCCATCACCGACATGATGAACGCGCCAAGGATGATGTAGAGCGAAGAGCGCTGAAGCGCGGCGTTCTCGTACTCATCGGCGATGAAGATCCCGCTTGGATCGTGGTCTGGCACCGACTCCATGGGCATGGCGTGCGCGGGCGGGGCGTGCTGGGCCATCTGCGCGCGGTGGTAGGCCATGTCTTGTGCGGAGAGCGCCTCCTCGGGGTGATAGGACTGATGCTCCGGCAGCATGGGCGGTGTCGGCGGCAAGCCCACAGGGGTGTGCGGCGGATGTGCGGGAGGCGCAGGCATATGGTGGTGCAGCTGCGGCGCAGTGTTGTGATACGCCTGGGGGGCTGGCGCAGGGGCCTGGTGTTGGTAGGCGGCCGGCGCTGGCGGTTGAGCGATGATCACAGGTTCGGCCGGGATGTTGGGCCTTGAGATGCGGCCACGCTGCGGGGGCGGGCGCATCATGATGGGCGGCGGCGCGCTTTGAAGGCGAGCACCGGGGGACTGGAGGTTTTGCGGGTTGGGGGCGCCGATGACGGATTGGTGTCCCTCGGCTGGGGATGGGCCAGCAAAGCCGCCCATGAGCGCCGCGGCGCGGTTGCGCGTCGGATCAGGCGTGTCGGGCGGGCTTCTGCGCATGGCCCGGGCGGCCTCACCGATGTTTCGGGCCAGCGGTGTTGTGGGGATCGCCTCTTCATCCACCTCAATGAGGGATGGGGTGGGGGTGTTGTCCCAGGGCTTAAAGGGCATGCCGTCGTACTGAGACAGTTCCAAAGGCATGGTCTCGGGCGCTTCTTCTCCGACCGCGTCAGGGGCGAAGTTCTCTGGGCCGCTGTAGATGCTGTCGACTTCTTTGGGTTTGGTGGGGGTCTCGTAGTGGCTGGAGAAGTCATAGCCAGGGGGGCTGGTCATCTTGCGCCGTGCAGCGCCGTAGTTGACCGACACAGAGACGGACCCATCCGGAGACTGCCAGCGAGCCTCTCCCGCTGGACTGTCTTCGACCAGAACGGCGGGCTGTGTGGCGTGATCGGTGTAGTCCACCGGCTCATCAGGCCCGCGCTGTTTTTGTGAATGTCGATGGCTCCGGGACACGTCTCTTTGACCCCAGGCTTGTATTTTGGGGCCAGCCGACCCACTTAACCATAAGTCATATTAACCACTGATGAACGCGGTGAAAAGTCATTGGAGCATTGTCAGTGCGAATAACCTCTGTTCAAGCCCCCTGAGGTTGTGGTAGTTCAATGTGGAGGGAGTATGAATGGCAGCAAGGAATGCGAGCCTCATCACTCCGGGCACAGACCTTCGGACCCTGTGGTCCAAGACAGCGGCAGGCGCACCCGGCGCCTCCATACAGGATGATGATCATGGAAGATCTCACAGGTGGCGTGCTTTCGCTTGACCATCGCTATGAAGTCCTCAAGCCCGCAGCCTACAAAGGGCTCGCGCAGCGCTATCGCGGTGTTCAGCACCCTTTTGGCCTTCCCGTTGACATATGGGTCATGGACCCTGTTGAGCGTCTGGGGATTCCCGCTGTGGCGTCCGAGGCGGTCACCCAGCGCCTGGAAGACATCGTGCGTCAGGCCAGTTGTCTGCGCAGCCCTCACGCGCTCAAGCCGCTCGATTATGGCGAAGTTCAGCAGGGTGTGCCGTTCTTTTTGACCGAATCCGCCCGCGGTCCTTGCTTGGAAGACATCGTGCGCCATCAAGGGCGCTTGCCGCTCGATGGGACCCTCAAAGTGATCGAGGAGGTGTCGCTGGCGCTCGATGAAGCCCATAAAGCGGGTTTTGGTCACCTGGGTGTGCGCACGGAGCACATCTGGTTTGAGCAGACCCCTTCTGGGGCCTATGCCAGGCTTGGCGGCTTTGGTTGCTGCTTGCTCAAGCACGAGATTGGTCTCATCGACGCCCAGGCGCAGATGGGTGGCGTGTGGGTGGATCATCTGGCCCCTGAGAGCTTTGACTCCGAAGAGAGCCGCCACTGGCGCCAGTCGCTGACCGGAACCTTCCGTCCAGGGTTTGACGGCGAGTGGGCCGAGCAGCCGGTGATGCAGGATTCGGTGGATGTGTCGCCGTCGCCGATTGAGCCGATTGCGTTTGATGTCTTTGGGCTGGCTGTGGTCGCGTATCGGTGTTTGACCGGCGCCCATCCCTACGTTCACAGCGATGAGTCCTCGTTGGCCAAGCAGTTTAAGGCGCTGTCCAGCGCCGAGTTGGTGCCGCCGTCCAGCCATGGTGTGGAGGTCTCTGACGCGATCTGGAAGGTGCTGCGTCAGGGGCTGTCGCGCGATCCGGGTGGCCGGCCTTCGAGCGCGTTGGACTTTGCTCAGGCGCTGCGCGACGCGGCCGGGGACGAGGTGGAGCCAGAGGCCGTTGCCGCGCCGGTGTCTTCGACCTCTGAGCTTGCTGCCGTTGGCATTCATGACGGTCCCACGCTCTTTGAAGGGCTCGGCTCGATGGAGAGCGACGAGGAGCTGGACCTGGACATCGATGTGGAGCTGCCCCGGGCGGCCCCTTCCGATGACCCCATGGCCTTCTTTGAGGCCCCCATGGCCCGTTATCTGGGCGCGGCGGCGGTGCTCTTGCTCTTCACCAACCTCTTGACGCTGATGCTCCTTGCCGGCAGCGGATCAGCCCCCCCGCCGGTGGCCGCCACCCAGGACGATGTCTCCTGGAGCGTGATGGGCGAAGACGGTCAGTTTGAGGCCCTCGAAGAGCCCCCCGCAGAGCTCAACGGCGATAAAGACGCCGTCTGGCGCCTCTACGCCCCCGGGGTGGACCCGGTGGAGCTTGAGTGGACGCCTTCGGAAGGCAAAGGCCTGCGCATCACGCTCGATCCCTGAGCCGATCCCTGGCTGCGCAGTGTGTGGTGGTGAAATCCTTGATTCACCGCCGTTCCCCTCTGGGACGACATCCATCTCCCTTATGAAAACGGTTTGCGTGGGTTCCTTCGTGGGTCTTGCCCTTTGACGATTTGTCAGGTCGGGTGTATCCCAATGGGAGTGTGTGCACCCGGTTGAACCAAGAGGGACCAAGCCGACCATGGATGTTACCGACGCCCCCGTCAAAGCCGCACCTCGCTCTCGCGCCAAACTGGCGGTGAACATCACCCTGGGACTGCTTTTTAGCGCCGCGTTTGTCTGGTTGGTGCTCAAAGACGTCGATTGGGATCGGGTCTCGGTCGAATACACCTCCATGCGGTGGAGCTACCTCATCTACTACATGCTGATTCTGGGCGGCGCGCAGGCCATGCGCCTGTGGCGTTGGGGGTTGACGATCCGCACGTTGGCGCCAGTGCCGTGGCCTCGGATTCTGGCGGTCGGCTCGGTGGGCAACGCCGCCATCTTTGTGTTGCCCGCCAGGCTTGGAGAGCTGGTTCGTCCGCTGCTCATCGTCGACGGCCAGGATTTGAACTTTGGTCAGTCCACGGCGACCGTGGTGGTCGAGCGCTTGATCGACGGGCTGACCATGAGCGGGATCCTCTTTGCGACGGTGTTGATGCTCGACCCCGGCGTGGTCCCCCAGAAGTTCATCTACAGCGGTTACGCCGCAGCGGCGGTCTTTGGCGGTGCGTCGGCGGGGCTCTTTCTGGCGGCGCTCTTTTTTAAGTACGTTCGCAAGCCCTTGGAGAAGCTTCTGGGGCTCTTTTCGCAGGCGCTGGCGCAGAAGATCATCGCGGTCATCGAGGGCTTCTTTGGTGCGTTGCAGTTGCTGGGCAACGCCAAGCTGGTGGTGTCCTACATGGCGCTGACGTTGGGGATCTGGGGGGCGTCGGCGGTGGGGATGTGGGTGCTCTTTGGAGCGTTCCCGGGTTCGACGGCCGGTTTGCCGCTGATTGTGGCCTTTGCGACGCTCAGCGTCCTGGTGGTTGGCATCATGATCCCTTCGGGTCCCGCCACCGTGGGGATTTTTCACTGGGCGGTGGTCTTTGCGCTGGGCATGTTTGCGGTCGATGAGTCCGCCGGGCTGCTCTTTGCCACGGTGCTCCACCTGCTGATTTCGGTGATCAACCTGGCTTATGGCCTGGTGGGCTGGGTGGCCGGAGGCATCGATTTGACCTCTGCACTGCGTCGCAACCCCGAGCCTGAAGAAGGCTGATTGGCTTAAGAGGATGGTTTTGAGGTGCGCTGTGGGGTTTTGCGCGGGCATATCTGCGCGGTGGCCTTGTCACGGCTGCGCTTAGCGCGCATCTTCTGGAGCTTGTCGTCACTGCATTTAGATCCAACCCCCCGTATTTGGGGGTTGTTGTTTCACGCCACTGACATTGATGAGAGATATTATGAATGAGCAACGCATCGCCTGGCACGGTCGGCTGACGCTGGCAGTGCTCTTGTTGACGATCGCCACAGGGTGCGCGCTGTGTGAGCGCGACACCAAAGGCAAGGGCAAGGCCGCCAGCGCCACCTTTGGCCAGTTGGTGCCCGCCGACGTTGACGCGGCCTTCTTTACGGCCGATCTCAAAGAGATCCGCGGGGGGCTTCAGGTCATCGACCGGACCTTTGGCAAGCAGATGCCTGTCGACGCGATGCTGGGGGGCCTCAAGACCCAGTTTGGCATCGATCCCCGTGATGTGCCGGGGATGAAGCAAAAGGGCATCCGCACCAGCAGCGGTCTGGGTGTGGTGCTGCGCCAGAAGTCGGCGGTCTTGTTGGTGCCCGTTGAGAGCGCCACGGCGTTTGAAAACTACCTGACCTCTGTGGCGCGCGACCGTTTTGGCGGTGCCGAGCAGCCCCAGTCTCATCAGGCCCAGGAGCTGACGCTGAAAGTGGCGGTGACCAAAGAGGGGGCCAAGTCCATCATGGCCTGGTGCATCAAAGACGGTGTGGCGTTGATCTACCCCGGTAAGTTGATGGGGGCCAACGAAGGTGATCCGCAGGTGTCTTTGACGGCCCATCTGACGGCGGCCAAGGCCCGCGCGCTGGCTGGTGAGGCTGATTTTAAGACCCTCCAGGAGCGTTTGACGACCCAGGGCTACCCGATCTTTGGGGTGGTCAATCTGCCCACGCTGGTGGGGCGCCGCGCCGATGAGCTGGGCGAGTACATCCACAGCAAAGACGCCGCCGAGAGCTACCGCAAGTTGGCCAAGGATCTGGGGCTGGCGGGTCTGGGTTTGAAGGTGGAAGACAAGGGGGCGCAGCTCCAACTTCATATGTTGGCCCGCGGCGAGGCCCATAAGCGCGCCGAAGCCACCGCGCGGGCGTTGGCGGCGGGGGATGCGTTGGCGCCGACGTTGGCTGGTGAGCCGGCCTTTGGTTTGAAGTTGGCCATCAACCCTGAGAAGAGCCTCGATGAGCTTCGCAAGTTGATGGGGGACGACATGATGTTGCTGCAGAGCGCGCTGGAGACGCTCAAAAAGAACTTCAAGCTCGATTTGGAGCAGACCCTCAAGGCCTCATTGGATGGCAACATCATCATGGCCACCTACGATTTCCCGGCGATTTTGCTGCGTCGGACCTCGATGGCGACCTTGATGACCAAGACCCGCACCAGCTTCTCGATGGGGCTCAAGGATCGGGCGGCGCTGATCACCGCTCTGGATCAGGTGGTGGCCAACGCGGGCGGCTTTGTGAAGCGTGAGGACGACGGTCAGGTGGCCATCTTTGTCTTTGCCGACGACGAGCCGCTGGCGACGTTGGCGGTGGGTCAGAAGGTGGCGGTGCTGGGCAGCACGCGGATTGAGCGCGCCGAACTCTTGAAGTTGGTCAAGGGTCAGGGCGCCGGTCCCAAAGGCGTGCTGGCCTCAGCGCCAGCGGCCGATTTGCTTGGGGGCGACACCCACTCGGGGATCTTCCTTGATCCGTCCATCATCCAGCGCAACATGGGCAGCATGATCCCCGCAGGCCAGATCGACATGGTTGGGCCGATTGTCTTCAAGGCCCACAACGAGCCCACCGGCCCGACGCTCATGCTTGATGTGGTCTTCAACCCGCCTGCGGCAGGGACCCCCACCCAAGACCAAAAACAGAAGTGATTCAACACACCACATCGCGCGTTGCTTGACGCGTCCCAAGCACACAAGGGGTCCAGCCACAATGGCTGCACCCCTTTTTTGTGCGTTCCGTCATGTGAAGGCGCGGCGCCCTGGTGACTGTCTACTCGGCTTTTTTGAGCTTGACCTTCACGCGCCGTGTTTTGCCTTCAACGGGTTTGATGGTGACGGTGCGGGTTTTGTAGCCCTTCTTTTTGACCTTGACGCGGACTTTGTCGGTGTCGCTCAGGTCCAAAGTGGCGGGCGTGGTGCCCACGACCTGGTTGCCGACGATGACCTTGGCGCCCGGCGGCGTCGACTCGACCACGACACGGGCGAGGCCTCCGGCGAAGGCGTAGGCAACGGCCGCGAAGACCGTCAGGGCGGCGATCATGCCAATGGCCATGCGGCCAAGGTTGCTTCGTCTGGTGTGTTTCTCAGGCGTCCACATGATGTATTCTGGCTCCCGCTTGGGTGTTCTCTTCACATGAGGTCGTGGCGTCTGTGCCACCGGCTTCGTGGTCTTGTGACGCAGCCACGTGGAGAATGTTCAAACTTTTTTGCGATTTTTTGTCCCCACCGCGCAAGTGCCGGTTGAACATTATAGGTGAGGGGTACAAACGGGGCAGTGTCTTGGCCAAGAAATAAAACAACCCGAAGCCTTTTGCCCGCGATTGATTTCGGATGAGTGGCCCGTCAAGCAGCCATCCGAATCGTGGGCCCGAGGTTGACCAGCCTCGGAGCTTCAGGTCGTCGGTCACGTATGGGAACCCTCTGAAGACAGCCTTCAAACCCTCCAGATGCTCGGCTTGTTGGCCGAGCCCACCTCACCAGAGGAGCAATTCTGGTGTTTGACAGGGTCTGTCATTCAGATCCAGAGGGGCCTTCAGAGGGACGTCACCTCACTGGTCATCTTGATATAGATCACGCTATCACCTCCTAGGTCCTCGGCGGTTTTTCCGCGGCAACTCCCTATAGCTGCCTAAGCCTGACCGACGCCGTTTCGACCAGACATGAGTCCCGGTTGTGTGGACCGGGTGGGAGTAGGCCGGGTGGATGACCAATTCACCAACCCTCATAACCTCTCCGAGCAAAAGGTTAATCACACCCCAGGGGCGCGCAAGCGGGCTCAAGGATTTTTGCGGGATTTTTTGTGCTCCATCCGCCGCAGGACGGTGATGCCTTCGAAGCGTTGGACGACCTCCCAGCGGGCGCGCATCAGGCGCGCAACATGCGGATCATCGTCCTTGAGGGCGGCGTAGTTGAAGAGCGGGTGGCGCCACCACTTGGGGCTGTTTTTGATTTGAGGGATGGCCTTGTTGAGGGTCAAGTGGCCGCCGTTGAGGTGCTGGCGATCGTCAAAAAGGAGACCTGTGGCGTCGGGCTGAGCGCCGACCCAGGCCTGGGCCTCAAAGAGCCCCGCGCGCCAGCGCCACTTCATCTGTGAGGCGCCATAAACACACGAGCCCACCACTGCCAGCGCCACCGCAGCAGTGACCCACGGCGCTGCTTTTGCCAGGCCGCTGGCCGCGGCCGCCGGTGAAGCATCGCCTTTGTCGTCATCCGCGCGGCGCTCTGTCTTTGGTGCCATCAGACGCTCAAGCTGCCACAGCCCCATGGAGATGGACGCCACCCACATGGGCCAGCTGTGCATCAAAAACCGCTCCTCTTTGTGGGGCACGGTCGAGAGCAAAATGGTCGGAGCTGCCGCGGTCAGTATCGCAGGCCAGCTGCGTCGCCCGCCCAAAAGCACCAGCAGCGCGCTGATGGGGGCCAGCGGGCCAAGGCGCGCGATGATGGTGTCGACCAGGTAGAACTCCCAGGGGCTGGTGCCGTGGTGGCTGGCCTTGCCTTCAATGTAGTTGTAGGTGAAGTGCTCGATGGCCGAGTGAAACGGCCGCCCCCACGTCACCGCATCGACCAGCGCCAGCAGCCCAATCCCAGGCAGCGCCCCCAGGGCCATGGCGCCGATGGGCTTCCAGCGCCGGGCCACAAGCATCTCGGCAAGCGGCAAGAGCATATGCAGGCCGCTGGTAAAGCGCACCATCCCCGCCAGACCAAACCACAACCCCATGCCAAATCCGGCCCGCTGCGCCCCCTCACCGCCCAACCTGGTCTCAAGCCAGTTGGCGTACCCAAAGCTGAGGCAGACCATGCTGGGAGTCCCCATCAGGGCGTGGGGCGAAAAGTAAAGAAGGATGGGCCACGCGGCGGTGAGGGCGGCGGTGAGCAAGCCCGCCCGCTCTCCGTGTTCATCCCCTGGCGCGCCGTGGCCCAGCGCCCGACCGATGCGAAACCCGGCGGGGATCATGGCCGCCGTCCAGAGGGCGTTGTGCAGGTTGACCGCGCGCAGCGCCTGATGGCCCACCACGCCCACCCAAGACAACGCCTCCATCAAGCCCGTATAGATCCAAGGCATGATCCAGGGGCGCAGGCCCCGGTCAAACTCCCACGGCAACCACCCAATGCCCGTGCGCAGGTAATGGGCGGGCTCAAGCTGCTGAAAGATCTCGTCAGGATAGTGAAAGCCGCCCTTAAAACCCCAGGCCACCACCCGCAGCACCAGCCCCAACACCACCAACCCCATCAACCACTGACCTGTGCGGCGCGTCATGGTCTGGCCTCCGCCGATTGGGGTTTGCCTATGAGCACAACCTCGTAGAGGCGCGCGACCGCCTTTGGGGTGCCCTTAGGGGTGGTGCCAAAGGTGACGCGGACGCGCTGCGTGCCAGGGCAGGGCAGAGCGTGTTTGGCCACAGCGGCGGTGTTGTCTTTGAACTGCGCCCTGTGCACCTCGTCGCCAGCCTCAGAGAAGCAGACCACGCTGTAGCGGTCCATGGTGTAGCGCACGTGCTCTTTGACGCCGGCCAGCGCAAGCTCAATGCGCTCAACGTCGGCAGTGCCTGCCAGTTGGACTTCGATCCACGGGTTTGGATCGTCGGGGGCCGAGGTCCATTTTTCCAGCCGATCGGAGGGTTTGGACAGCCCGTCGATGGCAAAAATGGCGTGGTGTTGGCCTCGGGGGTGGTAACTGGAAACCTGGACCCGCGCCCCATGGCGGACGGTGGCAAGATCGCGGCCGGTGGTCGGGGCTTGTGCGGCGGCCAATGCCGGGGAAGACGGATTGGGGTCTCCCAGGGCCACGGCGAGCATGCCCACCATCAGCACTGCGCCGTAGAGGGCCGCGCAGGCCAGGGCGCCCTTGCGTGCGCCAGACGGCAAACTCTTCCACAACGACGGCAGCGCAGGTGTCGGCGCGCTGGACGGCGAGGATTGTTGGGTCATGGAGCCACCCTGGCCCCCAGCGGGACGTGATCGAGCCACTCCAGCGACTCGGGCTGCAGCGAGGCGCACAGGCGGTCGCCCAACGAGCGCACCGCCACGGCCCCCAGCGCCAGAGTCTCGCGTCCGGGGGTGTCGGAGGCCAGGACGCTCAGGGCGACCTTCTGGCTCAGGCGGCGGCGGTTGTTGCGCCGCTGGTAGAAGTCGGTGTTGAGCGTGGCGTCTGGGAGCATCGCGTCGAGCGCCCGCGCCCTCCAGTGGGGAGGCCGCAGCAGGGTCAGTGCCTCGTCGGGCACCGGCATGGAGAAGGCGCGGCGGCAACGCTTCAAAAAGAGCCATGCGGCCGCCGTGCACGCCCAGCGGTGGGCGGTGTCCACGACCGTCAACCACTCGATCCTGTGGGTGCGGCAGAGGTTGGTGGCGTCGATCATGTCCCGGCAGTCGTTGAGAAATCCGTGCTGGGCCTTGTGGATGGCCAGATAAAGCAAGACATGGGCAGGATCCAGGCGCCATGACGGCGCGTCGGCTCCAAAAGTGCTCGCGTTGGCCCACAACTGCCGATGATCGATCCGATACCGGCCCGGCAGGCAGAGGCGGCGGTGCAGCTCCAGCTTGACGCTCATCTGTCCCAGGTCGCGCCGCCAGACCGACTCGACATTCAGGCGCGTGGTGACCGGAGGGCGCAGCTCTCGGGTCCAGCCCAGCCGCTCCAGCACAGGCACGGCGTCCACGAAGGTGGGCCGGTCGATGATCATGTCGACGTCGAACATGCGGCGCACGCCGATGTCCTTGTTGTAGAGGTCCAGTAAAAAGGCATACCCCTTAAGCGGGGCCACGCGCATGCCAAGCCGGGTCAACTCGGTGGACACCTCGTCGGCCATGGAGAGCGACAGCATGTTGCGGGCCAGCGTGGTGGGGTAAACAGCGCGGTCAAACTCTGAGAGTGCCTCCCCGTGGCCGCCTCGGGACAGATGTCGGGTGACGGCCGCCGCAGTCCCCAGGTGATGGGCGCGCTGGGCGATCTGTGAGGCTTCCAGCCCGTCGAGCCTCAGTTGAGGGCTGACCAGCGGGTTGCTCATGGCCACTGCGGCGCTCAAGTGGGCGTCGACCAGGCGATCGGTGTTCTGGGAAGTCTTTGGGGTAACGGTGGTGTTCATGGAGGGCAGCGGTTCCTTGCTCAACACATCAAACGCGGCAGAAAAGATGTGGCACATCGCCGTGTGGCGCTACAAACTGACCGATGAGTCCGTTGGCTGTGTGACTGGCCCCATCCCACAACACTGTGTCAAGGTGTGGGAGACTTGCTTACTTGCCTTCAAAGGCTCGCCTATTCGTACAGACCACACGATTGGGGTCAAGGCATGGAGGATTCTTTGATGAAGACGTTTGGGTCTGCGCCGACAAAACCGTTTGATGCCAGCCGTCCACACAGCGCCAACACGCGCGCAGCAGGCACTCCAATGGTCCAACGGCGCTGCGCGGTGGTCGTGTGTGTGGGGTTGGTCTTGTGCCTGTGGGCCTCGGTGGCCTGGGGCCAACGTCAAGCCGACCGGTTCTGGACCGAAAAGAACGGCGGCTCGGCGATGGGTTTTGAGCCCATGGTCAAGGCTGCCCAGCCCGCCGTGATCAACATCGAGGTCACCTTTCGCCGCGCCGGAGCGTTCAGCGGCGAGACCGAAGAGATGGGCCAAGGCAGTGGTTTCATCATCTCGCCCGACGGCTATGCGCTGACCAACCACCATGTTGTGGGCAAGGCCTCTGAGATCGTGGTGGTGCTCAGCGATGATCGCCGCTTTATGGCCCACGTCATCGGCAGCGATGAGAGCACCGACGTGGCCCTGATCAAGCTCCAGGGCGCCTCCAAGCTGCCCATCTTGCCGTTGGGGGACAGCGACGCGCTCTCGGTGGGCCAGTGGGTGGTGGCCTTTGGCAGCCCGTTGGGCCTGCGCAGCACCGTCACTGCCGGGATTGTCTCTGCCAAAGGGCGCCGCGAGGTCAAGCCCGGCGGCCAGGAGCGCTTCTACAGCAACTTTATCCAGACCGACGCCAGCATCAACCCCGGAAACTCGGGCGGGCCGCTGCTCAATTTGCGCGGCGAGGTGGTGGGGATCAACACGGCGATCAACCGCCTTGGTCAAGGGATTGGTTTTGCGATTCCGGTCAATATGGTCAAGACCCTTTTGCCCGCGCTCAAGAGCCGAGGGTTTATTGAGCGCTCCTGGTTGGGGATCTCCATTCAGCCCCTCGACGGGGCGCTGGCCAAGTCCTTTGGGCTGCGCAGCGCCGATGGGGCGTTGGTGACCTTTGTGGACAAAAAAGGGCCTGCCAGCGCGGCGGGGATGGCGGTGGGGGATGTGATCCTTGAGTTCGACGGTCAAAAGGTCACCAGCAGCGATGCGCTGCCCTGGATGGCCAGCGTGGCGGGGGTGGGCAAAGAGGTGAAGCTGGTGGTCTGGCGAGACAACAAGCGCGTGACGCTGAGCATGACGCTGGCGCCGCTGCCCGGCGTGGTTCGCCCCGCACCCAGAAAGCCTCCGACTCAGCCCGGGCCGCCCGGCGAAGACCAGGGTCTGGAGGTGCGCGATCACAGCGGCCCCGGTGTGATGGTGGCCCAGATCAAGCCCGGCAGCCCGGCGCTGACCAGCGGACTGCTGCCTGGGGATGTCATCATTGAGATCGGCCAGGAGGTCGAGGTGACCTCGGCCGAGCAGTTCTACAAGGAGCTTAAGAAGGTCAAGGGCGTGGCGCGCGTGCGTGTAAAGCGCCTCAAGGGCTACTACTTCTTTGCGTTCCCGGTCGCGGCCCCCTGAAGGCGCGCGTTGGTTCCTTATGGACCTGTGATGGCGGGCTTTGAGGTCGATGGAGAGCCGGTGCGGCGCTGTCGATTGACAAGACCCGGCGCTCGGGCCATGTTCATGGGCTCAATCTGGGCCGATCCGCAGCGGCCTGTGTTGATTCCTTTGTGCTGCAGGAGAAGGCCAACGTGGAGAGTGGCATGCAGAGTCGGACCGTGGGCGCGGCCTCGTTGTGGGGGCAGCGCGCCATTTTGACCTTGGTGTTTTTGTTGATGGGGGCCAGCAGCGCGCTGGCCCAGTCACCGCTGAGCATCCAACAGATTTTTGTGGACGCCGACGGTGTGGGTTTCATTGAAATCATCAACACCACCGGCGCCCCCGTATCCCTCGACGACGTCCA
>CAKZKQ010000622.1 GCA_937123825.1 uncultured Pseudomonadota bacterium
GGCCAGACGGCGCATCTTGCGCTTCAAACGCCAACGCCCGCTGCGGGCCGTCACCGGGGGCAGCGGGGATCGCAGGCGCTCGCCATCAAAGTCCCCGCGCTCATCCCACCATCGACGCATCCGCTCCCCCGATCAACTCCTCGTAGACCGCCACAAGGCGGCGGCCGATGGCGTCCTAGCCATAGCGCTCCTCCACCAGACGACGACCCGCCCGCGCCAGACGCTCTCCCTGGACCTTGTCGGCGGCGACTTCCACCACCGCGTCCGCCAGCGCGTCGGGCTCGTCGGCCACACGCAAGTGCTCGCCGTCCACCACCTCGATGCCCTCGCACCCCAGCGAGGTCGACACAATCGGGGCGCCGATGGACAGCGCCTCCAAAATCTTAAGCCGCGTGCCACCGCCCACCCGCAGCGGCACCGCAAAAGCACTGCAACCGCGCATATAAGGGCGCACGTCTGGCACACCACCCACAATCTCCACCCCGTTGTGGCCGTCGAGCGCCAGAATCTGGGCGGTGGGGTTGCGGCCAACGACCTTCAGGGTCAACTCGGGGGCCTGCTGGCGCACCCTTGGCCAACACGACTCCACAAACCACGACACCCCATCCGAGTTGGGCCACCAATCCATGCTCCCCAAAAAGAGCACATACGGGTTGGGGCTCTCGATGGCCTCACCTTCGGCCTCAAAGCGCCCCAGATCCACCCCGTTGGGGATCACCACCAACCCGCCGTCGCGCCCTGTGCGCCCGGCAAGCAGCCGCCGGTCATCGTCGCTGCACAAGAGCACCCGGTGGGCCTGCAACGCACAGGAGCGCTCAAAGCGGTCCGTGCGCCGGGCCTGGTCCTCAATAAGCAAACGTCTGGCCGTCGATGTCTCCACCTGCGCCATCCGCTCCAGAATCAACGCCTCGACGTTGTGCTCATCGAGCACAAAGCGCACCGGCCCCTGCACCGCGTCCACAAACCGAAAGGTGTGCAACGAATCAAAGTGGATCGCGCGGTAATGCCCCGCCGCCGTCCGAGCGCGAATCCACTCGGCGGCCTCCTCGCTCTGATACTTCTCCACCGGATAGGGCAACCCGCCCAGGAGGCTGCGCGCGGCGGCCATCATCGTGCCCGCACGCGAAATCCCGTCGCGCGGCACACAGTGCACACCTCTGAGCCGCTCCCGCAGCGCGCGCCACAGCGGATCGCTGCCGTGCTCACCGATGCCTGGCCCCAAAGCCAGCATGTCCACAGCGCCAGGGTACGCCTTGGCCAACGCCATCAACTGATAGTACGTGCGGATTTTTCCGCCCGTATCGAGCGGAAAAGGCACCTGCGGGGCCACAAAAAGCACTCCCGAACGGCTTGACGGGCTGACCTCGGTCACGACTCCCCCTTCTTCACGCGAGACTTGCGCTGGACCGGCCGCGCCGGAATCCCCACCACCGTCTCTTCATCACCGACGTCCTTGACCACCACGGCATTGGCACCCACGCGAACCCCATCGCCGACCGTCAAACCGCCCAGAATCTTGGCCCCGACCCCCACATAGACATCGTCGCCAATCACCGGCACGCCTCCGTGCCCCACACCCTTCTCACCGATGGTCACGCCCTGACCTATCGACAGGTTCTTTCCCGCCACCGTCTCGGGATGCACAATCACCTGGCCAAAATGACCAATGTACAACCCCCCGTCGATCTGCGCCGAAGCCGGCAAGCTGATGCCCGCGGCGACCTCCACGGCCTTGTTCAACACCCGGTAGCTCCCTTTGAGCGGCACGCCAGACAAGCCCCTGGGGCGCTCGTAAATCCACCGGCCATAGCGGTAGACCGCAGACGCCCACACCCCTTGACGGCCAACAATCTGCAAGACACCCGCGTCGCCCAGTTCATGGTAACGCCGGACATCGGCCTTAAACGCCTTCAAGTGCTCTTTCCAGCCCACAACACCCCCCTTAAAAGGCATCGACGCCCCCTTCAGAGCACCACTTCGTAAAGCTGGCGCCGGTAATCGCTGGCCAACCGCGCCGCACCGTAGCGCTCCAACGCGCGCCGCTGCCCCGCACCACCCAACGCCTCGCGCGCTGTCGCATCAAGCAAAGACAACACCGCCTCCACCAACGACGCACCGCGATCCTCCAACACCACCCCCGCACCATCGGCCAAAACCACCGGAATCTCGCCCACAGGGCTGGCCACCACCGGCAAACCCGCCGACATCGCCTCCAGGATGACCATCGGCAGCCCCTCGCGCAGCGACGGATGCAACAACACATCCACACCCGCATAGAGACCGTCCATGTCCTCCACATAACCCAGCAAACGCACGCGCTGACCCAGTCTGCGACGCTCGAGCTCGGCCTCCAGCGCCTGACGGTCCTCACCGTCCCCCGCCAAAGCCCAACACACACGGCCATCGCTGGCCATCACCTCGGACATCGCGTCCAACGCCAACAACTGACCCTTGCCGTGACACAACCGCCCGACCGTCGCCACCAGAATCGCCTCTGGACCAAGACCCAACCGACGACGCCACAGCGTTCGGGCGCCATTGTGCCTCAAAGCATCCACTCTGGCCAGCAACCCCACTGTATCCATTCCGTTGGGGATGAATTCTGGCACTTTTTTTCGCCAAGGATCCAAAAAACTGCTCCGCTGGGCCTGACTGACCAGCGCCACCCCATCAAAAAGCCTCAACGAACCCCGACACAACGCCTCATAAAAGCGCACCATGGCCGTGTCAGACACCTCGCCATGAAAGGTCGACACCACCGGCAAGCCGGTCATCCACGAGGCCACCAGGCCGTAAATCGAGGTTTTGTAATCATGGGTGTGGAGCACCTGAGCACCGTTGCTGCGGGCCAACGCCGCCAGACGCCCCGGCACGCCAGGATCCAGCCGGCCCGCGCTGGGTACTGTGGCCACCGCCGCGCCGCGCGCCTCCAGACGATCGACCAACTCCGTGTGCGGCTGGCGCGCATCCACCAGCGCAGCCACCATCGGCCCATCTCCCGCCTGAATTTGCCCCAGGACCAACGCTTCAATCAGCGCCTCGGCCCCGTAAAACCCAGTGCTGCTGCGCAAATGCAAGACCTTCACGCGCTGGCCCCCTGACGCCCGGCCAACGCGTCGCGGTGGATGGCCAGATAACGCTCCACCATCCGATCCACCGTATAATCGCTCAGCACAATCTCTCTGGCCGCTCGCCCTGCCTCAAGGCGGTGCTGGGGCTCATCACACAGAAGCGCCAACTCGCGGGC
This sequence comes from uncultured Pseudomonadota bacterium, assembly GCA_937123825.1. Classification (GTDB taxonomy): domain Bacteria; phylum Myxococcota_A; class Bradymonadia; order Bradymonadales; genus CAKZKQ01. The sequence continues at coordinate 3,248 of CAKZKQ010000622.1, forward strand.
CATGGCCTCCACGTCGTTGACGGCGACCACCGCGCCGGCCTCGCCGCGCACCGCGCTCCGATTGCCGCCCACATCGGTCACCACCACCGGCAAACCTGCCGCCATGGCTTCAATCACAGCGTTGCTGAACCCCTCCGAGTGGGACATCAGCCCAAAAACATCGGCCGCACGCAAAATCTCGGGCACGTCGCCGCGCTGGCCCAAAAAGATCACCGCGTCCTCCACGCCCTCGCGCTTTGCCTGAGCTCTGAAGAGTTCCTCGTCGTCGCCCTTGCCCACCATCCACAGCACCACGTCGCGGCCTTGACGGCGCAGCCGCGCCACCGCCGCGATCAACGCCCCCTGCCCCTTCAAAATCCTCAGCGTCCCCACCGTCGCCACCACCACTTGCTCAGACCCAGCTCCCAAAGACTGGCGCAAGGCCTCGGCCTGCTGGCGCTGCTCGGGGGTCGTGGCCGGAAAGAATGCGCTGGTGTCGATGCCGTTGGGAATGACCTCGATACGACGAGGGTCGGCGCCTTCACGACGGGCCACAATCCACTTGACGGCCTCAGAGACCACCAGGACCCTCGACACCCAGCGGTTGAGCCCTCGCTGCAGCACATCGTGGTGGGCTTTGCGGATAAACCCCATGTCGCGCCGCGTCGAGAGGGTCGTCACGCAGGCATGGCGCTGGGACAACAACGGGCCCAGCAAATCAGAGGCCGTGTGGTAGGTCTGCAAAACGGTCGGTTTGCCCTGACAAAACTCCCCAAGCGCGCGGGAAAGCTCCCCCAGGAGCCTCAACCCATCGGGGCGCAGCACCCCCGTCTGGTGAAAGTACCGCACCGGCAGCCCCTCAGCCACGCACTTGTGGTAATGGTCGCC
>CAKZKQ010000623.1 GCA_937123825.1 uncultured Pseudomonadota bacterium
GGCGGCGGTGGTGGGCCTTCTATCGGCGTGTTGGGCGGCCCGGGGTCGGGGCCAGCGTTGATGGCCAACGAGGTCACCCCCGGTATGGGCGGACCCGGTGGTGGAAGCTGCGGAAACGCTGGGCCTGACGGCACCGCCGCCGAGCAACTCTGAGCGCTTGAGGCCGCGTTTGGGTCCTTGTGAAGGTTGAGACGCCTTCTTTGTTGGCCTTTAAACCTGTTTTGAACCCATCAAACCCGCGCAGAGTGCTTTTGGGCACTGCGCGGGTTCTTTTTTGGGCTCAAGTCACTGAGCCCAGCCGTTTGAGGCGTTCGAGGCGCTCGGGTTCGTCTCTTTTGAGCCAGATGTCGGTGTGCAGCAGCTCCCAGGCCCGCGCAAAGTGGGGTTTGGCTTCATCGGCGCGCTCCTGGGCCAGCAAACACTCGGCGACCTCTTCCTGGGTGTAGCCCTCTGCGGCGTTGTTCTGGCGCTCGGGCCAGGTCAGCAACTCTCGCTGCGTCTCCAGCGCCAGTTCGGGCGCTCCCAGAAAGCGCTGCATTTTGGCGATGGACCAACGCGCGATGCCCATTTGAAAGCGATGGTTTGCCTCGGTGCGGATGCTCAAGTGTTGCTCAAACATCTCCAGCGCCCGTTGGTGCTCACCCTGGGCGTGGTAGGTCCATCCGAGGTTGTTGCACAGGGCAGCCCTCCAACGGCGAGCCCCTGGGTCCTGGGATGCGTTGGCCATTTTCAGGGCGCGTTCGTTCCAGGCCTGCGCTTTGGGGCCTTTGCAGACAATGCCGAGCATGTGTGCTGCGTCTACGGCGTGGGCTTCCTGCCCGGCTTTGTTGGCGGCTTCAAGGGCCTGCTCAAAGTACGATATGGAGTCGTCTGGCTTGCCCGATGAGTTGATGACCCGACCATGTTCCAGCAAAGCGCGGACGTGGGCGGTGGCCATGTTCGTGGTAATCAGTGACCGCGCCTGAGTCAGAGTCGCCAGCGCTTCATCAAAGCGCTGCTGAAGCCCCTGCGTGCGGGCAACCTGGGTCAGGACTTCGGCGCGAAACGCCTGGTTTGTCCGGGCGTGTTCGGTCTCCAGCAATGCTTTGAACTTTGTCTCTGTGCCTGTGGGGTCTGAATGATTCCAGAGTGTGTCGATGTCGGGCAAGTCGTGGGAGGTGACAGGAGGGGAGTCCTCTTGGGTCATGGGGCAAAACCTTGTTGTGTTGGTGGTGTGGGACCTTTCGGTCCAGACCGCAGGCGCAGATGCTCAGCAATGTGAACATCTGTTCTCTTTGTCAAGGTTTTGGGAGCGGGAATGGGGAGGAGCGGTGAAGGAGCAGCTTGGGGGTTTTACTGGGTTATGGGCGCGTTTCTTTTTCGAGTTCGCGCAGGCGCCGGGCTTCATCAAGATAGAACTGGATGTGGTCAAAGGGGCCTTCGCGGCTGTCGGCGATTTGGCCCACCTCGTCAAAGTGGTCGGTGGGCAAGAGCCCCAGCCACTGACCCCAGACCGATGACGCCACGGTGACGATGCCGTCGTTGGCACCATCAAAATCATCGTCTCTGGCCGCCCCCCGAAGCAACCTGAACGGGATGATGAGCACCGCGTTGATCCGCTCGCCGTTCATCTCATCCTGACAATCCCTGTCGAGCACCAGGCAGGTGCGCCCCGACCACGAGAAGCGGGGAATGGACTCCACGTCAGGGTAGAGCTGCGGGAACTCGTTCTGCATGTAGCCTTCCTGGAAGTTTTGGCCGGTGAGGAAGTCGGGCAGGTCGATGGGGATGCCGTTGTGGGGGCTGGAGATGGTGGTCATGGAGGCGGTGTGGGCGTCATAGCCCATGCCATTGACCAGGACCCTCATGTCGATGCCGCCCTGGCTGTGGCCGATCATGTGGACCTTCTGGGCGCCGGTTTGCTCCAAAATGTCGTCCAATTGACCGGCAAGCCGCTCGGCGCGGTCTTCAGAGGGCCCGATGAAGTCGGTCACGGGGGTAAAGACCTCATAACCGAGCGCTTCAAGCTCGCCTGGGACATTGTAGAAATACTCCAAGAGCCCAAAATACCGGTCGGTGCCCGCCATGCCGTGGAAGAGGACAATGGGGTAGCGCGTGGCCTCTCGGCCGCAGCCTTCCTGGCAGGTGATGGCCCCGCTCCAGGTCCAGTCTGCGGGGGCTTCGGGGGGTTGGACCCGCAAGCTGACCGCGCCGCTGATTTGTGTGACAAAGCGCATGGAGACGGGCTGGCTGGAGACAAACTCGGTCCCCAGCGTCTGGCCCAGGGCGTCCTGGGCGATGATGAAAGAGCCGGTGGGGATGTCCAGGCTCTCAAAGAGGAGCGTGGTCAGCCTTGGGGCGACCAGTTCGACCTCGGAGGTGGTGCACGCCGGGGCGTTGACAGTGAAGGGCGCGTCGATGTCCACCTCTGAGTCCAGAGCGATGGTCTCCTCCCATCCCTCGGGGCATTTGGGCGGTGGTGGTTCGTCGGGCGGTATGTCTTCTTGAATGTCCTCTTGAGGCTCCAAAACGTCGTCCGTGGCGGCGTCTGGCGCCGATGCGTCGTCTTGAGGCCCGCTGGTGTCTTCCTGGTCAGAGGCGTCGGGGGTGTCCTGTGCGTTGGAGGACGGAGTGCCCGAGGTGTCAGGGGGATCCGACCACGCCGCGCAGAGCATCAACGCCAGGATAAGCAGTGCCCGTTGTGCTTGTGTGAGGCGCGTGCGTGTGGACCCAGCGCGTTGCTGGGTCTGAGCCATCGGCGAGTCCATGCTTGGGGTCTGATGGGCTGTGGGGTTTGGGGTGGCCATGGTCTTTGGGCTCTTGGCAAGGCGTCAGCGTATGAGGATGCAGTCCACGTCTGTGCTCAGGACGTTGTTGTCTTCAATGCACTCGTTGATCTCTTCTTCGGGATCGATGCGCACTTGCAGGGTCACGGTGTCCGGAAACTCATCGGGGACCTGGAAGGTGGCACCAAAACGCTCGGTCTGTCCAGGCAAGAGCCGCGTGGTGGTTGTGGTGGTGCCGATGGGGATGGCCTGACCGTCGCCGATGGCGTCCATGCGGATCAGCACGCCAGGGGGCACGCTCAGGGCGCCGTCGTTGGCCACCACGACTTCCATGTTCAGCGTCAGGGCGTTGCCGCACTGGCTGGTGTCGGGGGTGATGGCACGCACGGTCAGGTCGGGGGCGTCAAAGAGACCGGCAGGCTGGACGTTTTGCCGAAAGTTGTTCAGGCGGCCATTGGTCCAGTTGGGGTTTGGGGCGGCGGGGAGTTGACCGTCCTCAGTGACGTTGGTGACGCTGTAGGCGTGCTGGTTCCAGATCCGCCGGGTGCGCACCCAGTTGTCGCGGGCGTCTTTGAAGATCTCCAGGCCCGGGGTGCCCTCGCGGCTGCCGTTCTCTGGGATGACGATCTCGCTGTTGCCGTCGTTGTCGACATCGGCGATGACGGGCATCTCAACGCGCGTGTGGCTGCCGTGGGTGGCGTCTTCATAGAGGATGGCGCCGGTGGTGCCGTCAAAGATGCGGAAGGTGGTCTCGTCGGCGTAGACCATCTCGGCTTTGCCGTCACCCTCAAAGTCAAAGACGCTTGAGGCGGTCACGCGGCTGGAGCAGTCCTGGTTGGGCACGGCCCACAAGACCCCGGCGCTGGCGCAGCCATCGGGCAGCGGCTCCACGTCGCAGTCCAGATCCAAGACCACATAGAAGTCGGCGGCGGCGGTGCCGATCTCGGGTCGTCCGTCGCCATCAAAGTCGGCCACGGTGGGCGGCCCCGACTCATTGAACTCGCAGTCGTCCACCGGGATGTCCTTGCGCCATAGGAGCGTTCCATCGTGGTTCAATACAAAGACCTGGCCCACGCGCACAATCACCACTTCGCCCTGTGGGTCTTCATCAAAGTTGGCGGCGGCGCTGAAGCCGTCGCAGGGCAGGTTGCCGCTGCAGGTCTCGTCGTTGTCGGGGCGCTCGTAGGTGTGGGTCCAGCGCACGGCGCCGTCGGCGTTGTAGACGGTGTTGCCCGCGATGACCTCTCGGGTGCCGTCCAGATCCAGGTCGGTGACGGTGGCGTACGGGCCGAGGAAGGCGTTGTTGCCGATGCCGCCGGTGCCCTCCGAGGTCACCACGCCGTCCCACTTCAGTTCGCCGTTTTGCCCATTGAGGACCACGTTGCCCACGATGACCTCGGGTTGGCCGTCGCCCTCCAGGTCGGCCAGTGAGATGAGCGCACCGCCTCGGGTGTGGACGTTGAACGTGGGGTAGGTGGGGTTGGTCCACAGCACTCGCCACTGGCTGCCGTCGTCGGCGATGCGCTCCCAGACAATGACGCCCTGGGGCAGGTTGCGGGTGCCTGCGTTGTTGGTCGCAAACATCCCGATGGCCACGATCTCGGCCACGCCGTCCCCGTTGAGGTCCCCGGCGGCGATCCCTGCGGAGTTGTCCATGGAGGGCTCGTTGAGCGAGGCCAGGGTTTCCATGGTGCCGTCGGGGTTGCAGGCCCCCGAGACGACCCGCAATGTGGCGTCCGTGTTGCAGCACCGCAAGTCGAGGTCGTAGGTCAAAAAGGCGATGTCGGGCGTGTCGTCCGTGTTGGTCTGGCCGTCGCCGTTGTCGTCGGTGAGGTTGATGACGATGGGGGTGGCCACCACGTCGCCGCGCTCAGGGTTGATGTCCAGCCCTTGTGAGGTCCAGCGGCATCCCAGCTCGGGGTTGAATTGACCCACAGGCGGGCGAAACTCGCAGACGTTGGTCCCTTCGCGCGGGAGGCAGCGCTGCAGAGACGGCTCACAGATTTCTTCGGGTGGGCACTGCTCGGTGGTTTGGCAGGGATCGCCAGGGTCGATGCAGGTCTGGGCAAAGCAGACCTGCTCTCCTTCACAGCACAGCCCCAGATCATCGCCGCAGCGCGTGCCTTCGCAAGGGCCAAGACAGCGGTCTTGTTCACACACCTGACCTTCACCGCAGCACACACCATCGCAGACGATGCCGCTGGGACAGTTGGGGGCGCATAGATCGTCCTGGCAGCTTTCGTCAGCCTGGCAGCAGCGTCCGCCACACTCCGGGCGGCCATCGTCGCAGCCCTGCGGTGTGGCGTCGGGGGTGTCGTTGTTGGCCAGCGCGTCGTCCTGTGCGCACAGGCCTTCCACACACACCAATCCCTGGGCGCACCGCGGGCCTTCTTCATCGCAGGGGTCCCCTTGTTGGGCGTCGGTTGGTGGGTTGTTGGCGGGGGTTGAGGGCGACGTGGAGCACGCGGCGGCCATCAGCGTCAGTGCCAGTGTCAATGCCCTGATGGTGAGTCGTGGATCGGGTGTCATCATGAGAGATGGACCGGAGGTTATGGTGGTGTTTTGGGTGTTGAAGCTGCGCAGCCCTGGGTTGTGTTTGATGCCCCTGTGGCAGGAGCAAGCCCATTCACAACCTTGCCTTCGAAGCGTAGGTCGATGAGAGGGGGGATGCAAGGCGCGTGCTGCAGGGTTGGGAGAGATATTTGATTGGGCCGTGACAATGGCGCAAAATCCCATATGAATGTTTCAGCAACCTTCCGGCAAACCAGACCGGAGCCATCAAGCCATCAAAGGGGGCGTGGGATGTCAAAGCGAAAGATGCGCAAACGTCGCAAAGAGCGGGAAAAGGATAAAAAGGCGCTCACCGCCATCGGGGGAACCTTTATGGCCATGATTGTGATCGCCTTTGTGGTGCGCGCCTGCATGTAGAGGGCGGTTTAAAGGGCCGCCATGTTGGATTTTTGGGGGAGAGGGGCCCAGATCCTCAGTTTTTTGAGGGGGCACCTGTCGCAAATGTCCCAAAAGCTGTCCAAACGATGTGCTTATGGCCCGTAAAGCTGGTTGGCACGGTCGGTGCAGATGAAATACAGCAGGCTTGAATATCCCACGGGGAAACCTGGCACTTCCCGGTTAGGAGCGAAGAAGAGACCATGAAGACGCACAAAAGAAGAAACTGGTTGTACAGCGCGGGCTTGCTCGGCACGCTCTGTGTGACGTCGATGGCGGTCAGCGCCTGCGTGTTGCCCGGTGAGTTTGACGCGGTCAGCAACGAATGTCTGCCGCCGTTCTTTGATGCGCCGACGCGGGACGAGTTCTGCTCCGGACAGGTGGACTCAAGGGTGGTGCACCAGGAAGAGGGCTTCAACACCACCAGTCAGCCTTTGATTCAGGTTCAGGGCCGCTTCATCTCCATTCTTGAGCACAGCCAGAACACCCGCACCGTCAACGTGCGCGTTCTGGAGGAGACCACCACCGGTCTGGACTACGATGAGATCTTCAGCCAGACCTTTGACATCAACAGCGGTGAGCTGTTGACGTCGTTTGCGATGATGGGGCTCAACAACAACACCATAGACGTCAGCGACGCCACCATGGCGCTGGTCTATGCCCAGCGAGAGTTGGAGTTCCGCCCGCTTTTGGATGCTTTTGGCAACGAGCCGCCGCCCCCGGACAGCGGCGATGACTTTGCCCCAGAGGAGGACCCCGGTGGTCTTCCCGAGGAGCCGGTGGAGAACGAACCGACCCAGTCTGGCGCAGAGATCCTGACGGACCAGGCGCGGGAGCAGTTTGCGCAGGACTGCGACGTGCGCAGCAACCGGGATGAAGACCGCTTCCCGCTGCTGGACATCGCCTCGATGGAGTCGGTGAACAACCCCCAGAACAACTATCTGTGGGTGGCGATGCGCTGCGGCATGGTCGTCTATGGCCAAAACGGCACAGGCTCGCCCCAGGTCGTTCAGCAGATTCCCCTCAAGGCCCAGGACGTCGAGATTGACCGCCGTGGAGACCGTCTCCTGGTTGCCGCTGGCGCCGATGGCCTCAAGGTGCGCACGTTGAGCGTCATCGAAGCCGAGTTGGACAATATCCTCACTCCCGAATCGCTCTCCGCCGATGAAAGCAGCGGCAATGATGCCAACAACAGCGACGATGTGGGGGGCGAGCCTGCTGACGACCCCGACCGCGACGGTTTTGTGGATGATCCTGGGGTGGCTGGTGACCTCTTTGACAGGCTCGACCCCGGGTCGGCGGCGCTGACCAACGTGGTCGAGGCTGCCTTTAGCCGGGACCGTGTGGCCTTCATCAACGCGCCGGTGCTCAACTCCGAAGACGACGAAGACCGCCGTTGGTACCTGGTGTCCGGGGAGTTTGGAGAAGGGGGCTTGCTGCAGAGCCGTTTCAGCGTGGTGATTGACGTGCTGGACGAGGATCAAGAGGC
>CAKZKQ010000624.1 GCA_937123825.1 uncultured Pseudomonadota bacterium
ACTCGTACCGGCGAAGCCAAGAACCCAACCCATCGCAAATGCTATCAGGGAGCGCAGCGACCGCACCAAAAGGGAGCGCAGCGACCGAACCACAAGCCTGCGCAGCAGGCGCACCAAAAGCGAAGCGAACCGCGGCCGAGCATTGCTCGGCCGCTCGGGCTTGACGTGGGGGGCAAGAGCCGGTATCTCCGATATTGGTCATAAACAAACATCCAAGCGTTGGACTCTCCCAACTGAATTACAACTATTAACACAGTGGAGAAGATGGACCCCATGATTCATCATAGGGCAAGACTCCTGTTGTGGCCGGCGTGTGCTCTGGCCTTGAGCCTGGCAGGCTGTGCGACGGCACCCGATGGGAGCGTCAAAGCAGAGGTGCTTGAGGGCGGCAAATCCAAGGCGCGCAACGCCAAGGCGTGTCAGGACGGCCAGAGTCCAGCGATGCCTTTTGTCACAGGCATGTCGCAGACGGACATCAACAAGATCGCCACCGGGATGCAGAGCAGCGGCCTGGTGATGGTGCGTTATACGTGCGACGAGTTTTACGTTGTGCCCAACTGCGCGCCTATCGACCCCAACCTCTTGCGGCGGCGCGGCTACAGCATGGTCCGCACCAGTCTGATCAAGGACACCAAGAGCTTTAAGGGGCAAGCCGAGATCAAGGGCAACTTCAGGAGCCTGGCGGCTTCGGGGCGAGCCCGTGTTGAGCAGAACACCAGCATCAAGCTGGAGACTCAGTACATCGGTTCGACCTCAACGGGGATCAGCCAGGTGTACCGGGCTCAGATTGATGAGTTGGAGTGTGCCGAGGCGACCCACTTTGTGAAGCGCTCGCAGTTGGGTGCTTTTGCGCTCGACAGCGAGAGCATCCGCAACATGTCGGTGGGCGTGAAGGTCACCGGCGCGGGCAGCGGGAGCTACGACGGCAAATCGGCCAGCGAGAACGGGCTGACCGGTGGCAACATGGAGGGCTGCGCCAAGGACAACCCCATTGAGGAAAAGTGCAATGTCCCGGTGCAGTTGACCCTGTTGCCCATCTACGATGGCAAGCCCGAGGAGATTACGGCGGTCGCGGCGGCCCCTTCACCCAGCAGCTTCTGCCCTGAGGGTCAGCAGCTTAGCGGTGGGCGCTGCATTGAGGCTGCGCGGGCAATGAAGGCCGGCGGCTTTGAGTGCGAGCCGGGCAACCAGGCCCAGTGCGCCGAGCAGTGCAACAAGGCGGGCAACAAAGAGAGTTGCAACCACCTGGGCGAATTGCTGCTGAGCCAGGGCAAGTTGGACAAGGCCAAGGAGCGCTTTACCAAGGCGTGCTCGGGCGACAAGACCGTGGCGCGCGCCTGTGCCAACCTGGGGGACGTGATCATGCGTCAGACCCAGGACCTGACGGCGGCGACGGCCAAGTTTGAGCAGGCTTGCAGCGGCGGCGACGGCAAGGGGTGCTACGAGTTGGCCCGCTCCATGCGCGAAGGTTTGCGCATCGCGGCCGAGAAGAACGAGCTTCCCGAAGACGCCGAAGCCATCGCCGAGAACATCGGTCAGCGCTTCAACACCGCCTGTGACGCGGGTTACGCGGCGGCGTGCTCGTATGTGGGCGAAAAGCGCCTGGCGGACATTCTCTTTTTGAGTGAGCGTGTGGATGCGGAGGCGCTTGAGGATCTGGCCTTTTATGAGGTGGACCCCGGCTCGCTGGCCGAGGTCGTGGACCTTGTGGAGACCGGCTGCGGCGGCGGTGACCCGCGCGGCTGTTATCTGATGGGGCTGATCTTTGAGGTCGGCGTGGAGGAGATCCGCATTGAGTCTTCGATGGTGGAGGCCACGGCCCTCTTTGAGCGCTCCTGCAAGGACAAGGAGGCCGAGGCCTGCATGCGCCTTGGCCAGTTCTACCAGGAAGGGCGCGTGGTCAGGGACCGTCAGAGCTTTGAAAAGGCCCTGGACCTGATCTGGAAGTCCTGCTTTGAGACCCCCCGCGACGGCGACAAGCTGCCCGACGTGGACCAGAAGATGAAAGATCCCGATGGCTGCGCCGAGCTGGCCGTCATGTTTGGGGACGTGCAGTACCGCGACCAGGTCAGGGAGTTCATCAGCGCCTCTTTGGACGACTTTGAGCGCGTCACCCAGGATTTGCTGGGCCGAAGCTGCGAAGAAGGCAGCGCCCGCGGCTGCTTCTACCTGGCCGAGGGTTACGAGAAAGGCCTTTACGGCTTTGGCCGCGATGACGCCAACGCCATGCGCGACTACACGACCGCGTGCCGCCAGAGCAAGAGCGACGCCTGCTACCGTCTGGCGATGAAGTACAAGACGGGCTCGGGCGTGCCCCAGGACATGGACCGGGCGCTGGAGAAGTTCCGCGACGCCTGCAACGTGGACCGGTTGGCGTGGGCCTGCTACGAGCTGGCCGAGGGCATTTTGGACTCGTGCGACATCCGCACCAAGCCCGCCGAGTGCGCCGCGCGTTACGGCGCGCTGGTGACGCCCAACGAAGACGCCTCGCGGCTCAACGACGCCTTTTTGGCCGAGGACATCACCCCCGAGCAGGAGTTCCTCAAGCGCGTCTTCGACCTCTACCGCACCGCCTGCAACCAGCAGGGTTACGGGCTGGCCTGCGTCAAGGGCGGCGACCGCATCGTCGAGGAGTTCAAGAGCCGCAAGACCAACAAGCTGCCGCCCCAGCTCATCGAGCACGCCCAGGAGATGTACGACACGGCCTGCAGCTCGCTCGACCGCTTCCCCGACCACCCCTGGTACACCGAGGCCGAGCGCGAGAAGCACGGCTTGCAGGGTTGCTTGCAGTTGGCCGAGGTCTTTGAAAAGGGCCACGGCGTGCCGGTGGCCGAGAGCGAGGCCTTCTTCCGTCACTTCACCGCGTGCCTGGAGTACGAGCACATCGACTCCTGCACCCAGGTCGGCATCTACTACCTGGAGGGCCGCGGCATCCAGAAGGATCTGGCCAACGCCGCCGACTTCCTGGGTCGCATCTGCGAGGTCAAGCTTCAGCCCCATCTGGCGCCGATCCAGAGCGAGCTTGAGCGGGCCAAGAACCGCTCGACGACCAACGACGGCGAGAAGAAGGACAAAGAGCGGGACATCGAGCGCCTGAAGGCCTCGGTGGAGCTTAAGAGCAAGGAGCAGCGCGCGATCATCGACGAGTGCAAGCGCTTTGCGAGCATCGAAGCCGACGCCATGCAGGTCATCTGTGACCGCGACGGCGGTTTGCTGCGCGACAAGCGCGACGCCTGCCTCCAGGCCGGACGCCTGCTGGAGAAGGACGGCAACAAGCGCAACGTCGCCAAGGCCCAGAGTTACTACAACCTGGCCTGCGAGCACGAAGTGACCATGACCGAGGACAACCCCAAGGCAGCCGAAGAGGCTCACGCCTGTTACGAGGCGGCCCGGGTCAGCCTCAAGAACCCGCGCTCCATCAAAGATCTGGACGCGGTGGTCAAGGGCCTTGAAAACGCTTGCCGCGACGACATCACCGAAGCCTGCCACCAGTTGGGCAAGCTATATCTGAAGGGCTTCAGCACAGGCGGCGGCCGGGGTGCCAAGCGCATCGCCAAGGACGCCGACAAAGCGCGCGGCTACATGGAGATGGGCTGCAACTACGGCTATGGCCAGGGGTGTCTGGAATACGCCGAGCTGCTGACCAAGATGGCCCGAGGCGGCAAGACCAAAGAAGAGCGCCAGGGTTACTACATCGAGTCCCTGCAGACCTACTACGCCATGTGTGATCAGGGCGACGGCGAGGCTTGCTTCAACATTGGCAAGTTCTACCTCAAGGGCTTTGAAGACCAGATTCCGGCCGACCGGGATCGCTCCAGGGTCTTCTTTGATAAGAGTTGCATGAAGGGCCACAAGCCCGCCTGCAACGCCCTCAAAGGTGGCGGCAAGAAGAAAAAGAAGAACACCAAGCGCAAGCCCCGTTGATCAGGAGATGGACAAAAAGATGATTCGAGTCAGAACTATTGTGGTGCTGCTCATCGCCCTGTGTCCGCTGCTTCTGGCGGCCACATGCGGCAAGGTCGATCCCGCCAGTGGTGGAATGGCCGATGGTGCGATGACCAACGCCAAGGACAACGCCCGCAACGAAAAGGCCTGCAAGGTCAAGGGGCTCTCAGCGGCCCCCTACACCATGAGCATGTCGCCGGGCGACATTGCAGAAATCGAAGGACGCCTCAAGACCGGCGAGCTGATCTTTGCGCGCTACGACTGCGACAGCGGCGTAACGTTGATCGACACCTGCCTGCCGACTAAAGACGCCGAGATGCTCCAGGCCCGCTACACGCCCTTCTTCTCGGGCACGCTCCTGGAGCAAACCAAGCGCTTCAGCGGCGAGGACGAGATCAAGGGCAACTTCAGCAACCTCTACGGCAGCCTCAGCGCCGAAGCGCGCCAGAAGGCCTCACTGGCCATGGACGTGCGCCTGCTGGGCTCCATGAACACGACCGTCAACCGGGTCTACCGCGGGGCGCTGTCCAAGCGCGGCTGCGAGCAGGCCACCCACTTCATCAAGAGCGTCGAGTTTGGGGCCTTCCGGCTCAACTCCGACACCAGCCAGTCGCTCAAGGCCGAATTGAAGGTCACGGGCATGGGCGGTGCGGGGACCAACCTCTCGCGCGAGCGCAGCCAGGGTCTGGCGGCGGGCAACTGGAAGGCCTGCAAGGACCAAAAGGACCCGAAGCTGGCTTACGAGCTTGGCTGCGCGGTGCCCATCCAGATCAACCTGGCCCCCTTGCGCGACGGCGACCCGCCCGGCGGCCTGCCTTCGACCACCCCGCCGGTGGTCAGCAACCCCAACTGCGCCGAGGGTCAGGTCTTCGCCGACGGCAAGTGCGTCTCGGCCAAGAAGGCCAAGGGCGGCTACATCTGCGACTCCAGCGCTGGTGACGAAGCGGCGGTCAAGGAGTGCCAGAAGCAGTGCGACCTGGGCAACAAGCCCAGCTGCCGCCTGGCTGCGGCCATCTACGCCGACGCCACCAAGCCCGAGCTCTTCAACGCCCAGCGCAGCGCCGACATGCTCCAGCGCGCCTGCAGCAAGCTCCAGTCCACCCCCGACGCCCCGGCGTGCACCATGTTGGGCACGCTCTACCGCGACGGCGAGGCGCCTTTTGGCAAGGCCATGCCGGCCAACGCCGTGAAGATCTTTGAGCGCGCCTGTCACCCCGAGAGCAGCGACGACAAGCCCGCCATCGGCGACGCCCGAGGCTGCTACGAGCTGGGCAAAATGTATCTGAAGGGTGTGGGCGTCAAATCCCCCAACCCCAGCGACGCGCGCGACAAAGCGCGGACCGAGTTTGAGGCTTCCTGCTCCCTGGGTTACGCCGACGGCTGCGCCCGGATTGGTTTTGTGGACTACATGTCCTATCTGGACAACCCGGACCGCTTCAACCGCGAGTACCGCACCCAGCTTGCCGCCTTCAACGCCGAGATCACCAGCGCCTGCACCCAGATTCAGCGCGACATCGAGGCCGAAAAAGCCGCCGCCGCCGAGCGGGCCGCCGAACGCGACGCCGCCAAGCCCGCAGACCCCCCCGCCGAGGGTGGTGACAAGGCCAGCGTGGACGAAAAACCCAGCGTCGATGACCCTCTGCCTGCCGAAGGCGGCGACAAGCCCGCCGAGCCGGCCAAAGAAGAGCCCCCGGTGGAGGCCGTGGCCGAAGAGAGCGAGCAGATCCTGCCCGATCGCTGCAAAGCCATCGTCAACGCAGGGGACGAGGACTCGCGCAACATCGCGGCGGTCCGCTCGGCCAAGCGCCAGACCGCCTTTGAGTCCAAAATCCTCCAGCCCCTCAAGCAGGCCTGCTACGGCGGCTCCTCCGAGGGCTGCAACTACCTGGGCATGGTCTACGAGCGCGGCCAGGGCCTCGACGCAGCCCGCATGGAGAAGGCCACGGTCTACTACCGTTGGTCCTGCGACCTGGACAACCCCAAAGCCTGCCTGCGTTACGGCGAGCTTTACCGCCAGGGCGTGGGCTTTGAGGCCCAACCCAGCATCCCCGACGCGCTGGAGAAGTACCGTCAGGCGTGCTTCAAAGGCGAGCCGAGCTGGAACGCGCAGACCGACAGCTTCAACCTCCCCACCGACCCCGAAGTGCTCGACATTATGTTGGCCCAGCTCAACAAGCAGTTCTTTGGGATTGAAGAAGAGATCGAAGCGCCCATCGAAGAAGAGGCCGCCCCGGAAGGTGAAGAAGGTGCCGAGGGCGCAGAAGGGGCCGAAGGCGGCGAAGAAGTCGCCCAGGCCGCGCCCGTCCAGATGCCCGCCGAGGTCGAATCGCTGCGCGACAGCATCCGCCACCCGGCAGCCTGCGGCACCCTGGGCCAAATCTACCAGCAAGAGCAGGTCGAAGGGGTCAGCGCCGAAGTGCAACGCAGCCGCGCCGAGTTGCTCCTCCTGTCCTCCTGCCTGACCGGCAGCGCCACGGCCTGCGGTCAGATTGGACGGCTCTACCTGCAAAAGTCCTCCATCACCGCCCAGAGCGAGCGTTTCAAAGAAGAGCCCTGGGAGTTCCTCTCTCAGGACGTCGAAACCTTTGTCACGACCCTCTTTGGCGCCATTGAGAACGACAAGAACTTCAACATGTCACTGGAGGTCTTCTCGCTGGCCTGTGAAGAACTCGAAGACAGCCAGGCCTGCTACAGCGTCGCCATGGACGTCTTTGGACCGCTCATTGAGATGATCGAGTTCTACGGCAACAACGCCGACGTGGAAGACGACATGCAAGAGCAGCTTGGCATGTTGGTGCAGAGCCTCAAAGACAGCCGCTACGAGTTCCTGGGCAACGCCTGCGACAGCAACAACCCGCGCGCCTGCCTGGACCAGATCATCTACAAGTACGGCAGCCGCGACGAGGACCTCTTCCCCGACCCCACCAGCACCATGCTCAAGGCCGTCGATGCCGACACCGAAGAAGAAAAAGCCGCGCTGCTGCCCAGCCGCGACGAGCTGCGCAACATCCAGCGCCTGTGCGCCGAGACCGGCTACACCCAGGCCTGCCTCGACGTCGGCGTCCTCTACTTCTTCTTCAGCGAAGCCCTGGTCAAGAACCTCAAGAAGACTCGCCAGGACGCCGCCAAACGCGACATCATCGAGTACGTCATCCCCAGCTTGGAGGCCGGATGCAGCCACCTGGCCGATCCGCCCGACCGCAACTGGTACGACCCTGACAAGCGCCAACTCGACGCGCTGCTGAGCTGCATCGTCCTGGGCATCTACATGAACGAAGGCATCGGCACGGCCCCCAAACCCGACGACGCCTTCCGCGTCTTCCGCTTCACCTGCCGCGAGCACGCCTCGCCGCTGGGTTGCTCCAGCGTCGCCGAACTCTACATGGGCGGCGGCGGCCGCGCCGGCGTCAAACGCGATCCCATCCGCGCCTACCGCTACCTGGACATCGCCTGCCGCAACGACCGCAACTACCGCGACGCCTTCAACCAGAGCGCCAGCGACGAAGCGTGCAGCGAGATGCAGACGCTCTCCTTCGAGTACAAGCAAAAAACCTGCGATCAAAAGCAGGGTGAGCCTCGCCAGAAAGTCGACGCCTGCACCGAGGTGGCCAACAAGTACCGCGACCAGTTCTTTGAGCGCTACGGTCGCGCCTACTTCGAGCCCAAAGCCAAAGACGACAAGGCCCTGGCCGCCAAGGCCGCCAAATACAGCCGCCGCGCCTGCGACCTGGGCGACCCGCTGTCCTGCCTCTACACGGCCTACACCCCCATCCGGGCTGCGCGCACCTCCAAAAAGGCCGCCGCGCTGGCCGTCAAAGATCTCACCCACGCCTGCAAGCCCTTTGACTCGCGCGACCGCATCCTCTCCAAGGTCTGGCGCGACTACGGCGGCAAACCCGGCGACACCGGCCTGTGGGAAGCCTGCGCCAGCCTCGGCAAGGTCTACTTCTACGGCACCCTGGCCAAAGCCACCGGCGCCAAACCGCTGATCAACCGCGACATGAATCTGGCGCTGATCTACCTCTCGCGCGGGTGCCACGAGGACAACTCCAACACCAATGGCTGCACCGAGCTGGGCATGATCCACGAGTACGGCCTGGCCGGCGCCTCGGACACCGACCTCTCGCTCGAACTCTACGAGAAGGCCTGCTCCCGAGGCGAACAAGAGGGCTGCTACCGCCTCGGCAGCCTCCAGGCACAATACCTCGAATACGACGACGCCCTGTCCAACTACGACAAAGCCTGCAAAGCCGGCGTCCGCAAATCCTGCCGCAACGCTCGCCAGTTGCGCCGCCAACTCGGCCGCACCAAAGACAAAGACAGCGAGTAACACAACCGCCCATCTTTGCCTTGGCAAAGTGGTCAGACAATCCACGTCTGACCACCACCAAACCCCAAAAGGGGCCGCGCCTTAAAAGCGCGGCCCCTTTGTCCGTTTTTGGGATGGTGGTGGATTCGAGCAGGTGGCTTTGTTGGAAGACCCAGGCAGTTCGTGTCAGGCGATTATAGCGCTCACTGGCGGGGTCACGTCGCTGGGGGATTGGGCTTTGCTGTGAGAACGCGCTTGATTTGGGACAGGCGGCTTTGTTGGGTGACTCAGGCAGTTCGTGTCAGGCGATTATAGCGCTCACTGGCGGGGTCACGTCGCTGGGGCCCCTGCCCCAGCCACGGAGAGACTCCTGCGGAGTCTCCAAGCCC
>CAKZKQ010000625.1 GCA_937123825.1 uncultured Pseudomonadota bacterium
CCGTGATGGGCGCCAGCGGAAGCCCGCCACCGCCGCCGCCGCCGCTGGGCGGCACCACCGGGAAGAGCAACAAGGTGATGTTCTCGGCGTCAATGGTCTGCATGGTCGCCGACGAGAAGCTGGCCGCCGTGGCCGAAACAAATTGATTGCCCAGCACATCGTCGCCCGAGAAGGTGATGAGCCCCTGCTCATTGGTGAAGCCCTGGTACTGGCTGTCGCCGTCGACGGTGAGCATCACAAAGGCTCCGGGGACGGCTTCGCCGCCGATGGAGAAGACGCTGATGTTGACCGAGCCGCCCACCGCATCGCCCCAAGCGCCACCAAAGCGGCTGGCGGGGTTGAAGTAGATGTAGCGCTCGGGCGCCTGGAGCATCTGACCGCCCTGCTCAATTTGCACGGGGAAGGCCCCTTCGCGCCCCTCAGCGGTGGTGCAGACGATGGTGGCCGGGTCCAGAACCTCCGGGTTGTCACAGCCCAGCGCACCAATCTGAACGGCGGCGCCCTGAACAAAGCCGCGGCCTCGGATGGTCAGCGTGGTGCCCCCGGCGATGCTGCCGCGTTGGGGTTCGATGGAGTAAATCTCGGCCGGGGCGGTGTAGCGGAAGCCCTCGGGCAGGACCGCCTGCTGGACGCCGCGCTCAGCGCGCACGGGGTTGAGGCCCAGACTGCCGGGCGGGGTCAGCCCCGTGGCGGTGGTGTCGTTTTCGATGATGACCTGCTGAACGGGCTGAGGACCGATGAAGAAGCGGGTTTGCTGGTCAAAGCCGTTGCCAAAAATCCGCACGGGTGTGCCGCCCTCAACGGGTCCTTCTGCGGGTTCGACCGCTGCCAACTCCAAGGTCACCAGGTAGGTGTAACCGTCGGTCAGCGCCTGCTCTCCCTGGGCGTTGGTGACGACCACATCGACCTCTCCTGTCTCACCAGCGGGCGTGCGCACGCGCAGCGCGCTGTCGGTCACCTCGATGAGTTGCGCGGGTTCACCTCCGAAGGTGACCACAAGATCGTCGTCGTCAAAGCCGCGCCCGGAGATGATGACCTCCTGGCCACCAGCGGCAGGGCCACGGTCGGGCTGCACGCCGGTCACGGCGAGCCCTTGTTGGTCGTCGTTGAGGTAGGTGTAACCGCGCGGCAGGCCTGCGGCGCCGTTGCCGTTGACCACCAGGACGTCCACGGCGCCCAGCGGCCCAGGGGGTGTGGTGACTTCCAGGCGCTGGTCGTTGATATGACGCACCTGAGCCTCAATGGCCCCAAAGCTCACTGTGGTTTGGGCCGTGAGCCCCTGACCTGAAATCACGGTCACCTGACCGCCGGCCTGTGGGCCTGCCGCCGGAAAGAGGCTGTCGATCTTCACGGCGTCGAAGTAGGTGTAGCCTTCGGGCAGCACAGCAGAGCTGTAGAGGTCTGTCACGCGCACATCGGCGATCCCCGCCACACCGGGCGGTGAGATCGCCAGGAGGCGCTCGGCGCTGAGCCACTGAACCGAGACAGCGGCGCGGCCGCCGAAGCTCACTTGCACATCTTGCGGGAAGGCTTCACCGCGGACCTCAATCAAGTCGCCGCCGTCGGATGAACCGCGCGAAGGCTCAACCAGCTCAATGGACATCGGGGCCACGTAGACAAAGCCGTCGGTCAGCGTATCACGCTCTTGGCCGTTGATGACTTTGACATCCGCCGGTCCAATGATGCCCGGGGGCGTCACGGCGGTGATGGTCGTGGGGTTGACCAGACGGACCTCGGTGGCATCGCGGCCATCGAATTGAACGCCGGGCTCTTCCAGCTCGCCCTGGACCGTCAGCGTCACCTCGGTGCCGCCCTCAATGGAGCCACGGTCGGGGGTGACGCTCAAGATCCGCAGCGGCTCGGGGGTGTCTTGCTCGTCTTCGACATCCTCGCCCTCAGTGGCGTCCTCCTCGTCGGGGACATCGGGGACGTCCTCGGGCGGGTCTGGCACGTCTTCGGGAGGATCTGGGACATCCTCAGGCGGCTCGGGGACATCCTCGGGCGGGTCCGGCGCGTCCTGTTCATCGTCGGCGTCGGGCTCGTCTGGATTGTCGGGGGTGTCTGCTTCATCGACGTCGGGTTGACCCACATCGGGCAGGCCGATGTCGGGCAATCCGTTGTCTGAGTTGCCGGGGGTGTCGTCGCTGCAACCGGCCGCAACCACCAAAAGCAAAAACACCATCAACGCGCACAAGTGCGTCAGTGGTGTTCTGAAGGCGGAAGACAAAAGGAGGGAGTTTTTCATGGCAATGAGAGCCGATGGCCTGGTTTCTTCGCTGTTTTCAATCGGCCAACGCCGCTTTTAAAGCGACGCAGACCCCGTCCTGTCGGTCCAGTCAAAGAGAGCAATGGCCGCTGGCCCAGACCCCAGCGGCGACGCCGTTCACCTTCTGACTTCGGACCAGGAGTCGTTGGTCTCAAATCAGCGCGGCGTCATCAAGTCATACGCGGCTTCAGCGCAATTGGATCACCCAACTGGTGGCCGCAAAGACCTCCCAGTTGTCCAGGCCGAAGTCGTTGTACTCAAAGTTGTCGTAGTCAAACTCAATGGCCTTGGCGCTGGTGATGCTGAGCACCAGCGGACCAGTGACAAAGGGCGCCGGGCGCTCGTCCAGCGGCAGGTCCGAGAAATCGGGCATCTCGGGCAACTGGAAGTAAGGCTCGTTGCCGGGCAGGAAGACATCCCAGACCGGCGTGCGGTCAAACTTCTCGATCGAGACCAGATAGAAGTCCGGCGCGATGTTCGAGTTGGGGTTGAACTCCACGTAGTTGTTGATCACCCTGCCGCCGTCGCGTGGGTTGAGCGCTGTCGGCACCCCCAGAAGCGGTGGCAGCTCCACCACCCCATCGGGGACCACGTTCTCCAAGATGGCCAGGCTGTAGGGCGCCCCGCCGTTGGTCCACGCACCACCGAGCACAAAGAGGGTCACGTCCTCCAACACCCCCTCCAGGTGGGGCATATACTCGGCCGTCACAAACTCGCCGTCGCCCTCGGCCACCAAGCCGTTGACGCCGCCGAAGGTGCCCTCAAAACCAAAGTCGAGGTAGGGCAGCACCTGGTTGGTGTTGGGCCCGGGCACACCGCGAGGGGCGTTGCTGACCTTGAAGGTCACGGGGTTGTTCAACGGAATGTCGGCCTCCAGGTCCACCGTGTAAGTCTCGCCCTGGGACACAAAGAGATAGCGGCGCACACCCATGAAGTAAGGCGTAAACTCTTCGGTGAGGTTGTTGAAGAGGCCAGCAAGGACCACCACGGCCACATCGCCCACGCGGCTGATGAGGGTGTAGTTGCCATTGCCCAACACCACGTTGCCGTTGCCCGTCGGCGGGTTGCCTCGGAAGGGGCTGATGGTGGTGGTGTAGACGATGGCCAACTCAAACTCGTTGGGACCAGGGTCGCCGACCTTCTCCACGCCGCTGATGTAACCGGTGATGGTGCCCAGCGGCGGACCACCGGGAGGCGCCCCCTGGCCGTCGAGCGGCGACAGGAGCACGGTGACGTTCTCAGCGTTGAAAGACTGCACGGTGGCTGAAGAGAAGCCCGCAGCCACAGCGGTGACGTTCTGACGGCCGTTGAGCTCGGGGCCGGAGAAAGTCACCTGACCGGCCTCGTTGGAGAAGCCGCGGTAAGGCGTGTCGCGGTCCACCGAGAGGGTCACATAGGCGCCGTCCACGGGACCACCGCCGGTGCTGAAGACCGAGACGTTGACCGCACCGGCGATCACATCGCCCCAAACACCACCAAAGCGAGACCCGGGGTTGAAGAAGGTGAAGCGGTCGGGCGCGCGGTACTCGTCGTCGCCGAAGGTCAGGTTGACGTCCACCGCCCCTTCGCGGGACGCGGGCGTGCGCACACTGATGGTCGAACTGTCGATGAGCTGCACCTCGGAGCCCTCGCCGGGACCAAAGCTGATCTCGGGGATGGTCGCAAAACCTTCGCCGCGGATGACCACAAAGGTGCCGCCTGCGATGGAGCCCTTGGTGGGCGTGATGCCGTAAATCTCAATGTCCTGGGTGTAGGTGAAGCCGTCTTCAAGGGTCGCATCCTGCATCCCGGAGCGCACGCGCACATCGACCGGCCCCAGCGTCCCCGGAGGGGTCGTGACCGTCAACTCGGTGGCGCTGAAGTTGTCCACCACGGCGCGCTGGGAACCAAAGAAGATCACCGTATCTTCGGTGAAGCCCTCACCGGCGACCGTCACCTGCTGACCACCGTCCACGTTGCCCGTGCCCGGCTCGACCGCCGTCAAACCCAGCGTGGCCACGTAGGTGTAAGCATCCTGACGGGTCTGCTCGCCAGCGTCGGTGCTGACCACCAGGTCCACCACGCCTTCAGCGCCTGCCGGGGTGCGCCCCGTGACGCTCGACGCGGTCACCTCTTCAATGACCATCTCCTGGCCACCGAGCGTGATCTCCAGACCCGCGCCGTCAAGGTTCTCACCCACCACCGTGACCTGCTGACCACCGGCGGCCGGACCTTCAACGGGCGTGATGCCGTAGACCCGAAGCTGGTCGTCGTTGCTGGGCGTAAAGTAGCGGTAACCATCGAGCAGACCCGTGATGCCGTTGTCGTTGTTGACCGTGACGTTGACAAACCCTTCGGGACCCGGCGGCACCACCACGCGCAACTGCGTGCTGTCCACAAAGGTCACGTCCGCGATGATGTCGCCAATGCGCACCACCGTCTCTTCATCAAAACCACCGCCGATGAGCGACACCGTGTTGCCACCCTCGGTCGTCCCCGCTGCCGGGAAGATGCGGTCCAAGCGCACCGCCTCGTAGTAAACCATCGCCCCAGCCAGCAGCGCCGAGCTGTTGCGGTCCGTCACGCGCACGTCTTTGCGGCCCACTTCGCCGGAAGGCGTGATGATCTGAAGCGTCTCGGTGTCGACAAACTCCACGTCGATCACCGAACGCCCCCCAACCGTCACCAGCGTCTCCTCGCTAAAACCAGAGCCGCGCAGAATCACCACCTCGCCGCCAAGCGTCGAGGACCGGTTGGGGTTGACCGAGCGCGCCGTGAGCGGCTCAAAGTAGGTGTAGGAGCCCGCCAGGACATCGTCGCCGTACTCGGTGACGACCTTCACATCCACCGTCCCCACCACACCGGGCGGGCTGAGACCAAGAAGCTGGGTGTCGCTGATGACCTCGACCGAAGTCATCCGACGCGCCCCCACAAAGGCCTCCGTCTCCTGCGTGAACCCATCACCGGTGATCAGGATCGACGTCCCGCCCGAGACAGAACCGCGCTGCGGGGTCACCTCAAGGATCGTCGGCGGACGCTGCGGATCGGGCGGATCCTCGACATCTTCTTCATCATCCACGTCGGGCTGGTCATCGACGTCGGGCGGATCATCCACATCCGGCGGGTCCTCGACGTCCTCTTCATCGTCCACGTCCGGTGGATCGTCGACGTCTTGAGGATCATCCGCGTCCTGCTGGTCATCGCCGTCTTCGTCATCCTCGACGTCAGGCACGCCAGTGTCCGCATCCGGCATCACCATGTTATTGGGGTCACCGACCACGTCGCCGCCGCCGCCGTTGTCAGAACAACCCGCCGCCACCAACGCAAAAACCAACAACACCACGCCAAGTAGGCGCAGCGCCGCGATCTCTCCAATGCTCTTGTATGCACGATCCATCATCGCCAGCTCCTTCCGGTGAGGATCCTGCAGGGTACCCCGCAGACAAAGCGCGCAAACAGATTCTTGCGCCACCCATCCACACAGTGCATTCGGCACCCCGGTCTGTGTCCCGTTGTTGATTCCGTTCAAACCAAGCGGTCTGGTCCTACCACTTCAGCCCAACAATATAGAGATGGCCAGCGTCCGGCGCAAGCGACTGCACCTCCAACACCGAACCAGAGCACATTGCTCCCCCACCAACCCCACCCATATGCGATGCAGACATAAGCACCGACGGTTCAATCACCCCATCCCAAACGCCCTCAACGAACCAAAATCAATATCAAAACACCAAAACCCAACACTGACAACACAAAACACACAACAACAGTGAACATTTATAATGTATTGCCCAATTCCTCTTGTGGACGGCACCAATGAGGCCTATGCTCTTATGCAGCGAACAGGGCTCAACACATAACACTAAACGCGAAGACCGCATCTCATGACCACGCCGATCTTGATCTGGCTCTTCAACCCGCACACGAATGACATCACCGTCGTTCGGCGCAGTTGTTGGATGCCCTCCCCTGCCCTTGAAAGCCCACAGGACTTTCTGCAGTGGCTGCACCCAGATGAGCACCCACGCTTCACCACCCATCTGCAAGCCAGCGGTGGCACATGCCGCTTTAAAACCCACACTCGCTGGAAAACCCTCAAAGGCACCCCCCTTGAGGACACCGCAGTGGCGCTGGGCGACGGCTCCGGCCTGATACTTCACACCACCCAAAGGATGCGGCCAGAGCTCAACCACGGCCTGGCACAGCGCGTCCTTGACCAGGTCCCCGACCCTGTCTTTGTCAAAGACCGCAACCACACCTGGATCATGCTCAACGACGCCATGTGCGCGTTTATGGGCTACCCGCGAGAAGAGCTGCTTGGCAAAAGCGACTTCGACTTCTTCCCCCCAGAAGAAGCCAGCGTCTTCCACGAACGCGACGAAATGGTCTTCGAAAGCCGGAAGTTGGACGAAAACGTCGAGTTCTTCACCGACGCCAACGGGCAACGCCACACCATCTCCACCAAGAAGACCGTCTTCAAAGACTCCAGCCACCCGGACGTCCTGATCGGCGTCATCCGCGACATCACCCGCATTCCACAAACCCCGGCCACGCTCAAACAAACCCAGGCCGACCTTCAGCACATGCTCGACACCGCCCCCTACGGCCTGTGCGTCTCTGGCAAAAATGGCATCATCTACGCCAACGAAGAACTGACCAAGACCCTCGGCAAGAGCCGCCAGGAACTCCAGGGCCTGCGCCTGACCACGCTCCTGCAACTCGACGCCGCGCCCAATGAATTCAGCGCCCAGTGCGCCATCCCCGTCGCCGGCGAACACACCCTCAAAGAGAACAACACCCACCGACACATCGAAATCTCAACCGCGCGCCGCATCCAATTCAACCACCAAGACGCCTCCCTCGTCATGGTCCGCGACCAGACCTCCAAACGCTCCCTACAAACTCGCCTCGAGGTCGCCGAACGCATGGCCTCCATGGGCCAACTGGCCGCCGGGGTCGCCCACGAAATCAACAACCCCCTGACCTACATTCAAACCAACATCGAGCTGTGCCTCGAAGAACTCCAAAACCTCAACCCCAACACCATCGACATGCGCGACTGGCTGCGCGACGCCCAAAAAGGCACCCAGCAAGCCACCACCGTCGTCGCACAACTCCAAAGCGCCGCGCGACCCATCGATCAACCCCAACACTTTGACCTCAAACCCGTCATCGACTGGTCACTGCAACTGACCCACAACCAACTGCGCCACTGCTGCACACTCCACACCGACATCCCCAGCGACCTGCCACAAGTCCAGGGCAACACCGCCCAACTCACACAGGTCCTCATCAACCTCATCACCAACGCCATCGGCGCCTTCAAAGGCCAACACCACAACCGCAACACTCTGACCATCAAAGCCCTCACCGACGGCCCAGAACACCTCCTGGTCCACATCAAGGACAACGGCGTCGGCATCTCCCCACAACACCTGCGCCGCATCTTTGACCCATTCTTCACCACCAAAGACGTCGGCTCCGGCATGGGCCTGGGACTCTTCCTGTCCCAAAACATCATCCAGAGCATGGGCGGCTCCATGGAATTCAACAGCACCCAGGGACAAGGCACCACCGTCACCCTCAGGCTGCTGACCGCCCAAGGAGACACCCCACAACCCCACGCCAAACCCAACCCAAACCCCAAACCCCACAACCCAGACCAACTCAAGGTCCTCATCATCGACGACGACGCCCTCATCCTGCGCTCCCTAAGCCGCGTCCTGCGCAAACACAACGTCTCCACCGCCACCAACGGCGCCCAGGCACTCAAACTCCTCCAAAACGACCCCCACTTCGACACCATCATCTGCGATGTCATGATGCCCCACATGAACGGCATCGAAGTCCTCTCCGCCATCCAAGACCAACACCCCCAACTGGCCCCGCGCTTCATCTTCCTCACCGGCGGCACCTTCACCCTCGAACAAGAAACAACCCTCAAAAACCTCCCCAACCTCGTCCTCAAAAAACCCATCACACCCAAAGAACTCTCGAGCTCGCTGCGCTCGCTCGTGGCTCACTCGCTGCGCGAGTGAGCGGTTCGTCGCCGCGCTGCGCTTGGCTTCCTTTCGGTGCGGTCGCTGCGCTCCCTTATGGTTCGGTCGCTCGCTGCGCTCGCTTCCTTTTGGTGCGCTCGCGTTGCTCGCTTATAGCAATTGTGATGTGTGGACCGTGAGCGACTTCACTTCGCTCAGCCGCAGTTCGCTTCGCTTCCAGTTCGCTGCGCTGCGCTTGCTTTTGGTTCGGTCACTTCGTTCCCTTTTGGTGCGTTCGCTACGCTCACTTATAGCAAATGCGATGTGTGGATCGTGCTTCGCTTCGCCGTACCACCTCGTCATCTCGTCGAAAGTGCTTTCACTTCTCTGAGGTCGGATGAGTGGTGGTG
>CAKZKQ010000626.1 GCA_937123825.1 uncultured Pseudomonadota bacterium
ACCTGGACCTGTCTTACGACCTCTCCGTGCAGACCACAAACCCGTAGCGCTGCGCTTTTGAGGGCGTTGAGCACTCATACCAAAATGCATCAAGCCGGGACCAGCACGTATTCGCAGGCGGTGGAGACAAACTCACCCACCACCGGCATCTTGCCCAGCGGCCCGTTGGAGATCGTGGGCAGACCCATGCGCATGAACGCCGGGCGCAGCAGGTAGCCCCACTGGCGGTGGATTTTCCAGCCGGTGCGGCGCGCGATGCGCTCGAACTTGCGGCGAGTCATGCGGATCTGAAAGACGTTCTTTTGATCCTCAACCCACTCGTTGCCTTCGGGGTTGGGGACCTCGGCGATCATCTGCTTGAGGAAGGCCTGGGGCGCGATCAGGTGGGCGTAGGGCATGTAGCGGCTTTTGCCGGGGGCGTTGTGCTGGTGACCGGCGTAGGGCCCGTACCAGGGCGGAAAGACCACGTAGAGCGCGCCGTCGGGCTCGACCAGCTCCCGCAAACGCCGCATGGGTGCCTCCAGGTCCACCAGATGCTCGACCACGTCGCGCATGATGACCAGCCCAAAGCGCTCTTCGGGCAGCGGGTCGTTGATGACGTCAAAGACCTCAAAGCGCACATCGACGTCGGCCTTGGCGGCGGCTTTCTGGGCCGTCTCGATGAACTCGGGCACGATGTCCCAACCCCAGGTGGGCACGCCAAGCTGGCGCGCCACGGCGATGGTGCCGCCGCCGAGCCGACAGCCCACGTCCAGCACCGGCCTATCGACCCTCACCCCACAGCCGCGAAGCTGTGGCAAGAGGTGTTCACGCGCGATGCGGTCCTGATACGCGACGTACTGCTCCAGATTGCGGTGGCGGTCCCGGTTAAGGACCCGCTTCACAAGGCGCTTGAGCATAAAACGGCAGAGCCTCCATCAACATGAGCGCTGTCTTCAAACGGGAAGGCAAACTCTGCAGTGAGCCCGTGCCCACCACCCATGCTCCCCACTCAAAGAGCCTCAACACTGCGTCGTCCAGGCTCAAAGCTATCCTCAGGGCCCCAAAACATCAACGTCCACCCACACAGACACAGCCGTCCAACCCCCGAAAGCGCACATAAAATGTCACTGACCGACACATTCAGCATTGTCTGTCGCTTGTTTGGAGTCAAAGACACTGACCATCGGGTCTTTTTTATGCACACCTTGAATTTCTCACCCACGCGCCCGTCCCTACGGGCACCGCATGAGGAAACCGTCACCACAACGCGCTCCGTGAGCCTTTTAGTTGATGAGAGAAGTTGCAAATGACCTACCGCCGATTGTCTCAGCCTTTTGTATTTTGTCTGGCGCTGCTTTTGACGCTCCCCGCGGCCTGCCTGGGTGGATTTGGAGGGCTGGGGGACTTTGAACCCATCGACGAAGACTTTGAACGCCCTAGCCCCATCCTCAACGCCGAGGGTGCGCTGCGCCGCCAGTGCCAGCCGGACAAGCTCGATGGCCCCTCGCAGGTCTTTGAGCACGCGCTGTGCCTTTGCGGTGACCTGGACGACGTGGGTTCGGGCGTGGTGACGCGCTCCAGCAGCCATTTGGCGGGCAACGACCCGGGCCTTGGCCATGTGGGCGTCAACGGGCGCGTGGATCTGGTGGGCAACTTTGCGGTCGACGGCAGCTTCAACGCCGCTGGCGGCATCGACGGCGTGGGAGACCTGGACGTGGGCCGGGAGCTCATCACGGGCAACGACGTGGACGTGGTGGGCAACTGGACCGTGGGGCAAGACGCCTGGATCGACGGTGACCTGGACGTGGTCGGGGACATGGACATCAACGGCGACCTCTTCTTGAGCGGGTCACTGAGCGCCGTCGGGGACGTCAACTTTGTCGATGGGCGCCGAGGCTTCGACTACCGGGGGGCGCCGTGTCCTTGCGGCCGCAACCAGATCATCGACGTGGCCGCCGAGGTCGCAAAACGCCGTGACCTGAACAACAACGATCGACTGGGCTCGGGCGATGAGCTGATCCTGGACGACGGCGAGTACTACTTTGCCAGGCCGCAGGACGTCCTGGGCAAGCGCGAGATCCGGGTCGTGGGCCGGGCCTCCATCTTTGTTGAGGGGGACATCGAGACTGTGGGCGAGATGAACCTGGTGGTCGAAGAGGGCGCCGAGGCTGAGTTGTGGGTCTCGGGCACCATCAAGACCGTGGGCAACCTGGAGCTGGGCGCCCCCTCCAAGAGCCGCGCCAGGGCCTTCAAGCTCTTTATGGGGGGCCGCGGCGAGGCGCTGGTGAACGTGGGCAACGCCCAATTCGTGGGGGGCATCTACGCGCCGGAGGCGGACATCGACTTTGTGGGGGATTTGGAGGTCCGCGGCTCGCTCTTTGCCAACAACCTCAAAGGCACCGGCAGCCTGGACATCGAGTATGACTCCGATCTTTCGGCGCCGCCCGAGTGCGTCGAGGAGTTCTTCCAGACCACCGACTGACCCTCACGGCCGATGCGCGCCTGCCCCCAAGTCCAACCCAACTCTTCTAGGGCTTGCGCAAGCCCGTCATGCATTTGGATGTTCTTCAATCCAAGATCGACCATGGTGCCAATAAATGACCACCAACCCAGACCATGTTGGTTGTAGTTGGCTGGCACATCAGGGCTCCGAGCAGACTTTTCAGCCAGAAACTTCCCCAGTTTGGCGTATTGCGCACTGATTTTCTGTTGAGAAAACTTCAACGGCTCTCCCAACTGGGTGTATCTCGCCGTGCGGTTGGGCATATTGTAGTGAACTTGCAAAATATCCACGACATCCCGGGTGACGGTTTCATCGCTGAGAAAACGAACGTATTGATCTTTGGTGAGCATAACTGGACACAACCCTCAAAACAAAAGATAAGGAACTTGCCACACCATAAAACTAAAATTGCCACAATGCAAAACCTCTCCTTCAAAATGAGGTTCAGCGCATAAGAGACCTCAAAGGGTTGCCGATCCGTGTTCCGGTGCTGACATTGTTAAACTTATAGTGAGCCGGGTGATTGACCTGCTACACGGAGGACACCATGTCGGACAACAAGCAGAAACCCACCGCCGCCAAGAAAGAACAGGACGCTCCCACCAACATGGAGCTTGAACCCAAAGACGAAAAACAGATTCGTAGGGAAACCATCAACAGCGCCCTTGAGCGTCTCCAGGGCCTTCTCGAAGACCTGGAAGCCCAGCGGCGCCAGGACCCCCCTCCCAAAGAAGACAAGCGCTGAGGTTCACGACCCAATGTGGTCGTGGGCGTGTCTGTGGCCCCATTCCCAACCCACGGGCAACCTCATGCGCTCTAAAATAGGCGGTTCAACCGGACAGTGATGGCCCTTAGCGGTCGTTCTCAGTGTTTTGAACCGCATTTGAAGGCTGCGGCTGAACGCTCGCCATGGATGGCGCCTTCTTAAACCAGATGGCCGTCACGCTCAGCAGCGCAAACAAATTGGACCACGCGGTAATCGAGTAGATCTTCTCGGGGAAGTAGGCGGTAAAGACCACCGCCACCACCATCACCGCCGCGGTCACCAGGAGCCTGACGTCGATCAGCAGCGCGATGAAAACCACGCTGCCCATGTCGGCCACCTGCTCCATGGCCGCCAGATCCAAAATGGGCACCTTCAAGTGCCACCCCACCCACCTCACCACCAAATCCACAAAAAGGATCCCAAAGAGCGCCGCCGTGATCTTGCGGTTGATGAGCGTCCCCAACATCCACTTGCGCGACAAACCCACCAGGAGCGACACCGCGCCGATCATCACCAACTGATTGCCGACCAACTCGGCGTGCTCGGGCAGGTCCGCCGAGCGCCGAAAGCCGTTGAGCGCCCACACCAACCCCAAACCCGCCGCCAGCAACCCCCGACGGCGGCTGAAGACACCCAGGTTGGTCTCGTGACGCAATGAGCGCAGCGCCTCAACCTCGCGCTTCACCACCTCAAGGCGGCCGCGCAGGGCTTCAAGGCGGCTGGCGTGCGGCCCCGAGGGCGACTGAATCTGCTCCAACAAATAAGCCGCCGCCTCGGGCTGCTGCTCATCGAGTTCAAACCCGGCCATCTCCAGGAGCATCTCGTGGCGACCGCGCTGGGCCGCGTCGTTGTCGGCCCAGACCCCCAGCGACTGCTGAAAACCAAAGTTGCAGGCCCCGTAAAGCTCGCGGATCTTATGGCGTTCGCGCGCGACAATGGCCGCCTTGAGCTCCCCGAGCAGCTCCAGCGCCTTTTGCCCCAACCGCCAGGAGTCCCGGTGGTGCAAAAACGACTCCAGCGCCCCCCGAAAGGCCTCCACGCTCCCCAGGCGGTGTTCGACCTCGCGGGCCATGGCGCGCTGACACAGCGCCGCAAGCTCCGCCGGGACCACCTCCAGATCGTACTCAAAGGGCTCGCACACATAAGCATTCATCAAGACCTGCATCGGCGTCGCCCCCTTATGGCGCACCTCGCCGGTGATCAACTGATGCAAGACGGCGCCGAGCGAAAAGACGTCGCTGTGCGGACCGAGCTTGTTGCCCTGGCCTGCGGCCATTTCGGGGGCCATGTAGACCGGTGTCCCTGCTGGCTTGTTGGCGTCGGACGCCAGCGGCAGGCGCCCTCGCCCGTCGTCGCGGGTGCTGACCGCGATGCCCCAGTCCACCACGTAGATCTCCCCAAAGGGCCCCAACATGACGTTGTCGGGCTTGATGTCCCGGTGGAGGATGTTTCGGGTGTGGGCAAAGTGAATGGCGTCACAGACCTCCATCAAGATCCGCAGGTGCCCTTCAAGAACATCCATGCCCGCATGGCGCTCGGGCATCAACGACGGCTCGTCCAAAATGTCCTGCCAGGACACCCCCTCGATGCGCTTCATGACCATGACCGGCGAGCCATGCTGATCGAGGCCGAGGTCATGGACGGGGACGACGTTGGGGTGCTCCAGGCGGCCGGTAATCCAGGCCTCGCGCAGGATGCTGCGGTTGGTGCTGACACCGCGGGCCTTGTCTTTGACGCGCTTGACAGCCACATCCCGATCCAGCGGCACCTGCTGGGCAAGCCAGACCTCTCCCATGGCCCCGGCCCCCAGGGTGCGCTCCAGACGCAGCGGCCCCAGTTGGCCCTCGTCGCCCTCACCGTCGAGCGTCATCACCGACAGGCCGCCAAGGGTGAAGCCCAGGCTCTGGACCGAGTCCAGCGGCGGGCGCACGGTCTCACGGTGGGCCCGCTCGTCGTCCAGGTCCACCCCCAACTCCATCGTCGCCAGCAACTGCCCAAAGGCTTCCTGATCGGCGTCGAGGGTGTCCAGCGTCTGCGCGTCCAATGCTTCTTCTTGTGTCTTGTGGTCTGTCACCGACCCTCCCGAACGCCGATAAAATCCCCATCGACGTCATCCTCAACACCTTGGTCATGCCACCTTTGCGAAAGGGTGCAACCGGACCGCTCCAGCGTCAAGCCAACACGCGTTGACACCTTCGCCCAGGTGCAACAACATGGCCGCCTTCGCCAAAGGCTTCTCAACAACGAAGTCTTCCCATCGCGAGCAACCCACCCAAGCCCCCACCAGGAGAGAGCATGCTCAAGGCTGGAGACAAGGTCGCGCAACGATACGAACTTGTGGAGCTGCTCGGCAGCGGAGGCCAAGGCAGCACATGGCGTGCGGTGGACACCAAAACCCAGCAGCGCGTGGCCCTCAAGGCCCTCTCAATGCGCTCGGCCGAGAGTTGGAAGGCCATTGAACTCTTTGAGCGCGAGGTTCGGGTCCTTAAAGCCCTCCAACACCCCAACATTCCCCGCTACATCGATGATGTCGGCCTGCAAGACCCCAAAGAAGACCACTTTTGCCTGGTTCAGGAGTTGGTCGAGGGGCAATCGCTGGCCGAACAAGTCAAAGGGGGCTGGCGCCCCGACGAAGACGCCCTCAAAGCACTGGCCGAGACCCTCCTGGAGACGCTCACCTACCTCCATAAGCGCTCACCGCCAGTCATCCATAGAGACATCAAGCCCCACAACATCATCATCAAGGCCTCGGGCGGGCTGGCGCTGGTGGACTTTGGCGCCGTCAAAGACACCACCAACACGCACACCCATGGGGGCTCCACCATGGTCGGCACCTACGGCTACATGGCCCCCGAGCAGCTTCGCGGTGAGGCAAGCCCGTCAAACGACCTCTATGCGCTGGGGACAACGCTTGCGTTTGTGCTCACCGCCCGCGACCCGGCCCAACTGCCCCAAAAACGCCTCAAAATCGACTTTCGAGCCGCCTCCAACCCCTCCCTGGCACTGGCCGCCTGGCTGGACAGACTCATTGAGCCCGCCCCAGAGGACCGCTTCACCAGCGCCCAACAAGCGCTCGACGCGCTGCGGCGCCTGGACGAGCCGCCCACACGCGATGACGACCCCCGGCCCACCGCGCTCCACCCCAAACCACCCCATGGCAGCCGCATCCAAGCCCACACCAAAGACGGTCGCTTGAACATCGCCCTTCCTGCGGTGGGCGTCGGCGGCATGGATGGGCAAAAAATTGGCCTGACCCTCTTTGGACTCTTCTGGCTCCTTGGCGGCATCTCCACCATGATCATGGCTGGCGCACCGCTGGTGGCGATTCTGGCGCTCTTTATCCCCGCCCTCATCGGCATGTACATCACGGCGGCCGCCCTGCTGCGTATTTTTGGCAGCCAGAAGCTGATGATCGACGCCGAAGACCTTCAAATCCAGCGCCAATTCATGGGCAGCCCCTACCAGACCCACAGCGCCAAAACCGACCACGTTGGCCCCATCACCACCGCCAAACACCCCGACTTCATGCGCCACACCCACTCCACGCGCCTTCAGGTCGGTGTTCAAACCTTCGACATCGGCCGCCACTTGACCGAGGCCGAAAACGTCTGGCTGACCCAGCGCATCCAATCCCACCTGGACAGCCGCAACAGCGGCCTTACCCTTCCCTCCGAAGATCACGGTGCGCAGTCAGAAGGGCAAAGAGAAGCCTCAAAAGCCCAAGAAACCCAGCGCGCACAGGCTGAAGTGCAATCCAGCCACACAAAATAGAACACAATACAAAGTATTCGCACATGCCATTTCGAGCCGACCACATCTACGTGCGCGCCACTGCCGCCGCTCGCCATGAATTTGAAAAGGACCGCGCGCTGCGACACGGACTCCACTGGATAGAGCCCGAGGCCACCGACCGCAGCATGTTGCCCGCAGAAGGCCTCCTGGCAGTGTGCGATGTGGTCGAACCCGCCTACGAAGACTCGCCGTGGACCACCCCATGGGATGCGCTGTGGGGACCTGACTCCATCGCGTTGAAGTTGCCAGACCGAAACGCCAAAGAGACCCCCTATGCCTCATTGTGGCCGCCAAGTTGGATGCTGAGGCGGCTGGCCGAGTTGGCCAGGTGGTGCAGGACCCCGGTGTGCTACTACCGGATGCAAACCCACGGCGGCGATGTGATGCACGAGGTCGCATGGGTCTTTGAATCTGGCCGCCACCACCTCCTCAACCACGGCCCCAAAGGCAAGCTGGAGGCATGGGTGGACGGCGTCCGTGACCCCAGCGCAAAGGGCGACGTCTTGCAGCGAGCCCTTGAGCGTGTCGGCGTCGGCATGCCTTCAGGCTGGTTTGAACCCCACACCGGCCCGTTTGATTGGCAATCCAGGCGCTGTACGCCCCCACCCACACCGCGCAAAACTCTGCTCCCCTTCCCCGACAGCCTCTACCGCTCGATCCAATGCCGAGACATGGCTGCCATCGGGGCCGTGCTCGCCAGAGGCATCGACCCCAACGAACTCAAGGGGGTCCTGGCGCTGGCCGCTGGCACGGGAAACCTGGACATCGTCAACGCGCTGCTTGGCGCTGGCGCAACCCCTGCCCCACCCCAATACCACTCGCTGAGCCACGCCTCCACAGTGGAGATCGCCACAGCTCTGGTCAGCGCTGGCGCGCGCCTGACCCACGAACCATGGCAACTCAACCGTCAGGTCTCGGCAGGCCACAGCGCGGTGGCCAGATGGATGATAGACCAGGGCGTGCCGGTGGACGCACAGGCGGAGGGCTGGGCGCTGTGGCGAGCCTCTTGCGAGGGGGGACTGCAGTGGTTGGCGCAGCGCCTGCTTGACCAATGCCCACAGTTGATCTCACTGCCCCAGGGCGCCGACGGCCTGGAGCGGGCCGCTGAAGGGGGCCACCTGGACATGGTCAAATGGATGGTGGGCTCGGGCATCAAACCCAACCACGCGGCGCTGGTGGAGGCCGCAGGCTCGGGACACACGCAGACCGTCGCCTGGTTGCTGGACCAGGGCCTCGATGTCCACGGACAACACCACAACCGACAAGCGCTCCACACCGCCTCGTGGGGCGGACACCTGGACGTGGTGGAACTGCTCCTTGAGCGCGGCGCGGACCCACAAGCCACCTCGTGGGGCGGAGACATGGGGATTCATAGGGCGGCGCTCTGCGGCCACACGGCGGTCGTCGAACGCTTTTTGCGCGCCGGGGTCCCGGTAGACACCACCGATGATGGCCTCCACACCCCGCTGTGGTCAGCGGTGGGCGGCGGACACCAGGACACGGTGGACTTGCTCTTGGCGCACGGGGCAAACCCCGAGCACAAAAATCAGTACGGGACCTCCATCCGGCAGTTCAGCCACCAACGCGAGGTCACCCTGCCCCCCCGAACCCAAAACGGGCGCTGACCCTCAAGCCGGTCCCAAGAAACAACGCACCCCATCCAGCCCCGCTCCCCCTCCCATAAAAATCCAACCCCATCCAGGACCGCCATGACGGCCTCTGCATAGGCCTGCCAAGCAGACAAGTAACCGACTGGATACTTTTTGGTTGACAATTTGTAACCGCATGGACACAAATAAAGTAACCAGACGGATACAAACATCCTCTGGCCCCAAAACCAACACCATCAGTCGTACACATCTGGAGGATAGACAATGAAGAAGCACACCGTGAACACCGCGACCGCCGCCGCTGCCATGCCCACCGGGCGCCACCTGCGCCTGCTCTTTGCGGCGCTCGCGCTGCTCCTGGCAGCCGCCGCTGCACCCACCACCGCCGCCGCCAATGAAGGCCACGGACCAAGCTCCACCGAAGCGCTCTCGCACAACTTCCAGTGGCAACCCCACACCTACGAGCGCCCGCAGCTCAACGTCCACTTTGGACTCAGCCAGCCGCTGCTCCTGGACGGCTTCAACATCGCCGCCGACATGCGCGTGGGCAGGTGGGTCTTTGAATACTCCCACGGCATGAACCTGGACTATAACCGCCAGGCCTTCACGGAGAAACAATTTGTGGGAGATTCAGGCGCCGACCTGGACAGCCCATGGACGACGGGGGCCGGGGTCGGCTATATCCTTCTGGACGACCTCTACCTCATGGTCGAGGTCAAGGCCCACCGCTACGACCTGTCGCTGGATGGTCAGCGCACCAGCTACACCACCTTCAGCGTCGGCCCCGCGGTGGCCTACCGGCTCTTTTTGTGGAAAGGCCTCAACCTGACGGCGTACCTGCGCTACTGGCCCAACGTCTTTGAGTCCGACGGCCCCCAAATCGACCTCGCAGGCCAGCGCTTTGATGCAGTGGACCTGGGCTTCTTTGCCAACCTCTCGCTGGGGTGGTCTTTTGACCTGATGTGACAACGCAAAAGCTCGCCAGACCGAGTACCGTTCAAAATGAGCCTTGCAAGGGCGAGAAATCGCAGTCCAGTTCGAGGAGGAGAGCACAGGCGAACCGGGAGTTCGTCGAGCATCGACGACGAAGAAATGGGCTGCGAGAGCCGTCATTGCTGGCTCGTTTTGAGCGGGACTCGGTCTAACGGACAAGGATCGCAAACGTGGGACAGTACGATCGAAAGGCCACCGAAGCGGCGCTCATCAAGGCCGTCGATGACATCATCTCCGAAAAGGGCTTCAAAGGCCTGGGGGTCAACGCCATCGCTCGGCGCGCCAAGGTCAACAAAGCCCTCATCTACCGTTACTTCGGAAACCTCGACGGCCTCTACGAAGCTTTTGCCGGTTCCTACGCCATCTGGCCCTCCCTCCAGGAGCTGCTGGGCGACCTGCCCCAGCGCCTCCACAGCCTGCCCTGGCGCAAGGTGGCCGCAGAGCTGCTGACACGCTACGCCCAGGCGCTTCGTGCTCGCCCCAGAACCGTCGAACTGCTCGCCTGGGAGTGCGTCGACCGCAACGCCCTGACCATCGCCTTTGAATCCGTTCGAGAGCGCCGATCCAACGAGCTCTTTGGCGCGCTGATCGTCGCAGGATTCTCGCCCAACCCCGCCGTGCGCGCCCCCATCGCCGTCATCTCATCGTCCATCAACTACCTGGCCATCCGCAGCCGCAACATCCGCATCTTCTCGGGCGTGGAGGTCGGTGCCGACCACTTCTGGGACACCGAACTGCCCCAGGCCATCGAAATGATGCTGGCCGGACTGCCCGACCCCCCCTCAAACCCGCACCTGATTGATTGAAGGCGGTGGCGACAAGCACAAGGACAGCACACCAGACGCACAGAAGCACAAAAACGCAACAAGCCCCGCAAGAGTCTTCTGCGGGGCTTGTTGCGTTTTTGTGCTTCACCCTCACCCCACACATGCGCCTGTCAATGACATCGACGTGCAGGGAACATGAGGGCGACCGCTGCCTGAACCATTCAGGGAGCGGGGGCGGCGGGAGCCGCTTTGCACTTCTTCTCTTTGGCGCCGGGCTTGTCGCCCTTGCACTTGCCGCCGTCTTTGCACTCGTAGTCTTCCATGCAAGCGCCACCGGCATCGACTTGACCGATGAAGACCTTCTCGCAAGAGGCGAAGTGCTTGTCCAGCTCGGCCTCGTAAGGTTTCATCATCTTTTCCATCTCGGCCAGACCAGGCTTCTTGGTCAGCTTCTTCTCTTCTTTGCAGATCTTCAGATCGCCTTTGAGAGAGGCCAGGCAGGAGCTGGCGGCCTTGGCGTCGAAGGTGGCGCGCTTGGCGTCGATGCTGGCCTTGAGGGTCGCACCGTCAAAACCCATCAGCTTGGCGCCGACACCCATCAGAGCACCACACTCATCTTTGTTGAGCTTGGTGCGGCCTTCTTCGTCGGCCTTTTTCAGCGGGGCGAGCTTCTCTTCGATCTCTTTGGCCATGTCGGGCTTGGCCATGCCGCCAAAGGCGACGAGCATCATGACCATGGAGTTGACGGCAAAGACGACTTCTTCGTTTTTGCACGTATCCATCCACGTGCAAATGTTGGCCGGCGCTTCGGTGGCGAACTTCTCAACGGTGATGTCACCGCCGTCGGCCTTCTTGGCATCGGCTTTCTTGTCGTCAGCCTTCTTGTCGTCAGCCTTCTTGTCGTCGGCTTTCTTGTCATCGCCCTTGGGCGCATCGGCCTTCGCACCGCCCTTGTCGGCTTCTTTGTTGCCGCAGGCCACGGTGGTGCTGGCCAACGCAAAGGCCACAAGCAGGAACCACGTTGCTTTCTTCATCCCTTCTCCTTTCGCGATCTGGATGCTGGTTTACACAGACCCCCTTGAGCCCTGGTTTAGACGCCAAGGATCTTTCGACGCATCTGTGTGATGATATGATGTTGGGCACTGCTCAAATTTGCACCCACCATAATCTTTGGACCCATACATAAAGATCCTTGGGCGCCGCGTCAACTTCCAAATGTGCATTGCAGATGTTAAGCCCAGACACAGGTCCACATGCGCGCTCGGCATAAAACCCCACAATCCACACTTTCACACGCTCGCGCCGCCCCCTTGCGCCAAAGCAGCGCTGCCCACAACATACCCATCGCCGCGTCACCCCACAGAAAATGTCGTACGCAGCATCAATGTATCCGCAACCACTGGAGAGCAGACCGACCATGGACACCACACTTTTGTCACTCTACATCCCCATGCGAGACGGCGTTCGTC